>NZ_JBEOVL010000001.1:0-368246 GCF_040295485.1 Streptomyces sp. NPDC002793 | reverse complement strand
GTTGATAGGCCAGATGTGGAAGCCCGGTAACGGGTGGAGCTGACTGGTACTAATAGGCCGAGGGCTTGTCCTCAGTTGCTCGCGTCCACTGTGTTAGTTCTGAAATAACGAACGGCCGTGTTTTTTCCGGTGTTGGTTAATTTCATAGTGTTTCGGTGGTCATTGCGTTAGGGAAACGCCCGGTTACATTCCGAACCCGGAAGCTAAGCCTTTCAGCGCCGATGGTACTGCAGGGGGGACCCTGTGGGAGAGTAGGACGCCGCCGAACAATTATTCCGGGAAAGCCCCGTGCCCTTGTGGCACGGGGCTTTTCTGCGTTCACAGCGTCTAGGGTCGAACCATGCGCTACGAACTGGTCATCTTCGACAACGACGGCGTGCTCGTCGACAGTGAGCCCATCTCCAACACGGTCCTGGCCGGCTACCTCACGGAGCTCGGTCACCCCACCTCGTACGAGGAGTCCCTCCGCGACTACATGGGGGCCGCCATCCACCGGGTGCACGACCTGGTGGACGAGCGGACGAGCCAGAAGCTCCCCGCGGAGTTCGACGACGAACTGCACCGCCGCACCCTCGCCGCGTTCGAGGCCGAGCAGCTGTCCGCGGTGGACGGCGTCCAGGAGCTGCTGGGTGAGCTCGTCGCCGACGGGGTGGCGTACTGCGTCGCCTCGTCCGGAAGCCACCAGAAGATCGCGGCCGGACACCGCAAGGCCGGGCTCGACCAGTGGTTCGAGGAGGAGTGGATCTTCAGCTCCGAGGACGTGGGGCGGGGGAAGCCGGCCCCGGACCTGTTCCTCCACGCCGCCGAACGGATGGGCGTCGCCCCCGACCGGTGTGTCGTGATCGAGGACAGCCCGCTCGGTGTCGAAGCGGCCCGCGCGGCCGGGATGGAGGTGTACGGATTCACTTCGATGATGCCGGCGGACCGGCTCGTCGGGGTCACCGGGCACTTCTCCGACATGTCGCAGCTCTTGAAACTGCTCGCCTGACCGATCTACCCAGCGGTAGTCCGGAGCCCTACGCTCGCGGCCATGACGGATGCGCGGTCGCGGCACGGCAGAGTCTCCCTGGCGCTCAGCTTCCTGGTGCAAGGGGTGACCTTCGCCCTGCTGGTGACGCGCATCCCCGCCATTCAGGACCGGTACGGGATATCCGACGGGCTGCTGCCCGCCTTCCTCGCCGCGGTGCCTGTGCTGGCGGGCGTCGCCAGCGTGGGCACCGAGAAGGTGGTCGCTCGGGTACGGCCAGGGATCGTGCTCAGGTGGGCCCAGCCCGTCGTACTGCTGGCCCTGCTGGGTGTGGGAGCCGGGAGCGAGGTCTGGCAGCTCGTCGCCGCACTGGGTCTCTTCGGGCTGGCGGTCGGGGCCCTGGACGCGTCGATGAACATGATGGGCGTCAGCCTCCAACGGGCGTACGGGCGCAGCATCATGCTCGGGTTCCACGCCGCGTACAGCCTGGGCGGCATCGCCGGGGCCTCGGCGGCCTGGGTGGGCGCGCACCAGGATCGGTCGCTGATGGCGTCCTACCTGCCGGTCGTCCTGGTCCTGCTGCCCGCGGCCCTGATCGGCAGCCGGTGGTACGCGGAGGGGAAGACCGGCGGGGACCGGGTGCCCGCGGAGTCCGGCCAGGGTGCGTCCGTGCCGTTCAGGCTGCTGCTGCCGCTCTGCCTGGTGATGGCGTTCGCGTACATCGGGGACTCGACGGTCTCCAATTGGAGCGCGAAGTATCTGCAGGACGTGCTGGGCAGCTCGGAACAGCTGGCGACCGTTCCGTACAACGTCTACATGGTGACGACTCTGCTGGGCCGGGCCGTCGGTGACCTGGGGGTGCGGCGGTTCGGCGCGGTGGCCGTGGTCCGGGGTGGCAGCGTGCTGGCCGCCGTCGGGTTCGCGGTGGTGGCGGTGGCCCCGGGCGCCTGGTGGGGGATGCTCGGCTTCACGCTGCTCGGGCTCTGTGTGATCGTGCCGCAGACCTTCGCCGCGGCGGGGAGGATGTTCCCCGGGGCGAGTGATGTGGCCGTGGCCCGGCTGAACGTCTTCAACTACGTGGGTTTCCTCGTCGGGTCACCGCTGGTGGGGGCGCTGGGGGACGCGTGGAGCTACCGCGGGGCGATGCTCGTGCCCATGGTGCTGGTCCTCGCGACGCTCGTGTACGCCCGGTCGTTCGGCACGGAACCCGCCCGATACGGTGGCGGGCATGAGCGGGCGCGCGCAGCTGATGTGGGATGAGGCAGTAACGGGATACGACTTCGGGTCCGGTCACCCCATGGATCCGGTCAGACTCGCCCTGACGATGGGCCTGGTGCGGGCGTTCGGGCTGGACGGGTCGGTGGAGGTCCGCTCGGCCAGGTCGGCGGGGGACTCCACGCTGCGGCTCGTGCACCGTGAGGACTACGTGGCGGCCGTACGTGCCGCGTCGGCGGAACCCCGGGCTGCCGATCAGGCGTACGGGCTCGGGACCGTCGACGACCCCGCCTTCGCGGGGATGCACGAGGCGTCCGCGCTCATCGCAGGGCTCTCGGTGGGGGCGGCGGAGGCGGTGTGGCGCGGTGAGACCTCGCACGCCGTGAACTTCAGCGGCGGGCTGCACCACGCGATGCCCGGGGCGGCCTCGGGGTTCTGCGTGTACAACGATCCGGCGCTCGCCATCGCGCGGGTGCTGGAGCTGGGCGCGGAGCGGGTGGCGTACGTCGACGTGGACGTCCACCACGGGGACGGGGTGCAGGCGGCGTTCTGGGAGGACCCCCGGGTGCTGACGGTCTCGCTGCACGAGCACCCGCGCACCCTGTTCCCGCAGACGGGTTGGCCGGAGGAGACCGGTGCCGGGTCGGCGGAGGGCGGTGCGGTGAACGTGGCGCTGCCGGCGGGCACGGGGGACGCTGGGTGGCTGCGGGCCTTCCACGCGGTGGTGCCCGAGCTGCTGGAGGAGTTCCGGCCGCAGGTGCTGGTGACCCAGCACGGTGCCGACACGCACTTCGAGGATCCACTGGCCCATCTCGCGGTGTCGCTGGATGCCCAGCGGGCCGTCATGACGGCCTGTCATGACCTCGCGCACACCTATGTCGAGGACGGGCGTTGGGTGGCGCTTGGCGGCGGCGGGTACGCGGTGGTGGATGTGGTGCCGCGGTCCTGGACCCATCTCGTGGGGATCGCCGCGCATGCGCCGGTGGATCCGGAGTCGGTCATTCCGTCGTCATGGCGGGACGAGGCCTACGCCCGCACACGGCAGTTGGGACCGGCTCGGATGACGGACGGCCGCACGCCGTCGTGGAAGTCCTGGGAGGACGGGTACGACCCGGCGGACCGGCTGGACCAGGCGGTGCTGGCGACACGGCGTTCGGCGTTCCCCCTGCGCGGGCTGCTGGCCTGAGGGCGGCGGCGCGGTCCCGCCCGTGGCCGTTACGCCAACGGTGGGGCGGTGCCCGGGTTCCGGCCCGTGATCGACCCCGGTGGTGGAGCATCGGGAGGGTGTTGAGTACCGGAGCGTTACGCGCTCATCTGCTGGCGGCCCGGCTCGCCGGCCCCGTGGCCACGCTGCGGGAGACCAGTCTGCGGAGCTATCGGCTCTTCGCGGCGAGGGACCCCCGTGTGCTGCTCGGGCTCGATCCGGTCCGTGCCTGGGGAGAGCGTGATCTGCTGCGGCTGATGGCCGAGAGGTGCGGGGTCTCCGATGATCCCGGTCATGTGTCAGGTCCGGATGTGATCGATCCGGACCGGACCCTGGCGGCCCTCGACGCCTTCGCGGGACGGCTCGCGGATGCCGCGGAGAGACGGTCTCCGGTGCTGTTCGGCACCGGGCATCCGCATCGGCTGCTCGGGTTCTACGCCGGACTGGCAGACGCTTTGTCGGCGGCGGGGTGCGCGGTACTCACCCCCGCGCAGGGCCGATGTGTCGACATAACGACCCGGTTCGGCGTACGCACGTTCACTCTTGACTACGTGCGAGGTGTCGCCTTGGTGCGCGAACCGGGCGTGCGGGCCCCCGGAAGTGTTACCGGCGCACATACCCATTCGCCGCTGCCGGTCAGGGCCGTGCTGGAGGAGATCGTGAAGGCCCGGGGAGTGCTGCCCGAGCTGGTGGTCGGAGACCACGGATGGGTCTGCGGGGCAGGTCAGCTGGGCATCGAGGCCATCGGGCCGGCGGATACGGATGACCCCGCGCCGTTCGTGGGGGAGGCGGAGGGGAGGGTGTCCGTCGTCGTTCCGCTTGATGACGGCGTGCGGCCGGACTACTACCGGCCCCTTACTCGGTATGTACTCAATCGGGCGTGTCTGTCACGGTAGGCGGCCGATCGCCTCACCTCTTCCCCACTCGCATCACCCGCACCTAACCTGGGGAGTGA
Organism: Streptomyces sp. NPDC002793; assembly: GCF_040295485.1. Classification (NCBI taxonomy): domain Bacteria; kingdom Bacillati; phylum Actinomycetota; class Actinomycetes; order Kitasatosporales; family Streptomycetaceae; genus Streptomyces; species Streptomyces sp. NPDC002793. The sequence continues at coordinate 363,905 of NZ_JBEOVL010000001.1, read as the reverse complement.
GCGCACAACGACGAAGAGTCACCGGAGGGGAAGCCGGTGCGCGTCTCGTGCGGAAGGTACAGGTGGGTCATGGCTGCTGACAGTGAGAGGCCTCTCAACGAGGTCAAATTTCTGACCGTGGCGGAAGTAGCCTCGGTCATGAGGGTGTCGAAGATGACCGTGTACCGCTTGGTGCACAGCGGTCATCTGCCCGCGATCAGGGTGGGAAGGTCCTTTCGGGTCCCGGAGCAAGCGGTTCACGAGTATCTTCGCGAGTCCTTCGTGGGGGTGGAGTCGGCCTGACGTAGCCCTCGGATTACGTCCCTCACCCGGTGGCGGGTAGGCTAGGCCGACGTAGGTCGTGTGGGCCCAGACGCCCCGCACCAGTGAAGAAGAAGTGAGCGAGGGTAGTCGTGGGCTCTGTTATCAAGAAGCGGCGTAAGCGGATGGCCAAGAAGAAGCACCGCAAGCTGCTCAAGCGCACGCGCGTTCAGCGTCGCAACAAGAAGTAAGCGAACGCGGTTCGTGAGTCCGAGGCCCTTCCGCCGTACTGGCGGAAGGGCCTCGGTGCGTTCCCGGGCCCGTGTCCGGGCTGCGGTGGCGTGCGGCGGATCCGGTGGTATTCCGCCATCGGTTCGGTAAAGCCCGCCTGGGGTCGTCACACCGCCACCTTCACCGACTACGGTGACGGCCAGGGGAAGACCCCGCTCGGTGTACGTGAACGATCGACGGAAGGCGCTGATCTTGGGGAAGATCGTGCTCGTCACAGGCGCCGCCCGGCAGCTGGGAGGCCGCTTCGTGCGACGCATCCAGCGCGACCCGGGCGTGGACCGGGTGATCGCCGTGGACGCGGTCGCACCCGGACACCGGCTCGGTGACGCCGAATTCGTCCTCGCGGACATCCGGCAGTCGGCGATCGCCAGGGTCCTCGCCGAGCATTCCGTCGACACGGTCGTCCATCTGGACGTCTCCGCGAAGGCGCTCGGCACGGGCGGCCGGACGACGGCCAAGGAGACCAACGTCATCGGCACGATGCAGCTGCTCGGCGCCTGCCAGAAATCCCCGTCGGTGCAGCGGCTCGTGGTCAAGTCAAGCACCAACGTGTACGGCTCCGCCCCCCGCGACCCCGCGGTCTTCACGGAGACCACGCCGCCCAAGTCCCTGCCCAGCGGCGGCTTCGCCAAGGACGCGGTGGAGGTCGAGGGATACGTCCGCGGGTTCGCCCGCCGGAGGCCGGACGTGGCCGTGTGCGTGCTGCGGTTCGCGAACATCCTGGGCCCCGAGGCGGATTCACCGCTCGCCGACTACCTGTCGCTGCCTGTGCTGCCGACGGTCTTCGGCTACGACCCCCGGCTGCAGTTCGTCCATGAGGACGACGTCGTCGACGTACTGGAGATCGCCGCCCGTGAGCCCCGGCGGGGCACGCTGAACAGTGGCACGTTCAACATCGCGGGCGATGGTGTGCTGCTGCTCTCGCAGTGCTCGCGCAGGCTGGGACGGCCGACCGTGCCGGTGATGCTGCCGGCCGTCACCTGGGTGGGATCGGCGCTCCGCACGATCGGCATGACGGACTTCTCGCCGGAGCAGATCCGGCTCCTCACCCACGGCAGGGTGGTCTCGACCGTGCAGATGCGCGAGACGCTGGGTTTCCGGCCGGAGTTCACCACGGCCGGGACGTTCGCGGAGTTCGCGCGGAGCCGGGGGCCGGGGCTGCTGCCCCCGGAACGGGTGGGCAGGGCGGTCGGCCGGCTGGCCGATCTGCGGCTCGGCGGGGGAGCGGCCGGCACGACACATTCGACGCACGGCGCCAGGTAGAGGAGCGCGACCGACGATGGCGGACGCCAAGGTCATTCCCTTCGACGACGACCGTTCGCGCTCGGGCGCGGGGCGGCGCAGAGGTGCGCTGCCCGGCAGCCGGGGACAGGGGCCCGCTGTGTCCGGTCCCGCGCCCGTGAGCGCCCTGCCGGGCGGTCAGGTGCCGGAAGGGGCCGCCGAGGCCGCTGAGGCCGCCCCCGAGGGCGGAGCGGAGGGTTCCGGAAGTGGCTGGGACCGGCGGATCGCCGGTGGGCTCGCGTTCCTGCGGCGCCGGCTCACGGGGGATTACGACGTCGACGAGTTCGGCTACGACAAGGAGCTGACCGATCAGGTCCTCATGTCGATGCTGCGGCCGCTGGCGGACACGTACTTCCGGGTCGAGGTGAAGGGCATCGAGAACATCCCGTCGGACGGCGGGGCCCTCATCGTGGCCAACCACTCCGGGACGCTGCCGCTGGACGGGCTGATGCTCCAGGTCGCCGTGCACGACAACCACCCCGCCGAACGGCACCTGCGGCTGCTCGCGGCCGACCTCGTGTTCATGCTGCCGGTGGTCAACGAGCTGGCGCGGAAGGCCGGGCACACCCTCGCGTGCGCGGAGGACGCGGAGCGCCTGCTGCAGCGGGGTGAGGTCGTCGGTGTGATGCCGGAGGGCTTCAAGGGCATCGGGAAGCCGTTCGGTGAGCGGTACAAGCTGCAGCGCTTCGGGCGGGGCGGCTTCGTGTCGACGGCGCTGCGGGCCGGAGTGCCGATCGTGCCGTGCTCGATCGTGGGCGCGGAGGAGATCTACCCGATGATCGGCAACTCGAAGACGCTGGCGCGGATCCTGGGAGTCCCGTACTTCCCGATCACGCCGACCTTCCCGTGGCTGGGACCGCTGGGCGCCCTGCCGTTGCCGACGAAGTGGACGATCCAGTTCGGAGAACCGATCCCGACGGACGGATATCCCCCGGAGGCGGCCGAGGACCCGATGCTGATGTTCAATCTGACGGATCAGGTGCGGGAGCAGATCCAGCACACGCTGTACAAGCTGCTGGTGCAGCGCCGGTCGGTCTTCTTCTGACCGCGCGAGGACACACGGGTGAGGGGGCCGTCCGATCGGGACGGCCCCCTCACCTGTGTGTTCGCTACGGGCGGTCGATGGTCTCGCTGTCGATGCCCAGGTCGGGCAGCAGCCCGGGGAGGAGAGGCGGCAGGGTGACGTCCGGTGCGGGGGGCGCTCCGGAAGTGCCGCCGCCCGGGGACGACGGGGTGGTGTCGTCCGTCGGAAGTTCGTCCAGCAGGCCGTCCGTGCCGCCGCCGAGCAGGCCGTCGGCCGGGCTGTCGGATCCGGAGGGCTTCGGCGTGCCGCTGTCCGTGGACGCGCTGTCGTCCGGCGCCGTGGAGGCGGAGGGGACGGAGTGGTCCGGTGCCACGGAGCCCCGGTCCTCCTGGGGGGAACCGGCGGGTGGTGCGTCTCCTTCGGTGCCCGGGGCCGGAGGCAGCAGGGACTTCAGGGGCGCGACCTCCTGGTCCATGGCCTCGAAGACGGAGCTGACCTTGTCGCCGATGTCGGTCAGCTGTACGGGCAGCAGACCGCGCAGGGAGTTCCAGCTCGCGCGGTGCGAGCGGGAGAAGGAGTCCAGTGTCTGGATGGGGCCGAGGGAACCGTCGCGCTCGTAGGCGGTGTGGAGCAGTCGGTGCCCCTCGGTGGCGTCGTGGGTCACGCTGTCCAGTGCGCGTCTGACCTCACCGATCGATTCATGGTCCATGGAGCCGGCGCGGCCTCGCTCCATCAGCCTGCGGGCTTCGCTGAGGCGCGTCGAGGCCTGGTCGAGGTAGGCCTCGCCCCGGTCGGCGTCGCCGTCGGCCAGGCCGAGGTTGATGTCCTCCATGCCGCGCTTGAGCGGGTAGAGGGAATCACCGGGCAGGGCGTCGGAGCTGGCAGCGGCCACTCCGCCGAATGCTCCCGCGGCGACACCGATCGTGAGCCCGCCCGCGGTGAGGCCCTTCGCCCAGCGTGAGCGGGGACGCAGCCTCCGGATCGGGGAGGCCCGGTGCGCTCCCTTGTTCCGTTGTTCGGGCACCGTAGGGCCCGTGGACGCACCGCCTTCGGCGAACATGGTCTCCATGGCGGCGACGAGCTGGGCTCGCTGCACCACTTTGACCTCGGGATCGAATTCCGGCTCCGGTAGCTCACCGAGGCCGTTCGCCAGGGCCAACAGCGGTCCGTGGTCGGCCTGTTGGGCCGGTTCCTCGGGCTGTACGGCCGCCGCACCCTGGGGGGACTGCTCCTCCAGGGCCTGGGCGAAGGCGTTCGCCCGCCGGTGTGCCGAAACGTTTGCGATCACTGGCGGCACCTCCTCTCGTCATGACGGTCGACTCCCCTGAGGTCCGGAAGGTTGCCCGCCGTAGGCGTTTCCACACGGTCGAGCGAGTGGAAACGGTCAGGCGGGGCGACAGGGGGCCTGCATCCGGCACAACGAGTGGCGCGGCAGTTGGGTTACGGACTGCGGATGATCCGATCGGTGTGTCACGAGCACGTCACTTACGGCCGGGCGTGGCCGCCGTGGTGGTGTCAGCGTGCGTCGTCCGGCAGGAGTCGCGCGAGTGTACGCACGGCTCGGTACTGCAAGGTTTTGATCGCGCCCTCGTTCTTTCCCATGACTCTGGCGGTCTCGGCGACTGAGAGACCCTGCAGGAACCTCAGGGTCACGCACTCCTGCTGCTGAGGGTTGAGCCGGCGTACGGCTTGCAGCAGGGCGGCGTTGGAAAGGGATTCCAGGACGGAGTCCTCCGGGCTCCGCGCGACCTCGTTGGCGTCGAGCATTTCGCCAGTGGTCACTTCCAGTCGGAAACGACTGGATTTGAAGTGGTCGGCGACCAGGTTCCGAGCGATCGTGACCAGCCAGGCACCGAAATCGCGGCCCTGCCAGGTGAAGGTGGAGATGCGGCGGAGTGCGCGCAGGAACGTCTCGCTGGTGAGGTCCTCCGCTGTCGCCTTGCCTCCCACGCGGTAGTAGATGTACCGGTACACGGTGTCGCTGTACTGGTCGTACAAGCGGCCGAAGGCCTCGGCCTCACCGGCCTGCGCGCGCTCGACGAGATCCATCATGCGCGCGCTGTCGCTGTCGGCTGTGGGCCGACGGACGGCAGGCGTGGTCGCGGCGCCGCGGGTGCTGCGTCTTCCGACGGCCGCGCTGCGTTCGGCCAGCGCGTAGCAAGGGCCGGCAGGTACAGGGGTGGCAAATTGGGGGACGGCGTACGCGGTGGGGACGAAGCCGCGCAAGAGGTCGAGGACCGTTGCGCGCAGCGTAGCCAGGCCCGAGGTGTCAACCCCGACGTGTGGGTACACGGGACTCCCAGAGGCAGAGCTTCCATCACGTGCAGTTCGAAAACCGTCACTCGTGGTAGCGGGTGGCGGGCTCCTTGTGCGTCTGAGGAGAATAACGCTTCGTATAGGCCGGGCTACACCCAGTTGCTCAAATCACCGGTTACGTCGCTTCGGTAACCTCTAAGTGACGGGAAGAGCAGCACATCGTGACCAGTTATTGATCGAATAGCTTCGGGATCTGCCTGAGGCCGCGACGGGTTGTGGTCACGGGAACGCAACACGACTGGCCGGAGCGATGAGGTCGGCGCCCGCCGACCCGCTACCGATCGGGCGTACGTCCCCGGGCGTGCCGCTCCCGCCGCCGTGAGGCGATGTGGGGGACGCGCGGGGTCAGCGGCGGCGGCGGTGGAGCGCGACCGCGGCGGCCGTGCCCCCCGCCAGGGCGCCGACGCCCGCGGCGGCCGGGATGCCGACCTTGGCGGCCTTGCGGCCGGTGCGGTAGTCGCGCAACCGCCAGTCAAGGGAGCGGGCGTGCTTGCGGAGCTTGGAGTCCGGGTTGATCGCGTAGGGGTGGCCGACCAGGGAGAGCATGGGGATGTCGTTGTGCGAGTCGCTGTAGGCGGCGCAGCGCTCCAGGTCCAGGCCCTCGGCGGCCGCCAGCGCGCGCACCGCCTCGGCCTTCGCCGGGCCGTGCAGGGGTTCGCCGACCAGCCGGCCGGTGTAGACGCCGTCGACCGACTCGGCGACCGTGCCGAGGGCACCGGTCAGGCCCAGGCGGCGGGCGATGATCGTGGCCGTCTCCACCGGTGCGGCGGTGACGAGCCAGACCTTCTGGCCCGCGTCGAGGTGGGCCTGGGCCAGGGCGCGGGTGCCGGGCCAGATGCGGTCGGCCATGTACTCGTCGTAGATCTCCTCACCGATGGACATCAGCTCGGAGACGCGGTGGCCCTTGACGATGGACAGGGCGCTGTCACGGGCGTCCTGCATGTGTTCCGGGTCCTCGACGCCGGCCAGCCTGAACCATGCCTGCTGCCAGGCGAACCTGGTCAGTTCGCGACGCTGGAAGAACTTCCGCTTGTACAGGCCACGTCCGAAGTGGAAGATCGCGGCACCCTGCATCACGGTGTTGTCGAGGTCGAAGAAGGCGGCGGCCCGGGTGTCCCCGGCCACCGGGAACGCCGGTTCCCGCTTTTCCTCCGGGGGCGTCGGCAGCTCTTCGGCCTCGACGATGCGTGCCGACTTCTGCGCGGCCTCTGCCGCTGCCTCGCCTGCGAGCACGCTGCGTGCCGTGGCGGGGCGCCTGCGAGGGGTGAGCCATCCAAGAGCGGCCATGTCGTGAGCATAGCCATTCCGTTCCGCTCTTCCCGACCCGGCGGGATGCGATGGTGTGAACACTCCGGTGCCGGGGTGTTGAACGGGTGATGACGCTCACCCGCAGGGCTCCGCGGGGCGCGGTTCCGGGCGCAGAATGAAGGCATGAGTGCACTGCTGCGTCGTACGAAGAAGAAGCCCGCGGACCGGGTGGTGACCCTCCTGGGGAAGCCCGGGTGTCACCTCTGCGAGGACGCGCGGCAGGTGGTGAGCGCCGTCTGCGAGGAGACCGGCGCGTCCTGGGTGGAGAAGGACATCACGCGGGACGAGGCGCTCCACAAGGAGTACTGGGAGCAGATCCCGGTGGTCCTGATCGATGGCGAACAGCACACCTTCTGGCGGGTGGACCCGGCGAGGCTGCGCACGGCGTTGCGTACGTGAGGGGGCTTTCCGTGCGAATCCCGGTTAACATCATGGGCGTTTTGAGTGGTCTCGGGGGCCTGGACATGAGGAGTGTGTACCGTCTTGCCCCCTTCGGGCCCGCAACGGGCTGATGACGTGCCGGGTTCCGGGATCACGCAGGGAATATGCGTGACCCCGGTCACTTTGACCAGACAAAACGGACACTATCTTTGTGCACGCGTTCACAAAGACATAGCCTGCTGTCGACGGGGCGGTCATAGGACATACGGCCGCCTGCAGCCCCGCTCATCCCGCAGGAGCACCGTGGCAACTGGCCGAACTCACCGACCGGCGACCCGTAGCCGAGGAATTCCCGAGGCCACCGTCGCTCGGCTTCCGCTGTATCTCCGCGCACTGACGGCGCTCTCCGAGCGCTCGGTTCCCACGGTCTCCTCCGAGGAACTCGCCGCGGCGGCGGGGGTCAACTCAGCGAAGCTGCGCAAGGACTTCAGCTACCTGGGCTCCTACGGCACACGCGGTGTCGGGTACGACGTCGAGTACCTCGTCTACCAGATCTCCCGGGAGCTCGGGCTCACCCAGGACTGGCCGGTCGCCATCGTGGGGATCGGTAACCTCGGCGCCGCGCTCGCCAATTACGGCGGTTTCGCCTCCCGTGGTTTCCGGGTCGCCGCGCTGATCGACGCCGACCCCGCCATGGCGGGTACGCCCGTGGCCGGTATCGCCGTGCAGCACACCGATGACCTGGACCGGATCATCAGTGACAACGGTGTGTCCATCGGTGTCATCACGACCCCGCCCGGCGCGGCCCAGCAGGTCTGCGACCGGCTCGTCGCCGCGGGCGTGACCTCCATCCTGAACTTCGCGCCGACGGTCCTGTCCGTGCCCGACGGCGTCGACGTGCGCAAGGTCGACCTCTCGATCGAGCTCCAGATCCTCGCCTTCCACGAGCAGCGCAAGGCCGGCGAGGAGGCCGCTGCCGACGGCAGGGCGGGTGTGGGCGGTGACGGTGACGCCGAGGAGGCGCCGCCGATGCGCGCCACTCCCGCCGGCCGGAAGGGACCTGACGGGGACATGCCCGCCGTGATGCCGGCATGAGTCTCCTGGTCGTAGGTCTGAGCCACCGCAGTGCCCCCGTCTCCGTGCTGGAACGGGCGTCCCTGTCGGTCGAGGCCCGGACGAAGCTGCTGCAGGACACCCTCGCCGCGGAGCCCGCGACCGAGGCCGCGGTCCTGGCCACGTGCAACCGCATCGAGCTGTACGCGGACGTGGACAAGTTCCACGCGGGTGTCGCCGAGCTGTCCACCCTCCTCGCGCGGCACAGCGGGGTCGGGCTGGACGAGCTCACTCCTTATCTTTACGTGCACTACGAGGACCGGGCCGTCCACCACCTCTTCTCGGTGGCGTGCGGGCTGGACTCGATGGTCGTCGGCGAGGGCCAGATCCTCGGTCAGATCAAGGACGCGCTCGCGCTGGGGCAGGAGCTCCACACCGCCGGCCGTCTGCTGAACGACCTCTTCCAGCAGGCCCTTCGGGTCGGCAAGCGCGCCCACAGCGAGACCGGGATCGACCGGGCCGGGCAGTCGCTCGTCACCTTCGGTCTGGAACAGCTGGCCGACGGCGCCGAGGTCAACGCCTGGGCGGCCGGCAAGCGCGCCCTGGTGATCGGCGCAGGCTCCATGTCCTCGCTCGCCGCCGCCACCCTGGCCCGTGCCGGCGTCGAGGAGATCGTCGTCGCCAACCGCACCCGGGCCCGTGCCGACCGGCTCGTCGAGATCCTCGGCCAGGCCGGGGTCCCCACGGCGCGTGCCGTCGAGATGGACGCGGTCGCGGACGAGCTGGCCCGTGCCGATGTCGTCGTGTCCTGCACGGGAGCGACCGGTCTCGTGCTCACCGCGAAGGCCGTCGCCCATGCGCTCGGCGTCGCATTCGACACCGCGGCCCAGACGCCCGAGGCCCCGGCCGCCGCCGCGCCCGACGCGCTGGACCAGCACGCCGCGTGGGTGGAGAACGGTTCCGCCACCGCTGCCGCGCAGGACCGTGCCGTGCGCCGGGTGCCCGTGCGGCCCGCCGCCACCGGCCCGGCCCGGCTCCACCTGCTCGACCTCGCGATGCCGCGCGACATCGACGGAGCGGCGCACCGCGTCGCCGGTGTGCGCCTCGTCGACATCGAGTCGCTCGCCGAGGCGTCCGCGGACGCCCCGATGGCCGCCGATGTGGACCAGGTGCGCACCATCGTCGCCGACGAGGTCGCCGCCTTCGGAGCCGCTCAGCGCGCCGCCCACATCACCCCGACCGTCGTCGCCCTGCGCACCATGGCCGCCGATGTGGTGGCCGGCGAGATCGCGCGGCTCGACGGACGCCTCCCCGACCTGGACGAGAAGCAGCGCGCCGAGATCACGCAGACCGTGCGCCGCGTCGTCGACAAACTCCTGCACGCGCCCACCGTGCGGGTCAAGCAGCTCGCCAGCGAGCCCGGCGGTGCCGGGTACGCCGATGCGCTGCGTGAACTCTTCGACCTCGACCCGCAGACGGTGGCCGCCGTCTCCCGGGCAGACCTGAACGACCCGAATAGAGGGCGGTCATGACCGACAACTCACCCCTGGGTGGGGAGACCACCAGGCCGCTCCGGCTAGGCACCCGGCGCAGCAAGCTCGCCATGGCGCAGTCCGGCATGGTCGCCGACGCCGTCCGTGAGGTGACCGGGCGTGCCGTCGAGCTCGTCGAGATCACCACGTACGGAGACGTCTCCCGGGAGCACCTGGCGCAGATCGGCGGGACCGGCGTTTTCGTCGCGGCCCTGCGCGAGGCGCTGCTCAGCGGCGAGGTGGACTTCGCCGTCCACTCGCTGAAGGACCTGCCGACCACGCAGCCCGAGGGACTCGTCCTGGCCGCCGTGCCGCCGCGCGAGGACCCGCGCGACGCTCTGGTGGCGCGGGACGGGCTGACCTTCGAGCAGCTGCCGCCCGGTGCCCGCATCGGTACCGGTTCGCCGCGCCGCATGGCGCAGCTCAACGCGTACGCCCGCTCGCACGGCCTCGAGATAGAGACCGTGGCGATCCGTGGGAACGTCGATACGCGCATTGGTTTTGTACGGAGCGGGGAGCTGGACGCGGTGGTACTCGCCGCCGCCGGGCTCAGCCGCCTCGGACGCACGGACGAGGTGACCGGCTTCCTGCCGGTCGACACCGTCCTGCCCGCTCCCGGCCAGGGAGCACTGGCGATCGAATGCGCTGAAAGCAGCGCGGACCTCGCCGCAGCCCTCGCCGAGCTCGACGACCCGTACACCCGGATCGCCGTGACCGCCGAGCGCGCCCTGCTCAACGCCCTGGAGGCCGGCTGTTCCGCACCTGTGGGTGCGCTGGCCGACCTCCTGGCCGACGGGCAGGTTGTCAACGAACTGCGCCTGCGCGGTGTCGTCGGTTCGACCGACGGCACTTCCCTGGTGCAGCTGTCCATCACCGGTCCCGTCCCCACGTCGCACGACGACGCGGCGGCCCTCGGTCGCGAGCTCGCGTCCGAGATGCTCGCCAAGGGTGCGGCCGGTCTTATGGGGGAGCGAGCACTTTGAGCCCCACCGGCCCTGTCGTATCCGACTTCCCTGTCCTGTCCGCAGGGCATGTCACCTTCCTCGGCGCCGGTCCCGGCGACCCGGGACTGCTGACACTGCGCGCCGTCGAGGCGCTTGCGAGCGCGGACGTTCTTGTCGCGGAACCCGAGGTTCTCGACGTCGTCCGCTGCCATGCGCGGGCAGGGGTAAGTACGCCTGAGATGACGGTTGTTGACATGGCGTCAACACCCGCTGGAGTACCCGTCCTCAGGGATGCCGCCAATCTTGTCATGGAGGCAGCGAAGGGCGGGAGGCGGGTGGTGCGTGCCGTCACGGGCGACCCCGGCCTGGACGGCAACACCGGCGCCGAGATGCTCGCCTGTGCCGCCGCGGGTGTGCCTTTCGAGGTCGTGCCCGGCATCGCGAACGCGGTCGGTGTACCCGCGTACGCCGGTGTGCCGCTGCGGGACGCGCAGGGCGCCGATGTGCGCTTCGTCGACGCGCGTACGGCGTCGGACCGCTGCTGGTCCGAGGTCGGTGCGAGCGACGCGACGGCCGTCGTGTCCGCTTCGCTCGACTCGGTGGCCGCGGCCGCCGGTGAGCTGGTCTCGGCGGGCCGTAAGCCCGACACCCCGCTCACGGTGACGATCGCCGGGACGACGACGCGTCAGCGCACCTGGACGGCGACCCTCGGGACGATCGCCCAGGTCCTGAAGCAGGCCAAGGTCCTCCCGTCGCCGGACGGGCACCAGTCGGTGATAGCCGTGGTCGGGGAGCGCAGCTCCGCCGCCCAGCGCGACCAGCTCGCGTGGTTCGAGTCGAAGCCGTTGTTCGGCTGGAGGGTGCTCGTACCGCGCACGAAGGAGCAGGCGGCGTCGCTCTCCGACCAACTGCGTTCGTACGGTGCCGTGCCGCACGAGGTCCCGACGATCGCCGTCGAGCCGCCGCGCACGCCCCAGCAGATGGAGCGCGCGGTCAAGGGTCTGGTCACGGGCCGCTACGAGTGGATCGCGTTCACCTCGGTGAACGCGGTGAAGGCCGTACGGGAGAAGTTCGAGGAGTACGGGCTCGACGCCCGTGCCTTCGCCGGGATCAAGGTCGCGGCCGTCGGAGAGCAGACCGCCGCCGCGCTGATCGACTTCGGTGTGAAGCCGGATCTGGTGCCGTCCGGTGAGCAGTCCGCCGCCGGTCTGCTGGAGGACTGGCCGCCGTACGACCCGGTCTTCGACCCGATCGACCGGGTGTTCCTGCCGCGTGCGGACATCGCCACGGAGACCCTGGTGGCCGGGCTCATCGAGCTGGGCTGGGAGGTCGACGACGTCACCGCGTACCGCACGGTCCGTGCGTCGCCGCCGCCGGCCGAGACCCGGGAGGCGATCAAGGGCGGTGGCTTCGACGCGGTGCTGTTCACCTCGTCCTCGACCGTCCGCAACCTGGTCGGTATCGCGGGCAAGCCGCACAACGTGACCGTCATCGCGTGCATCGGCCCGGCCACGGCGAAGACCGCCGAGGAGCACGGCCTGCGGGTCGACGTGCTGTCCCCGGAGCCTTCGGTCCACAAGCTGGCCCAGGCGCTGGCGGACTTCGGCGCGCAGCGCCGGGACGCGGCCAAGGAGGCCGGTGACCCGGTGACCCGGCCGAGCGAGCGGCGCCCCGGTGCGCGGCGTCGCCGGACGACGACCTGAGGGTCGCCGACAGATGTGCGGGCCCGGCTGCTTCCTCGCGGAGCGGCCGGGCCCGCTGCCTTCGTTCCGCCGGTTTTTCCGGCTCGGCTGTCGGTAAAACGCTGATGTGTGCGGGTCTAGTCTCGGAGGATGACCGATTACGGAAACTTCCCCGGCTCGCGGCCCCGCCGGCTGCGGACGACCCCCGTCATGCGGCGCATGGTCGCCGAGACCCGGCTCGACCCGGCGAATCTGATCCTGCCCGCGTTCGTACGCGAGGGCATCGACGCCCCGGTCGACATCTCGGCCATGCCCGGCGTGCGGCAGCACACCCTGGACACGCTGCGGAAGGCCGCCGTCGACGCGGTCACCGCCGGCGTCTCGGGGATCATGCTCTTCGGTGTCCCGCTGGACGAGAAGAAGGACGCGCGGGGCACGGCGGGGACCGATCCGGAGGGCATTCTCCAGGTTGGGCTGCGGGCGGTGCGGGAAGAGGTCGGCGACGACCTGGTGATCATGTCCGACCTGTGTCTGGACGAGTACACCGACCACGGGCACTGTGGGGTGCTGACCGAGGACGGCCGCGTCGACAACGACGCCACGCTGGAGCGGTACGCCGAGATGGCGCAGGTGCAGGCCGACGCGGGTGCCCATGTGGTGGGCCCCAGCGGCATGATGGACGGTCAGGTCGGTGTGGTCCGGGACGCGCTGGACCAGACGGGCCACGAGGACGTGTCGATCCTCGCCTACACCGCGAAGTACTCCTCGGCCTTCTACGGCCCGTTCCGCGAGGCGGTGGGCTCCTCGCTCAAGGGCGACCGCAAGACGTACCAGCAGGACCCGGCGAACATCCGGGAGTCGCTGCGCGAGCTGGCGCTGGACCTGGAGGAGGGCGCCGACATGGTCATGGTCAAGCCGGCGGGCCCCTACCTGGACATCCTGGCCAAGGTCGCCGACGCGGTGGACGTGCCGGTGGCGGCGTACCAGATCAGCGGTGAGTACGCGATGATCGAGGCCGCCGCGGAGAAGGGCTGGATCGACCGGGACGCGGCGATCCTGGAGAGCCTCATGGGCATCCGGCGCGCCGGCGCGCGGATGATCCTGACGTACTGGGCGACGGAGGTCGCGCGGCGGCTCGGCCGCTGAGGCCATGAGCAGGTTCGGGAGCGGGTCACGACAGGTCGTGGCCCGCTTTTCATGACATAAAAAACTCTGCCGGGTTTGGTGAGAACCCCGCTTCTCACCAGTAGTGCGCCTGTGAGGCTTCCCATTCGGAGAGGGAGGCGCTAGGTTTAACTCATCGCGGTGAGGGGGCGTCAGCTCGGCTCTCACGGCGGGAACAGTGACGCCCTGCACTGCCTAATTGCGGTGGGCAGTACAGGGCGTATCACCAGGCTCTGCCCTGGGCTGTGTGCTATGCGGCGAAGCAAGCGGTGACAGGACTCCAAGGCGTACCCGGGAACCGTAACACGGGGACCGGTCGGAAGGAAGTGCGGACGATGGTACAGAGCGACGAGGAGCAGTTAGTCGAGACCATCTCCCCGGAACGGTTCCAGCCGTTTCTGGAGGAGTGCCGCGGCGACGTGGCGGTGGCACTGCGGCTGTACGCCTGGGACGCGGAGGCGGCCCGGGCCTTGCACAGCCCTCTGCGTGACCTGGAGGTGAGCCTGCGCAACAGGATCCACCGGCAGCTCACCGGAAAGTTCGGCCGGAGTGACTGGTGGAACCTGCGGCGGGCGGAGCCGAACCGCTGGGCCATGGAGGATATCCGCGACGCCGAGGACAGGCTGAGGCGGCGGGGCAACGGCACTGCTCCGTGCGATGTCGTCGCGACGCTGTCGTTCGGCTTCTGGGTCGGTCTGGTCAGCAGGGGCGGGCACGGCAACTACGACATGAAGTACTGGAACCCGGCGCTGCGGCACTGCTTCAAGGGAGTGCGTCGCCAGGACCTGCACGACCGGCTGGAGGTCATGCGGACTCTGCGTAACCGCATCGCGCACCATGAGCGCGTCTCGCACCGCCACCTGGAGGAGGACTTCCGTACGGCTATCGAGCTCACGGCCCTGGTCGCTCCCGCTCTGGCTGCGCGCCACGAGAAGTACAGCCAGGTCCCTGCGGTCCTGGCCCGCAGGGCCCGGGTCCTCTCGGGCGAGGAGGAGATTGTGCTGTGACGGAGCGGCGGTACGAGCCGGTGACCCTCGGCGAGATCAAGGAGCTCGCCGAGGTCGGCCGGCCCACGGTCAGTAACTGGCGACGTCGGCACGCCTCCTTTCCCGAGGCGGTCGGCGGCTCCGAGAGCAAGCCGTTGTTCGACGCGGAGGAGATCGCGGGATGGCTGGACGAGCGGCCCGTGCCCGATGGTGAGCGGCACCCGGACGGCACTCTGCCGACGTACGGCGAACGCTTCCGCGAGGGACTCCGGCTGCGGCGGTTGGTGACGCTCGGGCACGGGACGCTGGGCGCGGACGAGCTGATCGTCCGGGCGTTGGCCGTCGCTGCTATGGAGGGGGAAGGCGGAGGCAGTAGCGAGGACAGCCGGCCTGCCGGCCTGCTGGCTGACTTCGACGCCGCCGATGCGGAGTTGCTCCGTACCGTGCACGGATTGATCGAAGATCTGGGAGACGCGGGGGCTGCTGCTGAGGCCGTGCTTCGGCTGGCCGGCCGCCTGGAGTCCGATCTCACGATGGACATGACCCCCCGGCCCGTCGTCGAACTGATCGATGCCTTGGCCCAGCCCGTCCTGTCGACGGCAGGACCTGTGACGATGCTCAACCTGTGCGCCGGTACAGGGGATGTGCTGCTGGAGCTCGCCGCCGAGGACGGGGAGAACCGCGTCGCGGCCGTGGAGCCGGATGCGTTGCGGCGCACGGTGCTGAGATACCGGCTGCTCGCGCACTGGGCAGCCGGGGAGACTTTTGTGTGTTCGGATCCCGGGGAGCTCGACGAGTACCGGCTGCCCTTCGATCCGTTCACGGAGCCGGACCTGGAACCGGTGCCACAGGGATTTCCACAGGCCGACCTGGTGGTGGCCGATCCGCCCTACGCCTCCGGGGAGCGCGAACGGGACGAGGAAGGTCCGCTGCGGTGGGCGGTGGAGACGCTTGGGCGCCTCAGGGAAGGTGGCAAGGGGTTGGTGGTCGTTCCTTCCTGGACGCTCTCGCGGCCCCGTGGCGCGACGGGTACGGCCAATACCCGGATGCGGGAAGACCTACTGAAATCCGGTGCTGTGGCAGCGATCGTCCAGTTGCCTCGTCGTATTCACACCTTCCGCACCGGCGCTGAGCACGCCTTGTTGGTGCTGAGGGGAACCCAGCCACCGTTGGCGGACTCCCGTGTGCTGCTGATCGACGCGGACCGTCTGGCACGCCGAGTGGGTGACACATGGCAGCAGACCGTCGTGGCGTTGCTGAGCAATGCGGGTACACCGGTGCCGCAGGAGGCCCAGCGTGCGCCGGTGGCCGGTTCCGGGCCCGGCAGTTCGTACCTGCTGGACGGGCGGTCCCTTCTGCCTGCACACCGGCTTGCAGCGCCGGAGAAGGGACTCGATCATTTCGCGGCGACGGTGGAGGCGCGTCAGAACGCGTATGTGGCCCTGCCCCATCTGAAGCAGTGGATCGGCGATCTCGGCGTCGGCAGGAAGGAGGACCGGGCCGGGCACTTCAAGGTCGGTGGGCAGCTGAGGGCCGGACAGCTCAGGCTCCTGCCCGGCCATCGCATCAGAGAGAGCGACATCGGTGACGCGGGCGTCCCGGTGATCGGCCGGGAGGAGATGCTGGGCGCTCTGCCGATCGGGGAGCGGCGCATCATGCTGGAGGACCTCGCCGCGTACCCGCAGAGCCTGATGACCGAGCAGGGCGACGTTTTCCTGCTCACCGAGCACGGTGTCCGCACGCAGGTGGACGACGCGGGCGGCTGCGTCCTGCTGGCGCCCGTGCAGGGGCTGCGGATCGCCGCGTACCGGAAGTACCTGACGGACCTGGCAGAGGGGAAGACGGTCCGTCCGGAGGGTCTGTGGATGCGACCTCATGCCCTGGCCCGCCTGCTGGCCGCGCCCCGTAACCAGCAGCGTGGCAGTGGATCGCTCGTGCGGCGGGTGAGTGTGAAGGACATGGACCTGCCGCAGCTGCCGGCGGAGGAGATCGCCGACCTGGAAGCGGTGCTGGCCGAGGCGGAACGTCACCGTGCGGATGTGCGACGGCAGTTGGTGGCGCTGGACACGCTGGCTGAGCGACTGGCGGCGGGCGTCGCGGACGGAGACCTGCGACTGCGCAAGCGTCCCGATACGGACCCCCGGGCCTGACGTACCCCTTTTTGAACCACGAGTTCGGACCACGAGAGAAACGAGTGCCCCGTGCCACCCCGTAAGAAGAAGACCGAACCCGCCGACATGAAGCAGATCCTGTGGCAGGCCGCGGACAAGCTGCGCGGCAGCCTGGACGCCGCCGCGTACAAGCACTTCGTGCTGGGTCTCGTCTTCCTCAAGTACGTCTCGGCCGCGATGAGCGAGAAGCGCGCACAGCTGGAGGCAGAGCTGCGGGAGGAGGGCGGCTGGAACGAGGAGGACATCCTCGTCACGCTCGAGGAGCGGCGTGAGTACACCGGCGCCGGCATCTTCTACGTGCCTCCGACGGCCCGCTGGGAGTCCGTCCTCGAACGGGCCGGCACGACCGTGGAGGGCCAGACGGTCGGTGAGGCGATCGACGCGGCGATGCTGGCGATCGAGGCGCAGAACCCGGCGCTGAAGAAGACCCTGCCGAAGATCTACGCCAGCGGCCAGGTCGACGAGGAACGCCTCGTCGGACTGATCAGGCTGCTGGACCGGCTCGCCTTCCAGGAACAGCTGGGCGATGACGGCCGCCGTAAGGGCGCGCGGGACATCATGGGGGAGGTGTACGAGTACTTCCTGGCCGAGTTCGCGCTCAAGGAGGGCCGCAAGGGCGGGGAGTACTTCACCCCGGAGAGCGTGGTGCAGCTCCTGGTGGAGGTGCTGGAGCCGCAGCCGGGCGAGCGGGTCTACGACCCGGCGTGCGGGTCGGGCGGCATGTTCGTGCAGGCGGAGAAGTTCATCGAGTCGCACGGCGGCAACCCGCTGAACGTCGCGGTGTACGGGCAGGAGCTGAACCAGACCACCTGGCAGCTGGCCCATATGAACCTGGCCATCCACGGGGTGGAGGCCAACCTCGGCGACGAGCCGGCCGACACCTTCCGCAACGACCAGCACCCGGCCCTCAAGGCGGACGTGGTGATGGCCAACCCGCCGTTCAACATCTCCGACTGGGGCGGGGAGATGCTCGGCATGGACAAGCGGTGGGTGTACGGGGCTCCGCCCGTCGGCAACGCGAACTACGCGTGGCTCCAGCACATGATCAGCAAGCTCGCACCGAGCGGCCGGGCGGGCGTGGTCCTGGCCAACGGCTCGATGAGCAGCAAGCAGTCCGGCGAGGGCGACATCCGCCGGGGCATGATCGAGGACGACCTGGTGATGTGCATGATCGCGCTGCCGGGGCAGTTGTTCCGGTCGACGCAGATCCCGGCATGCCTGTGGTTCCTCACGGAGGGGAAGGGGCGGCACTCGGGGTGGGTGCGGGGGCGCAAGGGTGAGGTCCTGTTCATCGACGCGCGCGAGTTCGGCTTGATGAAGAACCGCACGTTGCGGGAGCTGACGCCGGAGGAGATCGTCGGGCGCATCGGGGACGTGGTGCGGGCGTGGCGGGGTGTGGAGGGGGCTGCGCCGTACGCGGATGTGCCGGGGTTCTGCGCGAGCGTGGATGTCGTCACCATTGCGGAGCACGACTTCGTGCTGACGCCGGGCCGGTACGTGGGTACGGCGGAGGCGGAGGTCGACCCGGACGCGGAGCCGGTGGAGGCGAAGATCGCTCGGCTTACGGCGTTGCTGCGCGAGCAGTTCGCGGAGTCGGAGCGGTTGGCGAAGGTTGTGGATGAACAGTTGGGGAGGGTGTGATGAGCGGCTGGACTAGGCGCCTCTTCGGCGAGTTGATCAGCGAGACCAAGGACGGCGACTGGGGCCAGGAGGGTGCGGCCGAAGGGTTCGCCCCGTTCCACGTGATTAGGGGGACGGACTTCGAGGACGTGCGGCGAGGCAACATCTCGGCCGTACCCCTGCGTCATCTGCCGGAGCGAACGGTCTGGCGGCGGAGGCTTCAGCCCGGTGATCTCCTGTTGGAGACTGCGGGGGGCTCGCGTGGACGTTCCACGGGGCGGTCGATGCTCGTTGACCAGCGCGTTATGGACCTCTTCCCGGCCTCGGTGACGTGCGCAAGTTTCGCGCGCTTCCTGAGGGTGGACTCTGGGATTGCCGATTCCAGGTTCGTCTACTGGTTCCTTCAGCAGCTTCATATGTCCGGAGCCATGTGGAATCACCAGGTACAGCACACAGGAGTCGCTCGCTTTCAGTACACGCGCTTCGCCGAAGTCCAGGAGGTTCTCCTCCCGCCCCTGGATGAGCAGAAGGCCATCGCCGAGGTGCTCGGTGCGCTGGACGAAAAGATCGCGCTCAACGAGCGGATCCGACACACAGCGCTGAGCCTCGCCGGTGCTTGCTACGAGTCGGTGGGAATCGGCAACGAGTCCGAGCTTCTCGGTGACTTGGCGGAGCTCTTCGACGGTCCGCATGCCACTCCCCACAAGACGCCAACCGGGCCATGGTTCCTCAGCATTAGCAGCCTCAAGAGCGGCTATCTGGATTTGGCGGAATCGGCGCACCTATCCGAAGAGGATTTTCCTCGGTGGACGCGCCGCGTGCAGCCTCAGGGAGGAGATGTGCTCTTCTCCTACGAGACGCGCCTCGGTGATGCCGCACTCATGCCGCCAAGGGTGCGCGGCAGCCTCGGGCGCCGTATGGCGCTCTTGCGCAGCAAGTCAGCAGCAGTGAGCGGGTCGCTGCTGCTGCACGCCTATCTGGCGCCTGCATTTCAGGAGGAAATCAAGCGGCGCACGATTCACGGAGCCACCGTGGATCGGCTTCCGCTGAAGGAAATGCCCGGCTGGCGAATCAGCTTGCCTGCTGCGGGTGAGCGTGAGCGGCTCTCCGAGAAGCTTGACACATTGCACACCACCGTGATGCAGACCGCCGACGAGAACCGCACCCTCGCTGACCTCCGCGACACCCTTCTCCCCAAGCTCATCACCGGCAAGCTCCGCGTCAAGGACGCCACCCGTGTCGTAGAGGAGGCCGTATGACAAGCACCCACCCCGCTGGTGAGCCCCCCACAGACCGCCTCACCGAGAAGGAGCTGGAGCTGCACGCCCTCGGCATTCTCGGTGAGATCGGGTGGCAGCACGTGCCCGGGGCCGAGTTGGGGCCCGCGTACGGGATGCGGAAGGGGTGGGGGGACCTCGTCCTGTACCCGAACCTCCGTAAGGCGATCCGGCGTCGCTATCCGCAGCTGCCCGAGAGCGTGGCCGACGACGCCATACCCCTGCTCCTCACCCAGCTCACCCAACACGACCTGCGCGAGAACCACCGGTTCTACGACCGGCTGACCGGCGGCGTCTCCGTCCCGTACGACGACCCGGCCACCGGCGACACGCGGCACGCGAGGATTCGTCCCGTCGACTTCGGCGATCCGCACGCCAATGAACTCCTCGCTGTCAGCCAGGTACGGGTCAAGAGTGTCAAGGACCGGACGTTCATATTCGACATCGTCCTGTACGTGAACGGGCTGCCGCTCGCCGTCGTCGAGCTGAAGAAGGCCGACAGCAACGACAGTGCTCGCACCGCCTACGACCAGCTCCAGGGCTACCGGCGTGAGCTGAAGCAGACCGGCACCTTCGCGACGTTCCTCGTCATGCTCGCCTCCGACGGGATCACCGCCCGCATGGGCACGCCCTTCACGCCCTGGCAGCACATGGCCCCCTGGCACGCCGACGACCAGGACCGCATGCTGCGCAAGCAGCAGCGCGAGGACGGGCGGGCTCTGGAGCGCATGCTGTACGGGGCGTTCGAGCCGGTCCGTCTCCTGGATCTGATCGCGCACTTCCTCTCGTACTCCGCTGAGAAGTCGGGCGACGTCAACACGGTCAAGCTGGCCAAGGCGCACCAGTACATCGCCGTGAACAAGGCTGTCCGCGCCACAGAGTCGGCCCTTGCGACCGACGGCCGGGCGGGGGTCGTCTGGCACACCCAGGGGGCGGGGAAGAGCGAGGAGATGCTCTTCTACGTGGGGAAGGCGGCCTCGACGCCCGAGCTGTCCAGCCCGACCTTCGTCATGCTGACGGACCGGATCGACCTCGACGACCAGCTGTACCGGACGTTCGCCGCCAGTGACACCCTGCGTAAGAGGATCAAGGAAGAGCTGGAGACAGCCGACGACGCGGGGCGGCTGCGTGAGCTGCTGGACAGGCCGAAGAGCAACGGTGGGGTCGTCTTCGCAACGCTGCAAAAGTTCCGGCTGACCGAGGCCGAGCGCAAGGCCGGCGTCCGGCATCCGCAGATCTCGCCGCGCCGTGACGTGATCGTCGTCGTCGACGAGGCGCACCGCAGCCACTACGACTTCATCGACGGCTACGCCCGCAACCTGCGCGACGCCCTCCCGAACGCCACCTTCATCGCCTTCACCGGCACGCCCATCAACAACCACACGGGCAGCACACAGGGCGTCTTCGGCGGGAACATCCACACCTACGACCTCACCCAGGCCGTGGACGACGGGGCGACCGTTCCCGTCTTCTACGAGCCTCACCTCGTCCAGGTCGACCTCATCAAGGACGCGGACCTCGACGATCTGGACGCCCGCGCGGAAGGCCTGATCGAAGGGCTGAGCGAGGACGAGAAGCGGGCCGCCAGGCGGCGGTACGGGCGGTACGAGGAGCTGATCGGTTCTCCCGCCCGCATCCAGGAGCTGGCCGGGGGGCTGCTGGAGCACTGGGACGCCCGCAGTAAGGAGATGGAGAAGCTGACGGGCTGGAAGGGCAAGGGCATGGTGGTCTGCGCGTCCCGGGCCATTGCCGCGCGGCTGTTCGAGGAGGTGATCCGCCGCAGGCCGGACTGGAAGGGGGAGCGCGACCCGAAGTCGCAGCTGCTGACTGACACCACGGGGCGTATCCGGGTCGTCTTCACCGGGAACGCGGCCACGGACACCGCAGAGGTCGCCGACTACGTCCGTACGCCCACCCAGCTGAAGAAAATCCAGGAGCGGGTGACGAACCCGGATGACGAGCTGGAGCTGGTGATCGTCCAGTCCCTGTGGCTGACCGGGTTCGACGCGCCGCCGCTGCACACTCTCTACCTGGACAAGCGGATGCGCGGGGCCGCGCTCATGCAGGCCATCGCCCGTGTCAACCGCACCTGGCCCGGCAAGCCCTCCGGGCTGGTCGTCGACTTCCAGGGGGTCATACGGGAGATCAAGGAAGCCCTCGCCGAATACTCCGAGCAGGACCAGGCGGACCCCATGCTGGGTGCCGACCTCGCAGGCGCGGTCCAGCTCGTCCGGGAGAGTCACCAGCAGATCGTGGACATCCTGCACGGATGCCGGTGGAAGCAGACACTCGCCGGCGGTGGCCCGCGCTCCTACCGGGAGGCACTGGTCGAGGTCCTGGAATTCCTCATCGCGCCGGAGCCGGGGCTGGAGTTCGAACAGGCAACTCGCAAGCAGCGGTTCATGTATCACTCAGGTCTGCTCCGGCAGGCCTTCTCTCTCTGCCCGACCGATCAGCGCGTACAGGATCTGCTGGCCGACATCCGGTTCTTCGAGTCCGTGCGGAAGTCGCGGGAGAAGTACACGGCCGACGAGCGGCAGGAACAGGACACGGCCACAGCGGCGGACGTGGAGCCGCTCATCGCGCAGCTCCACGCGTCGGTCATCGCAGCCGACGGTGTCGTGGACATCTACGACGCCGCCGGCCTGACCAAACCGGACCTGTCCCATCTGGACGAGTCACTTCTGCGGAAGCTCCAGGCGTCCAAGCATCCGAACCTGGCCATCGAGGCGCTGCGGCGGGCGTTGCTCAAGGAGATCCGGGACGCCCATCCGCGCAACCTGACTCGGCAGGAGAGTTTCACGAGTCGGGTGCGGGCCGCGATGAACCGGTACACGAACGGGCTGCTGACAGCGGCCGAGTTCATGAAGTTCCTCATCGAGTTGGCACAAGAGGTGTCCGCCGACCGGGGCCGGGCCGAGACGCTCGGGCTGACTGAGGACGAGCTGGCCTTCTACGACGCCCTGGCTGCCGATCCTTCCGCGGTCGAGCAGATGGAGGACTCGGTCCTCGCACGGATCGCCCACGAACTGTACGAGCAGATCCGCAAGGACGTCACCGTCGACTGGAAGCTGAAGGAACAGGCGCGGGACCGGATCATGGCCCGGGTGCTCCGGCTCCTGCGTAAGCACGGGTATCCGCCGGACAAGCAGCCGGCAGCGATCGAGCGGGTCTTGAAGCAGGCGGAGGACCTGGCGGAGGCGATGGCGTGAACCCCGGTGCTCGGAGCTCGCGCTTCGGGCGCCGGGGTTCGAGGGGCGAGCGTCGGGTGGGGCGTGTTCACTCTCCCGGGGGACGTTTCCGGTAGCGCGGGCCCGGCGCTTGAGCTTCGGGACCCGGGCGGCGAGATACGGGCTTCGGGATTCGAGCGACTTCTTTACCCGGTAGGTAAAAGAGGGTTCGGGTAAACCTCCCCTACCTCCCTGACCCGTCACGGCCAGCAAGTATGACTAATCGTGACCAACTTGCAGCGGAGTGTGGCGACTGCTTACGGTGCGGAAACCAGAACGACCCCGACGCGGTGCTGACAACACCAGGCCGGGGTCTCACCTCAAGATCAGGAGACGATCTCGTGGCTACCGAGCAGCCTAGCCCCGCCCTTCGCGCACCCGCATCCTCGCGCCCATACCCGATGGCCAATCCCGGCTACGGCAAGCGATCCGCCCCGGACCAACAGCCGCGTCGCGCTGATGACTTCACGCTGCTGCCGCTGCGTGAGCGGCACATCGCCGGGTTTATCGACCAGCTTCCCGACGGCGCGGCGATGGACGTCAAGGGCCTGGCCAAGCAGTTGCCGCTCTACGGGCAGCAGGCGGTCGGCTCGGCTCTGAAGGCCCTGTCCGTCGCCGGATATCTGCGACGCGTGCGGTGCCTGGTGACCGGCGAGGGCGGGCAAGTGCGCTGGGTCTTCCGCACGTTCTGGTCCCGCACCGCCCGCGACAACGAGTGGTGGGGCGCGCTCGTCGGCGCCGAGCGCTCGCAGCCGATGGTTGCCGAGCCCGCTGCCGTCCGGACGGAGGCCCCCGTCGTGCCGCAGCAGCGGACGCCGGAGCCGGTTCCGCCCGTGCTGGAGGGTGACTCGCCCGCGTACGCCGCCCTGGCGCGACTGGGCCGCGTCGATGCCCGTCTGGCGCTCTCCGCCGCCGACTGCGCGGTCCTGGAGCCGCTGGCCGCCGCGTGGTTCACGCGCGGTGTGGATGCCGACTACCTCGTGCAGGCGCTCGTCGCCGGACTACCCGTCGGGGTCGACTCGCCGGTCGGCCTCGTCCGCCGCCGTCTCACGGACAAGATCCCGCCCCAGGTTTCCGCCGCCCCGATGCCGCCCGCGCCCGGCGAGCCCGTCCGGCGCGTGATGATGGAATGCACCAAGTGTGGTGTGCCCGGCCGCGCGGAGGCCCTTCCTGATGGCCTCTGCCGAGCCTGTCGGGAGCCCGGTCAGGGTGCGCCGGAGGAAACAGCTGAACTGCCCGCCGAACGGGACGTGCGTGCCTACGTCGCCGAGCTTCGCGATCTGCTCAAAGCGCCCTGACCGTCTGCTGTTCGTCCGGTCAGCTCCGGGCCGCGAACGCGGCGAAGGCCGACCAGGCGGTGGGAGCGACGGTGAAGGTGGGGCCCTCGGGGTCCTTGGAGTCGCGGACGTGGATGGCGGTGGGGTGCGCGGCGACCTCGATGCAGGCGCCGCCCTGCTCGCTGCTGTAACTGGACTTGCGCCAGTCGTAGGCGATTTCCACGCAAGCCCCGCCTTCGCTGCCGCTGTAGCTGGACTTGAACCACTCAAGTGCGATGCTCATGACTCTCCTAGCAGCCGGTCCAGCAGGCCTTTCGTGTCCTCGATGTTCAGAGCCTGCGTTCGCAGCATCGCATATTTCTGCGCCAGGATGCTTACCTCGTCGGGGTCGGCGACGAGTTGACTGCCGCGCTGAGTTTCCGTGTAGCCGATGTGCTGATAGTCCGGTGTTTCGAGCAGGATGAACGGGCCGTCCAGCCCGGCGTGTGTCCACCGTCCGAGTGGCATGACTTGCAGCGTAATGCCAGGAAGGTCTGCACACGCGCGGAGATGGTGGAGCGTCTCCGAGTACACGTCGTCACCGCCGAGGCGGTCTTGGAGGACGGCTTCCGATACCACGAAGCTTGAGGTGGGAGGTACAGGCCGACGCATGATGGCCTGGCGTGCCAGGCGGGCCGATACCTGGGCATCGATCTCTTCCACGCGCAGCACTGGAACCTTGCTACGGAACACCGCCCGCGCGTAGCTCTCCGTCTGGAGCAGCCCTGGCAGCACCTGGTTCTCGAACCAGGACAGTGCCAGCGCCTCCCGCTCCAGGTCCATGTACTGCTCCGCCCACGCCGGGATCAGGTCCACCTCCGGCATGTTGGCCACCGCCGTCTCCAGCGCGCCCTTCGTGTCCAGCAGCGCGTCCAGGCGCCGGGCGAGGTCGGGGAGCAGCGTGCGGCGGCCCTGTTCGATGGAGGCGATCGTCTCCACCTGGACGGCGGCCCGGTCCGCCAGCTGGGCCTGGGTCAGGTCCGCCGCGACGCGGAACAGGCCGACCAGCTTGCCGACGAGTTTCATGGCGGACGCGTTCCTGCGCTGCCGATTCCTGGGGTGCATACGGTGCGGCCTCCCCGCCCTGGTGCGTACTTCATACGTCGGCGACCCGTACAAGAGATCTGTACGTGCTCACCTACTGCTGAACGATAGGCACAGAGAGTGATGCTCGTCTCATGAACGAGACGATGCAACCCTCGCTGCTCCGTGAGCGCTTCTGCCGGCGTGACCGCCGCTCGGTCGCTGCGGTACGGGAGTTCACGCGCGAGGCCGTGACCGACTGGGGGTTCGGGGCGCGGCTCGACGACGTGCTGCTGTGCGTGAGTGAGCTGGCGACCAACGCGCTGCTGCACGGCGTGCCGCCGGGGCGCGGGTATCTGGTCCGGCTGCGACTGGAGGCGGAGGGATGTGCGCTGTCCGTGGAGGTGCATGACAGCGGGGGCGGGGTGCCTGCGGTGCGGCGGCCCGACGGTGAGTCGGGGCGTGGGCTGCTGCTCGTCGACGCGCTCGCCGATCGGTGGGGCGTGGGAGAGCGGGACCCGGGAAAGTTTGTGTGGTGTGCGTTCACGCAGGCCTGACGGTTCAGGACACCAGGCCCTGGCGGTAGGCGTAGACGACGGCCTGGACGCGGTCGCGGAGGCCGAGTTTGGTGAGGATGCGGGAGACGAACGTCTTGACCGTCTCCCGGCTGATCACGAGGGCCCCGGCGATCTCGCTGTTGGAGAGGCCGTCCGCGATGAGGCGCAGGACCTCCAGTTCGCGGGGGGTCAGCGGGATGTCGGGGCCGTTGTCCTCGGTGGGGCGGATCCGGGCGGCGTAGCGGCCCACGAGCTGGCGTGTCACCTCGGGGTCCAGCAGGGCCGCGCCCGCCGCCACGGTCCGGATGCCGTGCAGGAGCCGGTCCGGTGGGGCGTCCTTGAGGAGGAAGCCGCTGGCGCCGGCGCGGAGCGCCTCGTAGACGTACTCGTCCAGGTTGAACGTCGTGACCACGAGCACCTTGACGGGGTGCGGTACGCCGGCGCCGGCCAGCAGGCGGGTGGCCGCGATGCCGTCCAGCACCGGCATGCGGATGTCCATCACCACGACGTCCGGGCGCACCTTCGCGGCGAGGTCGACCGCGGTCTGTCCGTCCCCGCACTCGCCCGCGACCTCCAGGTCGGGCTGGGCGTCGATGATCGTCGACAGTCCGGTGCGGATCAGCACCTGGTCGTCGCAGATCAGGACACGGATCGGCGTGGTCACGAGGGGCTCCCGGAGGGTATGCGGGCCCGGACGGTGAAGCCGCCGTCCGGCTGCCGGTCCGCGCTGAAGTCGCCGCCCAGGACGCCGACCCGCTCGCGGAGGCCGGCCAGGCCGCGCCCGCTTCCACCGGTGAGCGTGGCCTTCGAGCCGGAACCGTCCGTGCTGACCTCCACGGTGATCTCCTTCTCGCGGTGGTGCACCTGAACCGAAGTGCGGCTGCCATGAGCGTACTTGAGGGCGTTCGTCAGGGATTCCTGCACCACCCGGTAGGCCACGAGGTCGGCGCTGCCGGTCGACTCGGCCGGGGTGCCCTCCTCCGTGAACTCCACGGGCTGCCCGGCCCGGCGTGTCTGCTCGACGAGCGTGAGGAAGCGGCCGGCGGCCGGGGTCCTGGCCTCGGTGCCGTGGTCGGGGTTGAGCAGGTCGAGCAGGTGCCGCAGGTCCGTGATGGCCCGGCGGCCGGTGTCGGTGACGGCTGTCAGGCTCTGGTCGAGACGCTCGGGGGCGGCGGTCAGATAGCGGGCCGCCTCGGCCTGGACGACCATCGCCGTCACGTGGTGGGTCACCACGTCGTGGAGTTCGCGTGCGATGCGGGCGCGTTCGGCGGTGCGGGTGTCCTCGGCGACGCGGCGGCGGTACTCGGCCTCCAGGGCCCGGGTGTGACGGACCCATGTCCCGACGCCCCAGGCGAGCGCCACGGCGAGGTAGAACGTCACGAACTCGCTCGGTGGTTCGCCCGGCCCGATCCGGTGGAGCGCGACCGCCAGTGGAACGTACGCCACGGAGACGGCGATCGCGGTGGTGCGCCTGTGGTGTTCCAGGTGGGAGCCGACGCTGAACAGCGCGATGGGCAGCGCCATGCCCGCGAGCGAGTGGTAGCCGCGGAGCTGGTCGACGGCGAAGCCGGACGCCACCAGGGCGAAGCAGAGGACGGGCCACCGGCGGCGACCGGCGAGCGGGAGGCACTGGAGGGCGATCGCCGCGAAGGCCAGGGAGTCGAAGGGGCGGGTCGGCAGGCCGCCGAGCTCCGTCCCGTTGTCGTGGTACACCAGCGAGGCGGCGAACAGGACCGCCGCGAGCGGGACGTACCAGACTGTGGCACCTGACCGGCGCCACAGTTCCTGGATCCGCGAACGTCCGATCATCGGGGAAGTGTAGTGGTGGCGGCGACCCGGTCGGCGCGCCGACGGGGCACCAGGTTGCCGCGCCTGCGGGCCAGCCACATGAATCCGATCGTCGCCAGTACGCCGAACAGCACCGCGTACACGCTGCCTTCCGGCCCGAAGTCGCCGCCGGTGACCCACGTCGGGCCCGACGTCATGGTGTCCAGCAGTCCCTGCGGGGTGTCGTTGCCGGAGACCTCGGTGCTGAAGATGCCGGCTGCCGCGAAGTTCCAGCCGAAGTGCAGGCCGATCGGCAACCACAGGGTGCGGGTCGCTGCATAGGCGGCGGCGAGCATGCCACCGGCCTCGATCGCGATGGCGAGGGCGCCCCACAGGCTGGCGTTGGGGTTCAGCAGGTGCACGGCGCCGAACACGACCGCGGTCAGCGTCAGCGCGATCCAGGTGCCGGTGTACTCCTCGATGATGCGGAACAGGACGCCTCGGAAGAGCAGTTCCTCCGTCACGGCGGCGGCCGACATGAAGCCGACCAGCCCCAGGGCGCCGGTGACCGAGCCCAGACCGTTGATCTCGTAGTGCGCGTTGACGTAGATGTTCGTGATGACGGCGCCGAACATGGCGACGCCGATCAGCATGCCCCGGCCGACCGCGGACCCGGCCCCCTCGCGGGCCACTTCGGTGGACGGGCGGTGCTCGGTCTTCCGCACCACCCATCCGTAGACGAACACGGCGAGCACGGAGGTCAGGAGTCCCACGACGAGCTGGATCCAGGGGTTGCCCTCCAGGGCGGCGACAGTCAAACCGCCGATCATGGTGACCACCACGACGGCCAACAACTGCCAGACGAACCTCATGAACGCTCCTTCTCCGGGGCCGCGGCAGGGGTGCCGCGACGCCTCGAACGCTACGGAGGCGGCGTCCGGGAGTCGTCACCTCACGGTGGACACCTGGCCGTAGCTCGCGTGGGGGACAGACGGCCCGGTGGACCGGTTCAATTCGGTTGTGGGCAGCTCCGGTTACGGCGATGATCACCGGCATGTTCTCGCGCAGGAAGCTCCGTCCGACGTCCCCCGAACTGGCTCCGGCCTGGGAGCACCTCGACGGAGGCGACGTCCCTGGCGCGCTGCGCGCGCTGCGGCAAGCTCCCACGGCGCCGCTGGGAGAGGTCGCGGTCGTGGTCGGCCGGGCCGCCGAGTCGGCCGGATTCGACGACCTCCGGAAGGCGGCCACCGAGCTGGCGGCGCACCCGGACCGGGTGCGGGCCCTCTACGACTACGGCTACGCCTGCATCGAGCGCGGCGTGCCCTACCTCGCGGTACCCGCGCTGCGGGAGGCGGTGCGCCTGGCCCCGGATTCCGCCGGCGTGCTGCGTGAACTGGTCTCCGCGTACGAGGACGAGGGCAGGCACCGTGAGGCCGTCGACGCCCTGCTCGCCCGGGAGGACGGCCTCGACGACTGGCCCGACCGGTACCTCCTGGTCTTCAACGCCGTCCTGGCGGGTGACCTGGAGCTGGCACGCAGGCAGCACGCACGGTTGTCCGACCCCGCCGAGGACATCTGGTTCGGTGCGCGGGACCGGCAGAACCGCGTCCTGGAGCGGGCCGCGACCGTCGGGCGGGTGAGCCCGCTGGACCACTCGGACCTGCGCGGCTGGCAGTACGTCATGGGCGGCACGGTGCTGGGGACGCTGTCCCCGCACGGCTACGACGCGGGGATGACCGGTCGGTACGCCTGGTCCCAGGACACCCACGCACAGTGCCTGCAGGGCCTGTTGCGGCTGAAGGCGGTGCTGGACGCCGCCGGTCTGCGGCCCCGCTCGGTGTCCCTGCTGCCGGACCGGGGGAGCAGGATCCTGGGTCTGGCCGCCGCCCAGGTGCTGGGCCTCCCGGCGGAGCCGTTCGAGGAGGGGCGGGAGGACACCGTCGTCATCGCCTACGACCTCGACGACACCGCGCGCACCGACCGGGGCCCCGACATCCTCGGGCAGTTGTTCCACCGGGTGCCGGGGCAGGTGCTGCACGAGCACGCGAGCTGCTGGACCGACCCGCCCGCCGTGGCCGCAGACAGCGTCACGCTGCTCCACCAGTCGATCGTGGCTCCGTGGGGGGAGGTTCTCCGGCTGGGCGACGACGGCTCGACGGTGCGTGGGGAGGCCGACGCGAGGCCGGAGGCGGAGATCGCCGCCGAGATCGTGGGCGCCGACCCGACACCGGACGCAGGGGACGGGGAGACGCCCGCCGACCCCGTCGAGAGGCTCACGGACTTCGTCTCGGCCGTACGGGGCACCTGGCTCCGGGGCGACCGGGACCGGCTGACGTCCTCGGGCCCGGTGGCCAGCTCACGTTTCCTCTGACACGTCCAGGAGCCCGGTGCCCGGGTGTTCCGGGCACCGGGGCGGGTGCCTACGCGTCGGCCCCGTACGTTCCGTACTGCGGGAGGCCCGTCGACTCGTAGACGTGCACCGCGATCCCGCCGGGTGTCGTCTCGCTGCGCAGCAGGCGCAGACCGGCCGGGGTGCCGCCGTCCGGGAACAGGCGGCGTCCGCTGCCCACGACCACCGGGGCGATCGCGAGACGCAACTCGTCGACCAGGCCGGCGGCCAGCAGGGACTGGCCGAGCCGGGCGCTGCCGTGGATCTGGAGCTCACGGCCGGGGAGCCGCTTCACCTCGGCGACCTGGGCGGGGACGTCGCCGGACAGGATCGTCGTCGGGTCCCAGCCCGCCTCGGTCAGGCTCCGGGAGGCGACGTACTTCGGCGCGCCGTTCAGAAGGGCGGCGTTCGGGTGGTCGGTCATCGTGGGCCAGTCGCGGGCGAAGTTCTCGTACGTACGACGGCCGAACAGGAACGCGTCCGCCTGGCTGAGCCAGCCCGTGGCCACCCGCTCGAAGGCCTCGTCCAGGTGTGGCACGAACCAGCCGCCCCGGGTGAACCCGTCGCTGGTGTCCTCGTCCGGTGATCCGGGTCCCTGGGAGACGCCGTCCAGCGACAGGAACTCCTGCAGTACCAATCTCATCGCGCACCGTTTCTCTCTCGGGCGGGGAGACAACCGTCCCCACCCCCGTTCAGACTTCGTGCGGTGGCCGAACTCATCGGTCACCCTGCGGCGGGCCCTCGGAGCGACGTCCCGAAGCGGGGCACCGCCCCTGGGCGGCCCGGATAGTCAGCGCTCTTCCATGAGGTGCTTCAGCGTAGCGAGGTCGGCCGACACGGCGGCGGCGTCACGCTCGAACTCCTCGGCGCTCACGCCCGGCCGGCGGCGCAGGGTGAACACCACCTCGCAGCCGGGGCCGTCGGCGATCACCCGGACCGGGTTGTGGACGGTCTCGCCCGACGGCAGGGTCACGTCGTGGTCGAGTACGCCGTGGTCGTTCCTGGGCGCGAAGGCGACCACGACCCGCCCCATGGGTGAGTCGGCGATCCATCGTCCGTCGATCTCCTCGATCGACCTGCCCAGGCCCGCCGCCCACTCCGGCAGGTGGGAGGGGTCCGACGCGTAGGCGTAGACCTCCCCGGCGGGGCGGTCGATACGGATGCCGAGGTGGCGGGATTCGGTAGCGGAAGGGGTCATGGCGGCGACGCTAGCCGACCACCGGTGTCATCGACTTGAACGAATCGGTCGGCCGCGTCACGGCCAGTCGACCAGGGCCATGAACGCCACGACGGAGACGGCGACGACGCCGGGAGCGGCCATGCAGAGCAGCCCCCGGGTCGCGGCCTGACGCTGCCGCCAGGGCAGGGCCCAGCTCGCCACGAGGAGGACGAGGGCCAGGAAGAGTCCGGTGCGGAGGACGGCCCATCCCATGTTCCACGAGTCGGTGAAGAGGTCCGCCCGCGCGCCGTTGCAGGAGTCGCACGCCATGGGTGAGAGGCCGCCGAAGAACAGGGCGAGGACCGCTGCGGGCACCGTGACGAGCGTGGAGATCAGCGGTCCGGCCCAGGCGTGCGGGGCGCGGGGATTCAGGAGGTCGTCCGACATGCGTCAGAGTCAACTCCGGACCGTGCGACGGCACATGAGCGGGCGTACTCAGAAGAGACGCCGGTTCGGGGGACAGCCCCAGGGAGAGCCCGGGGGCCCGCCGCACTGTGGATCCGCGTACCTCTTGTGAGGCTGAAGGGACAGGTATCCGTACTCACCCGGGAGCACCATGACCGTCTTCGCAGTACCGGCCCCTCCGGCCGTCCGGCCTCGGTCCCGCCGACTGAGGGCGCCCCTCGCCGCACTCTGCTGTGCGCTCCTGCTGGGCGGGTCGGCGGCGACCGCCGCCGTGGCCGTACCGCCCCTCGCCCACACGCAGGCCCAGCACCAGGGGCGGGGCACGCTGGTCTCCGCCGACAAGTTGTACACCCTCGCCACTCCTGGGGACGTTGCCGACGAACTGGCGGCGGCCGGGTTCGACGGAGCCGCCGCCCGGCACGGCGTGGTCGCCTACAGGCTGGTCCACCGGACCGTCGACGCGCGCAACCGGCCCACCACGGCGAGCGGGTTGTTCGTGCTGCCGCTCACCGACGAGCGACGGTTACGCGCGGTCTCCTTCGCGCACGGCACCGGCAGCCACAAGATCGACTCCCCGTCCATGCAGCGCGCCGCGTTCGTGGCCGCCCCGGTCATCGCGCACGCCGCGGCGGGGGCGGTGGGAGTCGCCCCCGACTACCTGGGGATGGGCACGGGGCCCGGCCCGCACCCCTGGATGGACATCGACTCGGAGACCACGGCTTCCCTGGACCTGCTGCGCGCGGCCCGCGCCTTCGCTCCCCGCACCGGGCACACGCTGGCGCGGGACGTGATGGTGACCGGCTTCTCGCAGGGCGCGTCGGCGGCCCTGGGGCTCGGCAGGGCGCTGGAGGCGGGTGAGGACCGGTGGTTCAGGCTGGGCGCGCTGGCGCCGGTCAGCGGCGCGTACGACTTCGGCGGCACG
The DNA here is from genome assembly GCF_040295485.1 of Streptomyces sp. NPDC002793. Lineage (NCBI taxonomy): Bacteria > Bacillati > Actinomycetota > Actinomycetes > Kitasatosporales > Streptomycetaceae > Streptomyces > Streptomyces sp. NPDC002793. Next base: position 331,807 of record NZ_JBEOVL010000001.1, on the reverse strand, counting down.
GAGCTGCCCGCACTGTTCGCGGGCGGCGACGTCGGCCCGAAGGCCGCCGTGATCTACGCGGCGTACACGCTGGTGGCCTTCGACCGGCTGCACCCCGTCTACGACAGCCCCGGCGAGGTCTTCGACGAGGCCGAGGACATCGAGAAACTGTTCGACGGCGTGCACACGGGGCAGCAGCTGATGGCGGGCCTTCCGGACACCCTGGACGAGCTCCTGACCGATCGGGGCCGCGCACTGCTGGAACATCCGGCGGGGGCTCTGGCCGACGCCCTGCGCACGACGGACGCCGTGTGCACCGACTGGGTGCCGGAAGCCCCGGTCCGGCTGTACATGGCCTCCGGGGACGAGCAGGCCGTCACCGCCAACACCGAGCACTGCAGAGCGGCCCTGCACCGGAACGGCGTGGACACCCCGGTGGTCGACCTGGGCGCGGTCGACCACCAGGGGTCCCGTCACCTGGGGTCCAATGTCGCGGCCACGTCGGCGATCGTCCGCTGGTTCGGGGAGCTGCGCACGCGCTGACCCGGGGGCCGGGAGTCAGCTCCGGGCGGCGAAGGCGGCGAAGGCCGACCAGGTGGTGGGGGTGACGGCGAAGGCGGGGCCTTCGGGGTTCTTGGAGTCGCGGACGTGGATCCCGGAGGGGTGCGCGGCGACCTCGACGCACTGGCCGCCTTCGCTGCCGCTGTAGCTGGACTTGCGCCAGTCGTAGGCGACTTCGAGGCAGGCCCCGCCCTCGTCGCCGCTGTAGCTCGACTTGAACCAGTGCTGTGCGGTGTCCATCATTCTCCCAACAGACGGTCCAGCAGCACCGAAGTCTCCTCGGGACTGCGTGCCTGAGCTCGCAGCATCGCATATTTCTGCGACAGGATGCTGACCTCGTTCTGGTCGCATACGAGCTGACTTCCCCGCTGGGTCTCGGAGTACGCGACGTGCTGATGATCCGGGGTCTCAAGCAGGGTGAACGGGCCGTCGAGGCCGGCGTGACTCCTGCTGGTGAGCGGGAGAACCTGCAGGCAGATTCCGGGGAGACGGGCGCATGCGCGCAAGTGCCGCAGTTGCTCCGTGTGGTCGGGATCCGGCAGCAGTTGGAGCATCAGGGCCGCCTCCCAGATCACCATACTGATCGTCGGCGGATTGCGACGGTGCAGGATCTCCTGCCGCTCCAGACGGTTGGCCGCCTTGGTCTCGACCTCCTCCTCGCTGAATGCGGGGACACGGTTACGGAGGACCGCCTTCGCGTAGGCCTCTGTCTGGAGCAGCCCCGGGATGACCTGGTTGTCGTACCACGACAGCGCCAGCGCCTCCCGTTCCAGGTCCATGTACTGCTCCGCCCACGCGGGGATCAGGTCCACCTCCGGCATGTTGTCCACCGCCGTCTCCAGCGCGCCCTTCGTGTCCAGGATCTCGTCCAGACTGCGGGCCAGGTCGGGCAGGAGGGAACGGCGGCCCTGTTCGATGGAGGCGATCGTCTCCGCCTGGACGGAGGCTCGTTCCGCCAACTGGACCTGGGTCAGGCATGCTGCGTTGCGGAACAGGCCGACCAGCTTGCCGACGAGCTTCATGGCGGACGCGTTCTTGCGCTGCCGCTTCTTGGGGTGCATAGGCTCGGAACTCCCCGCCTCCGTACGTGCTTCACGCATGCGCGACCCGTACAGGTAAGTTGTACGCGCTCACTCACCGCGCAAGAATACGCACAGTGAGTGACCGGTCTCTCCTGGTCGAGTCCGCGGACGCGGAGGTAGCCTGCGTCCTCATGACGCGTGCGTGGATACTGCCGATCGTGCTGGTGCTCTGCGGGTCGGCCGCGGCGAGCGGGCTGTTCGCTCAGGGAAGTCCCGGTCGAGCCACGGCATTCCTGGTGGGGTTCGTGCTTCTCGGGGGTGTGCACTCGCCTCTGTTCTTCCCGAAGTCCATCGGCGCGCTGGAGGCTCAGCGGCGTAGTGCGGTCGATGGCAAACCGGTCGTCTACTGGCGGGCGGGCTGCAAGTACTGCGTGCGGTTGCGTTTCCGGCTGGGCCGCAGGGCCCGGCAGGCGCACTGGGTCGACATCTGGAGTGACCCGGCCGGAGCGGCGGCGGTGAGAGAGGCCAACGACGGCAACGAGACCGTGCCGACCGTCTTCGTGGCGGGCCGTCCGTATGTCAACCCCGGGCATGCGTGGGTGCGTGAACAGCTCTCCTCCTCAGGCAGGTAGGACGCGCGCCGCCGATCAGGCCCGAGAGGTCCTCCACACGGAACCGGCCCCGCCCCGTCGGCGAAACGCACGATCGGACGTGGCACCGGCCTTCCGGTGCCACGCCCGATGCGTAGGTCAGTACACGAACCGTCAGTGCATGAGAGCGTCATCCATCTCGGTCTGCCAGTACGTGACGGCCAGCGTGCTGTCCACGTAGACCTCCTCGCCCAGCGGCACGCTCACGGTGCCGCCCGCCGAGCCCGCGTCCACGTTCTGGAAGCCGACCTCCAGGTCGGTGGTGGAGTAGCCGTCGGTGCCGCTGCCGTCGGCGGACGAGGTCCTGATGCCGGCGTAGGCGGACTGGCCGGGGGACAGGGTGACGACGGCCTGGGGCTGGCTCTCCTCGATGACCGGCGGGACGGACTGCGCCTCGCCGAAGCGCAGGGTCGGGTAGTAGTAGGCGTTGCAGGCCGTCGAACCGGTGTTGGTCACCGTGAGCAGCATGTGGTTGACGGGGCGCGGGACGCTCGTGATCGCGAGCTCGGTGTTCGCGTCGGTGCAGGCTTCGGTGACCGGCTTCTGCTGCTTCGACGCAGGCTTCGCATCGGTGGAACCGGAATCCTTGGCGGTGCCCGATCCGGAACCGGTGGTGCCAGCGGTGCCGGCGCCACCGGCCGTCTCCTTGCCTGTGTCGGACGCCGGGGCCTCCGACGTGCCGGACGCCGGCTTCTGGGCGGCAGCGGCCTCCGCGTCGAACGCCGCCGGGGCGGGCTCGCCGCTCTGGCAGGCGGTGAGGGACAGGGCGGCGATCAGCGCGGCGGTGCCGAGGACGGAGGTGCGGGCGGCGCGGCGGAAGCGAAGGTTACGCATGAGAGTTTCTCCCCGTTGGAAGTGGTCGGTGCCCGGGGCGCCGTTTGGCGCCCTGCGGTGTGGGCGGGTGTACTGGTCGCTGACGTGCGATCAGAGGCGCTACAGGAGGGTGATGACGACTGCGATGCAGACGATCAGCACTCCCGTGGCGACCGCGTCGGTCAGGCTGAGTTCAGGTCGAGTACGCACGGCGGCTCCCGGGACGGGTAAGAGTGGGATGTACGAGTCGCGGGGAATCGCCGCGGTGTGTTCACAACCATTCCGGACCCGGATTTCCGTGGCAACGGTTGCCGGGGCATGCGGGACGCTGGAACGCTCATATGCCCTCTGACCTGCGCGAATATCACCTGCCTGGGACGCCGTTCCGGGAAGGAACAGAAGGGAACGGTCGGGGTGGGTACAGAGATCCAGGACTTCGCGGCACTGCTGAGAGGGCTGAAGGACCGGTCCGGTCTCAGCTACGGGGCGCTCGCCCAGAAGCTGCACATGAGCACCTCGACCGTGCACCGCTACTGCAACGGTGATGCCGTTCCCCACGACTACGCACCCGTCGAGCGTTTCGCGCGGGTGTGCCGGGCGTCGTCAGACGAGTTGATGGCTCTGCACCGCAAGTGGATCCTGGCCGACGAGGCGAAGAGGCGGGCGGCGCGGAAGCCGGAGGCGGGTCAAGCGGTCGCCGCCCCTGACCCTGACCCGGGCGCGCCTGAAGAGCCTGGAGCGCCCGAAGCCCCGACCGCATCGGAAGCACCGGGCGCCCCTGCGACCCCTGCCCTGGCCCCCGTGCCCGAGCAGACCGGAGCGGAAGCGCGGGCACGAGCGGAAGCGGAGCCCCCGGAAGGGAGTGGAGCGGGCTCGGCGACGGGCCCTGCGACGGAGCCTGTCACGGAGGACGTGACTCCCGAGGGCTCCCGGTCAGGTGCCGTTCCCCCTCCCCGCCGCCGTATCACCGGGCGGCTGCGCGTCCTGCTCACCGCCGTGGCGGTGGTGGCCCTCACCGTGCCCGCGGCCCTCGCCGTACACGCCCTCGGCGACGACGGGCCGGCTGACGGCGACGGGCGGACGGACGCGGCACCCAGTCACGCGCAGGCTGTTCCCAGCGGCCGTGTGAGCGGGCACGACGCCGTGAAGCCGAGCAGGAGGGCCAGTGCCAGTGCTTCGGCGTCGGCTTCGGCGTCGGCCGGGGCCTCGGCGTCGACGGGGAGCGGCTCCACCGCCAAGCCCTCGCCGTCCGCCAAGGGGCCGGTGAGCGGCAGCGCCGTGCCCGTGAGCGCGACCATCAGTTCGTACAACTGGGAATCGCCCTGCGGGCAGTACTACCTGCTCAACCAGGACCCGGACGACGTCGCGAAGCCCCCGGATCCGCAGGACTCGCGGAGCTGGGCGCGGGCGCGCGGCGGGGTGGACGGTGGAGACCTGAAGCTGGAAGTCACCGTCCAGGGCCTTTCCGCCGAGGCCGTCGTGTTGAAGGAAATGAACGTCCGGATCGTGGGCCGGAATCCGGCGCTCGACTGGAGCGCGTACTCGATGGGCGAGGGGTGCGGCAGTGGAATCACCCCGCAGTCCTTCGCGATCGACCTCGACGACGGCTTGCCCCTGGCGAAGCCCGTCGCGGGGAAGCAGGGCGACACGGTGGTCCCGGCGACGGCATTCCCGTACCGGGTGAGCTCCACGGACGTGGAGGTGTTCCGCATCGACGCCCACGTGGAGGAACACGACGTGGCCTGGTACCTGGAACTGCAGTGGACCAGCGGCGGGCAGAGCGGGGTGCTGCGCATCGACGACGGGGGACGGCCCTTCCGTACGAGCAGCCTCTCCGGCCGGCCGTCGTACTCCTATCAGTGGGACACGGCGCAGTGGGAGCTGCGGGAGCAGTGACGGAGGGGTCGAAGCGGCGGCCCGTCCGTCCGCCGGTCACACGCGGCGTGCTGCTTCGAGCCATCCGGTATCGGACTTTTGGGCTGCTCACTCATAGGTCGCCGGTGGTTGAGCTGGCTGAAAACTGGTGGACGGAGTGAAGTGTTGATGCGTTAAAGGGTGGGCTCTCCGTCATATTGATGCCCCATCTTTTCCAAATCTGCGCATTCGGCTGTGATGGGCGGTGAATGACGCACCGTTTACCACGGCGGTTTCCGCGAGTACGGGATTCGCGCCAAATTCGGGTCATGAGCTGACTGCGCAGTCAGTCATATTTTCCTGCCTCGCTTGATGGTTAGCATGAGCCAGTACTCGGTTGGAAGATCACCGTCCCCTTCGGCGACGGCCTTCACGACCTGCGGCCGTCGTGTGTCGGCCGTCCTGTTTCTCCTGTTTGACACAGACCGAGGGACCGCGGAATGCCAGTGCCTGCACCGCCCAGCCAGCACCGATCGCCGAGAGTGCCGCACACCTCGTCGGCCGTCCCCTGGGCCGCGTTGGCGGTGAGTGCCGTGGCCGCCGGCGTGGCGATCGCGCTGGCACCGTCCGGCGCCCGTACCTGGGCACTGATCGTGGCCGTTGCCGCCTGGGTGTGCATCGCGGTCGCCGTCCTCGCCGCCCGTCGGCTCGTCCAGCGTGCGGGGCGCGCTGTCGCCGCGCAGGAGATGGAGAACGCCGGGCTCAAGACGCAGGCGGCGCGGCTGTCGGCCGAGTGCGCGCACCTGATCAACGTGACCCTGCCGGCCGTGGCCAAGCGGCTGCAAGATGGCACGAGCGCCACCGACGCGCTCGGCAGCGCCCCGGTGCCCGCGGACCCGCAGCTGCGCCGGCTCGCGTACACCTTCGCCACCGCCCTGGAGGAGGGTGCGCAGCAGGCGGCCGCCCTGGAGGGTGAGCGCCGCCAGGTCCAGCACGAGCTGGACCGGCTGACGGCCGACCTGGAACGGCTCGGGCAGGAGACGCTGCCCGCCGCGGTCGCCCAACTGCGTGAGGGCAGGTCCGCCGCCACGGTGATGGCCGGACTCGACCTGCCGCGGCTGCCCGTGATCCACACCCCGGTCGAGACGTTCGTCCGCGAACTCGCCCTCAGCGAGCGGCGGGCCGCCGCGGCGCAGGGCGCCTCGGCCAAGGCGCTCGGCCGTGTGCAGGCCAAGGCGGTCAGCATGCTCGCCGACCTGCGGGAGATGCAGGAACGTCACGGTGAGGAGGTCTTCGGCGACCTGCTGAAGCTGGACCACAGCACCTCACAGCTCGGCCTGATGACCGACCGGCTGGCGCTGCTCATGGGCGGCCGGTCCAGCCGTGCCTGGAACAAGCCGATCGTGATGGAGAGCATCCTCCGCGGCGCCGTCGGCCGCATCGCCGCCTACCAGCGAGTGCGGCTGCACTGCTCCACCACCGCCGCGATCGCCGGTTTCGCCGCCGAAGGCGTCATGCACCTGCTCGCCGAACTGATGGACAACGCCGCGAACTTCTCCCCGCCCATCGACGTGGTGAACGTCTACGTCGACCAGCGCAGCGCCGGCATCGTCGTCACCATCGAGGACAGCGGACTGAAGATGGCCGGTGCGGCGATGCGCCGCGCCGAGGACGCCGTCGCCGGCCGCATGACCGACCTCGCGTCGCTGCAGGGCACCCGGCTGGGCCTCAGCGTGGTCGGCCGACTCGCGTTGAAGCACGGCATCAGCGTCAACTACCGCCCTTCTTCGCACGGCGGTACCGGTGTCGTCGTCCTGCTGCCCCCGCAGCTGCTCGCTCAGCAGCGTGACCCGGCACCGCGCGAGGCCACCCGCCGTCAGCCCGCCGTGGCCGTGGCCACGCCGGGCCCCGTCCCCGCCGCACCCCCCGCCCCTGTGGTGCCCCCCGCACCCGCGGCCCCCTCCGCGCCGGTTCCCGTGACCGGCGGCGAACCGTACCCCGCCGTCGAGGAGCGCCCCACCGCCATGCCGGAACTGCCCGTTCAGGGACAGGTACGGAAACCCGCCCCCTCCACGCCGAACGGACTGCCCGTCCGCCCTCCGGGCCGCACCATGGCCGAGGCCGAGCGTGAGCGCGAGCAGCGCCGGCTGGCGTCCGAGGCGGCGGATTCCAGCACGTCGCAGCAGCAGCGCCAGGCACGCGACGCGGGTTCGCGGTTCGGCGCCTTCCACCGCGGACGCCAGTCCGGGAGCGGCACCAACGGCTCCGGTGTCCTGCCCGGGTCCGAACCGCCGGCCGCCCCGTAAGCCCGACCTGCTTACGCGGTGCGTCCGGGGTCCCGGACGCGCACTTCCCTGCTCGAGTTCGTGAGATTGGAGGAACGGGCCGGTGACCGGTCAGCCGGGCACCACCGTCCCGTCACCCAGCATGCAGACCACCGACAACACCCTCACCTGGCTCCTGCGGAGCCTCGTGGAGCGCACACCCGGCACCCGGCACGCCCTGGTCCTGTCGCGGGACGGGCTGAAGCTGTGCTGGACCGAGCACCTGACGCTCGACCGGGCCGACCAGCTGGCGGCGATCTGCTCCGGCATCCAGGCCCTGGCCCAGGGGGCGTCCATGGAGTTCGGCGACGGCACCGGCGGCGTCCGTCACTCGATGACGGAGTTCCACGGCGGCCTGCTGTTCATCGTGGGTGCCGGTGAAGGGGCGCATCTCGCGGTCATCGCGGAGGAGAACGCCGACCCCGGCGTGGTGGGGCACCAGATGACGGAGCTGATCGAGCAGATCGGCGAGCACCTGCGGGCCGAGCCCCGGAGGTTCGTCCGGGAAAGTCCCGCCTCGTGATGCGCAAGCCCGTGGACACCGGTGCCCCCGACCGGCTCTACACGGTCACGGGCGGGCGGAGTCGTTCCGACGACTTCTTCGACCTGGTCACCCTCGTCGTCAGTGAGTGCCGGCCCACAGCCGGCATGCAGTCGGAGCACGCCCGGACGCTGGAACTGTGCCAGCACCCGACAGCCGTGGTCGAGATCGCCGCGGAACTGAAACTGCCGATCACCGTGGTGCGGATCCTGCTCGGCGACCTCCTCGACATGGGCCGCATCACCGCCCGCCACCCTCCTGCGACCCGGTCCGCCGCTTCGCTCCCCGATACCGACCTTCTCAAGGAGGTGCTCCATGGGCTCCGCAACCTCTGAACTGCCCTCCCAGCGCACGCCCCTGGCCGACGCGGCGGAGACCGGCCTGAAGATCGTCGTCGTCGGCGGATTCGGTGTCGGCAAGACCACCCTGGTCCGCTCGGTGAGCGAGATCCGGCCGCTGAACACCGAGGAGGTGATGACGCAGGCAGGCGTCGGCGTCGACGAGACCGGCGGCGTCGAGACGAAGACGACCACGACGGTGGCGTTCGACTTCGGGCGGATCAGCCTCAACGAACGCATGGTGCTGTACTTGTTCGGCGCACCGGGCCAGGAACGCTTCTGGTTCCTGTGGGACCGGCTCTTCGACGGAACCCTGGGCGCGGTCGTCCTCGTGGACACGCGCCGGATGGACGACTCCTGGTACGCCATCGACCGGCTGGAGTACCACCGGACGCCGTTCGTGGTCGCGGTCAACCGCTTCGACAGCGACGCCACCCGGCACTCCCTCGACGAGATCCGACAGGCACTCGCGCTCCCCGCGCACGTGCCGATGGTCGACTGCGACGCGCGGGTCAGGGAGTCCGGCAAGGACGTGCTGATCACTCTCGTGGACCACCTCTACCAACTGGCCATGGCCCAGGAGGCGACACCGTGACCGACCCCGGATCCTCTGACGCGCACCCGGCCCCGCCGCCGGGCTGCCCCGCCCACGCCTCCGACGTGGTGCGCCTGGGAGGGCTCGAGTACCAGCAGACTCCGTCGCAGCTGTACCGCGCGCTGCGCCGTGAGCACGGCCCGGTCGCACCGGTGCTGCTCGACGGGGACATCCCGGCCTGGCTGGTGCTGGGCTACGCCGAGGTCATGTACGTGACCGACCACGACGAGCTCTTCGCCCGCGACTCCCGGCGCTGGCACCAGTGGGAGAACATCCCGGCGGACTGGCCGCTGATGCCGTTCGTCGGATATCAGCCGTCGGTGCTGTTCACCGAGGGCGCCGAGCACCGGCGGCGGGCCGAAGTGATCACCGAGGCGCTGGAGCACGTCGACCAGTTCGAGCTGGCCCGTGACTGCCAGCTGATCGCCGACGGGCTGATCGCCGAGTTCGCGGGCAGTGGCAGGGCGGAGCTGATGTCGGGGTTCGCGCACGCCCTGCCGATGCGGGCCGTGGTGCAGATGTGCGGGATGCCCTCGTCGGGCGCCGACACCCAGCAGCTCGTCGACGACCTGCGGATATCGCTGGACGCGGCGGAGGGTGACGACCCGGTGGCGGCGTACGCGCGCGTGGGCGAGCGGCTGCGGCAGCTGGTGGAGGACAAGCGGGCCAACCCCGGCCCGGACATCACCTCACACATGCTGCTGCATCCCGCGGGGCTGACGGACGAGGAGGTCATCCAGGACCTGACCTCGGTGATCGCCGCCGCACAGCAGCCCACGGCGAACTGGATCTGCAACTCGCTGCGGCTGCTGCTGACGGACGAGCGGTTCGCCCTGAACGTGTCGGGCGGCCGGCTCAGCGTGGGTGAGGCGCTCAACGAGACGCTGTGGCTGGACACGCCGACACAGAACTTCATCGGGCGCTGGGCCGCGCGGGACACCCAGCTCGGCGGGCGGCAGATCAGGGCCGGTGACTGCCTGGTGCTGGGGCTGGCCGGAGCCAACACGGATCCGCAGATCTGGCCCGAGTCGCACGTGGGTGCGGAGAACGCCGCGCACCTGTCGTTCAGCAACGGCGAGCACCGCTGCCCCTATCCGGCCCCGCTGCTGGCGGACGTGATGGCGCGGACGGCGGTCGAGACGCTGCTGGAGCGGCTGCCGGACCTGGTGCTGGCGGTGGAGCCGGAGGAGCTGGCCTGGCGTCCGTCGATCTGGATGCGAGGGCTCACAGCACTTCCTGTGCAGTTCACGCCGGTGGCGCAGTAGGCCGGGAACGTGGGGCCCCGGGCGGGGTCCCACGTGCCTCGGGCCACGGCGCGGGTCAGGCGGCCACGGGGGTGAACCGCACCGGCAGGGACTGGGGCCCACGGGTGAAGACGCCCTCCTCGACGGGGTCGAAGCCGTCGGCGAGACGCATGTCGGGCATGGCGTCGAGCAGATGGTTGACGCCGGTCTCGACCTCGGCCTTGGCGAGCAGGGCGCCGACGCAGAAATGGCGTCCCAGCGCGAACGCGAGGTGGTCGGCGGCGGCCGAGAAGGCGGTCGTGGTGGTGAGGTCGTCGCGGAAGATGTCGAACCGGTCGGGGTCGACGTAGCGGTTCTCGTCCCGGTTGGCCGCGCCGATCAGGCAGGTGACGGTGGCGCCGGCGGGGACGGTGCCGCTGCTGAGCGTCACCTCGGTCGCGGACTGCCGCATGATCATGTGGACGGGCGGGGTGTAGCGCAGGGTCTCGGCGAAGGCGCGCGGGACCAGACCGCGGTCCGCGCGGACGGCGGCGAGCTGGTCGGGGTTGAGCAGCAGGTTCGTGAAGATGCCGGCGATCGCCTTGTCGGTGGTCTCGCCGCCGGCGGCGAGCAGCAGGCTGCAGAACGCCTTGATGTCCTCGTCGCTCATCCGTACGCCGTCGACCTCCGCGGCACACAGAGCGGACAGCAGGTCGTCGCCCGGATTCTCACGGCGTGCGCGGATGATCGGCAGCATGTACTCGGCGAACTCGACGCGGGTGCGCTCTCCCGCCGAAGCCACCGCGGCGTCGCCCGAGAGATTGCCGAGGAAGGCGATGACGGCGGTGTACCAGCGGTGGAAGCGGGTGTGGTCGGCCTTGTCGAGGCCGAGCATGTCGGCGATCACGTTGACCGGGAAGCGGGTGGCGTAGTCGGCGACCAGCTCGGCGGAGCCGGTGTGCCGGAAGGTGTCGACGAGCTCGCGCGAGTTGCGCTCGATGACCGGCATGAACTTCTCCTGCAGGTCGCTGCCGCGGAAGGCGGGAGCGACGAGGGCGCGGCGCACGGCGTGGTCACGGCCACTGAGCTGAAGAATCGTTTTTCCGTGGACGGGTTCGAGCTGCCAGTCGTAGTTGTCGGTGGTGAACTCGCTGCCCTTGTCCTTGAAGACGCGCTCGACGTCCTCGTATCGCGAGATGATGTAGCTCTGGGTGGCTTCGTGCCACGCAAGGGGCGCGGTGTCGCGCATCGCACGGTAGGCCGCATAGGGATCCGCTGCGAACTCGGGCGAAAGAATATCGGGCACGTGCTGCGCGGTGGACATGGGTCTCCCTCGGATCAACAGCTGACCTACCGCACCAGGCTATTGATCAACCCCCGGACAGAACAGCCCCGTCGAAACCCCGATTGGCCGAAAACCGCCGTTTCGTCTCGCCGCACGCCCGAGTCGCGCACGGCCCCGCATCCCACCGGTGAGGTGCGATGCGGGGCCGTCCGCCGTACGCGGAGAGAGGGTCAGAGACGCTCGGGCGTCCTGATACCGAGCAGCTTCATGCCCTGGTGCAGGGTGCGGGCGGTGAGCTCGACGAGGAACAGCCGATTCTCGACGACCTCCGGCGCGTTCTCGTCGCTGAGCACCTGGCACTGGTCGTAGAACGTGGTGAGGTGCGAGGCCAGCTGGTAGAGGTACGCGGCCAGCTTGTGCGGCTCGTACCCCTCGGCGACCTCGTCCAGGACCGCGCCGAACTGGTCCAGGTGCAGACCCAGCGCGCGCTCGGCCGGGGCCAGCTCCAGCTCCGGATGCGCGGCCGGCTTCGCCTCGCCCGCGTTGCGCATGATCGACCGGATCCGGGCGTAGGCGTACTGGAGGTAGACCGACGTGTCGCCGTTCAGCGCCACCATCTGGTCCAGGTCGAACTTGTAGTCCCGCACGGCGGAGGTCGACAGGTCGGCGTACTTCACGGCACCGACACCGACGTACCGGCCGTTCTCGACGATCTCCTCCTCGGTCAGACCCACCTTCCCGGCCTTCTCCCTGACCACGGCGGTGGCCCGGGCCACCGCCTCGTCGAGGAGGTCCTGCAGCCGGACGGTGGTGCCCTCACGGGTCTTGAACGGCTTGCCGTCCTTGCCGAGGACCGTGCCGAAGGCCAGCTGGTGCGCCGTGACGTCCTCGTTCAGCCAGCCCGCGCGGCGGGCCGTCTCGAAGACCATCTTGAAGTGCAGGGACTGCCGGGCGTCCACGACGTAGACCAAGGAGTCGGCCTTGAGGTTCTGGACGCGGTCCCGGATCGCGGACAGGTCGGTCGCCGCGTAGCCGTAGCCGCCGTTCGTCTTCTTGACGATCAGCGGGACCGGGTTGCCGTCCGGGCCCTTCACGTCGTCGAAGAACACACACAGCGCACCCTCGGAGCGGACGGCCACACCCGTCTCCTCCAGGATCCGGCACGTCTCCTCGAGCATGTCGTTGTAACCGGACTCGCCGACGATGTCGGGGTCACGGATCTCCATGTCGAGCTTGTCGAAGACCGAGTAGAAGTAGATCTTCGACTCGTCCACGAAACGCTGCCAGTGCGCCAGGGTCTCCGGGTCACCGGCCTGGAGGGCCACCACCCGGTCGCGGGCGCGCGCCTTGAACTCCTCGTCTGAGTCGAACAGGACCCTCGACGCCTTGTAGACGCGGTTCAGCGACGACATCGCCGCCTCACCGTCCTCGGAGCCGTCTTCGTGCTTCAGCTCGTCCGGGTGCTCGAAGAGGTACTGGATGAGCATGCCGAACTGGGTGCCCCAGTCGCCGATGTGGTGGCGCCGGACGACGTTCTCGCCGGTGAACTCCAGGATCTGGACCATCGCGTCACCGATGACCGCCGACCGCAGGTGACCGACGTGCATCTCCTTGGCCACGTTCGGCTGGGCGTAGTCGATCACGGTCGTGCCGGGGGCGTCCTTCACCGGCACACCGAGCCGGTCGCCGTCGGCGGCCCGCCCGGCGAGCGTCCGGATGATCGCGCCGTCGGTGAGCGTGACGTTCAGGAAACCGGGGCCGGAGACCTCGATGTCCTTGATCAGGTCGCCCGTGGGAAGGGCCGCCGTGACCCGGGAGGCCAGCTCACGCGGGTTGCCCTTGAGCTTCTTGGCGAGGGCCAGGATGCCGTTGGCCTGAAAATCGGCCCGGTCGCTTCGGCGCAGCAGCGGGTCCGCGGTGCCGGCATCCGGCAGAGCTGCCGTCAGGGCGTCCGCCAGCTGCTGCTGGAGCGTGGAAGCGAGGGAAGGGACCGAAGCCATGAGCCGGCTGCCGTTTCCGTAGGAGACAAGGGATCGCTCCAGTATCCCACGCGGTGCAAAGCCGTTTTCGCGCTGCGGGTGGTACCTGGGAGAATGGGAACGCCCCCCGTGGGCGTCCCCTAACACGAGAGAAGGACGTGCCGACCGTGGCTTCGAGTCAGAGCAGCACCGAGACCGACTGGGTCTCCCGCTTCGCGGACGATGTCATCGCCGAATCGGAGCGACGTGCGCCTGGCAAACCGGTCGTCGTCGCCTCCGGCCTCTCCCCCTCGGGCCCGATCCACCTGGGCAACCTCCGCGAGGTCATGACACCGCACCTGGTCGCCGACGAGATCCGCCGCCGCGGGTACACCGTGCGCCACCTGATCTCCTGGGACGACTACGACCGCTACCGCAAGGTGCCGAACGGCGTCGAGGGCGTCGACGACTCCTGGCAGGAGCACATCGGCAAGCCGCTGACCTCGGTGCCCGCCCCGGCCGGGTCGGCGTACCCGAGCTGGGCCGAGCACTTCAAGGCCGCGATGACCCAGGCGCTGGACGAGCTCGGCGTCGAGTACGACGGCATCAGCCAGACCGAGCAGTACCTGGCGGGCACCTACCGCGAGCAGATCCTGCACGCGATGAGGCACCGGGCAGACATCGACGCCGTCCTGGACCGCTACCGCACCAAGAAGGACGGCACGGCGGGAACCAAGGGCGGAAAGAAGCCCCAGCAGAAGAAGGTCGACGAGGCCGAACTGGAGGCCGCCGAGGGATCGGGCGCGGCCGACGAGGACGACGGCAGCTCCAACGCCGCCGGCTACTTCCCGTACAAGCCCTACTGCGGCAACTGCGAGAAGGACCTCACCGTCGTCACCGCCTACGACGACGCCACGACCGAACTGAGCTACACCTGCTCGGCCTGCGACTTCACCGAGACGGTCCGGCTCAACGAGTTCAACCGCGGCAAGCTGGTCTGGAAGGTCGACTGGCCGATGCGCTGGGCCTACGAAGGCGTGATCTTCGAGCCCAGCGGCGTGGACCACTCCTCGCCCGGCTCCTCCTTCGTCGTCGGCGGACAGATCGTCCGCGAGGTCTTCGACGGCGTCCAGCCCATCGGCCCGATGTACGCCTTCGTCGGGATCTCCGGCATGGCGAAGATGTCCTCCAGCAAGGGCGGCGTGCCCACCCCGGCCGACGCCCTGAAGATCATGGAGGCACCGCTGCTGCGCTGGCTGTACGCGCGCCGCAAGCCGAACCAGTCCTTCAAGATCGCCTTCGACCAGGAGATCCAGCGGCTCTACGACGAGTGGGACTCGCTGGCCCGCAAGGTCGCCGACGGCACGGTGCTGCCCGCCGACGCCGCCGCGTACGCCCGGGCCATCGGCACCGCCGCCGGGGAGCTGCCCAGCACCCCGCGCCCGCTGCCGTACCGCACACTCGCCTCGGTCGCCGACATCACCGCCGGAGCGGAGGACCAGACGCTGCGCATCCTCAGCGAGCTGGACCCGGAGAACCCGCTGACCTCGCTCGACGAGGCCCGGCCCCGGCTCGACCGCGCCGAGAGCTGGATCACCACCCAGGTCCCGGCCGAGGCACGCACCATCGTCCGCGACGAGCCGGACAAGGAACTGCTCGGCTCCCTGGACGAGCAGGGCCGCGAATCGCTGCGACTGCTGCTGGAAGGGCTCGACTCGCACTGGTCGCTGGACGGACTGACCACGCTCGTCTACGGCGTACCGAAGGTGCTGGAGGGCCTGGAGCCCGACGCCAAGCCCACCCCCGAGCTGAAGGTGGCCCAGCGCTCCTTCTTCGCCCTGCTGTACCGGCTGCTCGTCGGCCGGGACACCGGGCCGCGCCTGCCCACGCTGCTCCTGGCGGTCGGGGCGGACCGGGTGCGGACGCTGCTCGGGGCGTGACACCGGTGAAGTGAGGACGGGCGGGCCGCTCAGCGGCCCGCCCGTTCCTTCTGTCCGCTCCCGCCCCTACGCGATGTGGTCGGCGGCCATCTCGTTGTCGAAGCGCTGCTTGAAGCCGGGCAGCAGCCGACGGAGCAGGGCGGCGCTGCGCGGGTGATGGACGTCGTGGACGTCCGAGAGGGTTATGTCGAGCGCCTCGGCGCTCGGGTGGGTCTGGTGCTGGTGGGTGTACTCGGCGTACGCCTCGTAGGCGAGCTTGCTGAACTGGGCCTCGGCCTCGGCCCATTCGGCCGGATCGGCCTCCTGCGCCACGTCCTGCCCCTGTTCCTGCCCCTGCTCCGGCTCCTGCGGGTGCTCGGGCCGTTCCGGTTCCGGTTCCGCCGAGCGGGGATGCGGGAACGCGCCGATCGTGCCCACGTTGCCGAGCGGACGGGTCCGGTTGCCGGCCCCCGAGGGGATCATCACCGGGGCGGGCTCCATGCCCTCGTCGTAATCCGGGTCGTACGCGCCCTCGTACGTCTCGTCCAGGACCCTGGAGGTCGCGAACCAGGGGCTGTCGTGCGAGCCGGGGTCCTCGTGGGGGTACTGCTGCTGGTCGGCCGGGTCGTACTGTTCCCGCTGCGGCTGCGGCCGCGGCTGACGCTGCTCCTGGCCCTGGCCCTGGCCCTGGGCTTGGGCTTGGCCCTGGTCCTGCGGGACGTACGGGAGTTGCGGGTGCTGCTCGGCCTCCACGGCTGCCGGGGCCGGCGGCAGCAGGGCCGGCTCGATGCCCGCGGCGGCGAGTCCGGCCGGGGCGGTCTCGGCGAGCGGCACACCGTACTTCGCCAGGCGCAGCGGCATCATCGACTCGACGGGCGCCTTGCGGCGCCAGCTGCGGCCGAAGCGGGCCTGGAGGCGGGCCTGGTAGATCAGCCGGTCCTGTTCGAGCCTGATGACCTGCTCGTAACTGCGCAGCTCCCAGAGCTTCATGCGGCGCCAGAGCTTGAACGTGGGGACGGGGGAGAGCAGCCAGCGGGTGAGGCGGACGCCTTCCATGTGCTTGTCGGCGGTGATGTCCGCGATCCGGCCCACCGCGTGCCGAGCGGCCTCGACGGCGACGACGAACAGGACGGGGATCACCGCGTGCATCGCGGTGCCGAGCGGGTCGGGCCAGGACGCGGCGCCGTTGAAGGCGATCGTCGCCGCGGTCAGCAGCCAGGCGGTCTGGCGCAGCAGCGGGAAGGGTATGCGCATCCAGGTCAGCAGCAGGTCCAGCGCGAGCAGGACGCAGATGCCGGCGTCGATGCCGATCGGGAAGACGACGGAGAACGTGCCGAAGCCCTTTTCCTCCGCGAGTTCGCGCACGGCCGCGTAGGAGCCGGCGAACCCGATCGCGGCGATGAGCACGGCACCGGCGATGACGACCCCGATGAGCACGCGGTGTGTGCGTGTCAGTTGCATTGCGGCCACCCGCGATCCCCTCCCCACTTCGATGAGCCGGGTCCACTTCGGCGTCCGGCGCGGGCACAGCCTGGCACATGCCCGCTCGGTGTGTTGCGTGGGGAGGGGCCCGAAGCCCGGTGCTCGGGGGAGCACCGGGCTTCGGCAGGACACCGCCGGGCAGGGAAGTCCGCGCCCCCGCCGGGCTCAGGTCACGACTTGTGCGTCGCCTTCGCGGTCGTCTTGGGCGAGGTCCCGGTCGACTTGTCCGACGCCTTGGTGGACTTGTCCGAGGCGGAGGACGACGCCTTGGCGGAGGGGGAGGCCGAGGACGTGTCCTTGTCGGCGCCGACCGCGGCGACCGCTTCCCCGGCGGCCTTCTGCGCGCCCTTGAGGATGTCGGCGGCGGAGGGCGTCTTGGCGCCCGCGAACCCGGCCCCGTTGTAGGTGACGCTGACGACGACGTTCCCCGTGCGGGCCACGATCGTCGCGTACTCGAAGTCCTCCTTGGACTTGGTGAGGCCGTACGTGACGGACGTGGCCTGTTCACCGACGCCGGTGACAGGCTTGGCCGCGGCCTTCTCCGCGCCCTCCGTCGCCTGCGCCTTGGAGGCCTGCTTCGTGTACTCGGCGGTCGCGCGCTCGGCGCCGCTGCCCAGGGACTGGTCCGATTCGAAGCGGGTGAAACCGACGTCGAGCCAGCGGTACTGGGAACCCTTCACGCCGTTGTCGTCCAGGCCGTTCCAGGAGCAGCCGCCGCGGCTCGCGGTGTTGCTGGACTTGCCGGGGGTGCCGCCCTTGTTCTTGGTCTTCGGGACCAGGTCCTCGATCGTCTTCTTGGTGATCGACGTGCAGGCGTCGGGCAGTGCGTCGAACTTCGCGGGCTCGACGGTCGGCTCGGTGTTCTCCGTGCTCGGGGAGGCCGAGGAGTCCGAGGCCTTCCCGTCGTCGGAGTCCGACGAGCAGCCGGCGACGACGAGCATCACCGGAACGGCGGCGCAGGCGAGTATGCGGGACAGTCGCGGGGCTGATCGGTGCATGGTTCCTTCACTCGGACGGCACGGCGGTCTCGGTCGTGCGGGCGGTTGCGGCGGTCGGTCGGGGCCACGGTACGACGGACCGCGACGGGATGCCGCCTTCGGCCGGAGGCCCCGGGGTGTGCCCGGGGCCCTGGCCGGGGCCCCTCGCGAGGCCGGTCAGTCGCTGAGGGTCTCGGCCAGTTTCCGCGCCAGGGCCTGCGCCTTCTCCTGCAGTTCCCTGCTGTCGGGAACCTCGGTGACACGGGCAGGCTGCTCGGTGTACTGGACGGTCACGATGACGTTCGATGTGCGGAATACCACGCTCACGGTGCGGTGCTGCGCGGTGGAACCCGCCCGGGTCAGCACATCGTCCAGAAACGCGGCGTCACCCAGCTCGTCGAGCAGTCGCGGCCGGAGGTCCTCGTCGGGGTCGATGCCGGTGGTGCCGTCGGAGGGAACGGCGGAGGAGCCGTCCGACGGCGCGCCGGAGGACGTGCCGCTCGGGGAGCCGGACGGCGTGCCGTCCGGCGACGCCGATCCGCCGGCCTTCTCGCTGGGGGTCGCGCCGGACGCTGTGGGGAGGGCGGCGGCGTCCTCCTTCGTCGCGTACACCGCCCGGGCGCGGTCGTCGTCGCTCACCGCGGGGTCGTACGACACGACGCGCTCGAAGTCGATGGACAGGTTCCGGGAGGCGTCCATGGCGTCCGACTTCCAGCGGCAGCCGACCTTGCGGTCGGTGTCGTAGGTGACGGTGGCCGTGCCCTCGTACACCTTCTCCTGCTGTTCCTCGGGCATGTCGGCGGTGCCCGGCAGCAGGTCCTTGAGGGTGGAGCGCGGCACGGCACGGCAGGATTCGGGCAGCGTCCGGTACTTCCCGGGAGGCGCGGCCGTGACCGTCGGGCTGCCGGGCTTGCTGTCGGCGGCGGGGTCGTCGGCGTCGGAGCCGGCGCTGCAGCCGGCGACGAGCGCCACGAGAAGCGCGACGCCGGGTGCG
This sequence comes from Streptomyces sp. NPDC002793, assembly GCF_040295485.1. NCBI lineage: Bacteria > Bacillati > Actinomycetota > Actinomycetes > Kitasatosporales > Streptomycetaceae > Streptomyces > Streptomyces sp. NPDC002793. The sequence continues at coordinate 313,292 of NZ_JBEOVL010000001.1, read as the reverse complement.
TACGCCATGTGTCGCACGGTCCCAGGCTCCCTTCGGTACGAAAACAGGTTGCCGCTCGATAGCGGCCGATGGACACAATGTCTATCGCACGCGCCGCTGTGAATGCCGGTCGGACGACCTTTATGCCGACCTCGGCACCGGTTTTGCGCTTTCAGTGTTTTCGGGGGAATCGAGGGGTTATGTCGTATGTAGAGGTGCCGGGTGCGCAGGTTCCGATCCGCATGTGGGCGGATCCGGCGTCGGTCGAGGACGGCGCGATGCAGCAGCTGCGGAACGTCTCCACGCTGCCCTGGATCAAGGGGCTCGCCGTCATGCCGGACGTCCACTACGGCAAGGGCGCGACCGTGGGTTCGGTGATCGCGATGCACGGCGCGGTCTGTCCTGCCGCGGTGGGTGTGGACATCGGCTGCGGGATGTCGGCAGTGAAGACGTCGCTGACGGCCAACGACCTGCCGGGTGACCTCTCGCGTCTCCGGTCGAAGATCGAGCAGGCGATCCCGGTGGGCCGGGGGATGCACGACGACGTGGTCGACCCGGGGAAACTCCACGGCTTCCCGACCGGCGGCTGGGACGACTTCTGGTCACGGTTCGACGGGATTGCCGAAGCGGTCAAATTCCGTCAGGAACGTGCCACAAAGCAGATGGGAACGCTCGGATCGGGAAATCACATGATCGAATTCTGTCTCGATGAGGCAGGGGTGGTCTGGTTGATGCTCCATTCCGGCTCCCGGAACATCGGCAAGGAGCTGGCCGAACATCACATCGGGATCGCTCAGGGGCTGGCACACAACCAGGGACTGGTCGATCGAGACCTGGCGGTCTTCATCTCGGACACTCCGCAGATGGCCGAGTACCGGAACGACCTGTACTGGGCCCAGGAGTACGCCAAGTACAACCGAGCGATCATGATGGCGCTCTTCAAGGACGTGGTCCGCAAGGAGTTCAAGAAGTCGAAGCCGGTCTTCGAGCGCGAGATCTCCTGCCACCACAACTACGTCGCGGAGGAGCGGTACGGGGGCATGGACCTGCTGGTCACCCGAAAGGGCGCGATCCGGGCAGGGACCGGCGAGTTCGGGATCATCCCGGGTTCCATGGGAACGAGTTCCTACATCGTGAAGGGCCTCGGCAACGAGAAGGCGTTCAACTCGGCCTCCCACGGCGCCGGTCGGAGGATGAGCCGCAACGCGGCCAAGCGCCGTTTCACGACGCGCGACCTGGAGGAGCAGACCCGGGGCGTGGAGTGCCGCAAGGACTCCGGCGTCCTGGATGAGATCCCGGCGGCGTACAGGCCGATCGAGCAGGTCATGGAGCAGCAGCGGGATCTGGTGGAGGTCGTCGCGAAGATCAAGCAGATCGTGTGCGTGAAGGGCTGAGACGGGGCCGGCCGCGATGCCGGCCCCGTCCCGGCCGGGCGCCTCAGAGGGTGCGGTGGACCTTGGAGTTGGAGGCCTGGGCGCGAGGGCGGACCACCAGCAGGTCGATGTTGACGTGGCTGGGGCGGGTGACGGCCCAGGTGATCGTGTCGGCCACGTCGTCGGCGGAGAGCGGGGCGTCGACGCCCGCGTAGACCTTGGCGGCCTTCTCCGTGTCGCCGCGGAAGCGGGTGGTGGCGAACTCCTCGGTCTTGACCATGCCGGGCGCGACCTCGATCACGCGGACCGGCGTGCCGACGATCTCCAGCCGGAGGGTCTCCGCCAGCACGTGCTCGCCGTGCTTGGCCGCGACGTAACCGCCCCCGCCCTCGTAGGTGGAGAGGCCGGCCGTCGAGGAGAGGATCACGATCGTGCCGTCCCCGCTCGCGGTGAGCGCGGGGAGCAGGGCCTGGGTGACGTTGAGCGTGCCGATGACGTTCGTCTCGTACATCTGGCGCCAGTCGGCCGGGTCGCCCGTGGCGACGGGGTCGGCGCCCAGCGCGCCGCCGGCGTTGTTGACCAGGACGGCCAGGGACCGGAACGCGGTGGCGAACTCGTCGACCGCCGCGCGGTCGGTGACGTCCAGGGCGTAGGCCGTCGCCTGGTGGCCCGCCTCGGCGAGCTCGGCGGCCAGCGCCTCGATGCGGTCCTTGCGGCGTGCGGTGAGCACCACGCGGTACCCGGCGGCGGCCAGCTGCCTGGCGGTCGCGGCGCCGATGCCGCTGCTCGCACCGGTGATGACGGCGATGGGGGTGGCGGCCATGCGAACTCCTCGGACAGCTGGTCGGTACGTGGCCAGGATAGGCGCGGGTTCCTGGGCCGGGCTCAGTGGTCGCGCGGGGCGTACATGATCAGCGCCATGCCGGCCAGGCAGATCAGCGCGCCGGTCACGTCCCAGCGGTCCGGCCGGTAGCCGTCGGCGACCACGCCCCAGGCGATCGAGCCGACGACGAACACCCCGCCGTACGCCGCGAGGATGCGGCCGAAGTCGCCGTCCGGCTGGAGGGTGGCCACGAAGCCGTACGCGCCGAGGGCGATGACGCCCGCGCCGATCCAGATCCAGCCGCGGTGCTCGCGCACCCCCTGCCAGACGAGCCAGGCGCCCCCGATCTCGAAGAGCGCGGCGACGACGAAGAGGGCGACGGAACGGGCGACGAACATGGGGCCAGGGTGTCACGCGGGCCGGCGGGACCGGTCCTGCGTGTACGGGCCGGACGGCCTCTCAGGCCGTCGGCGCCTGGCTCCCCGCCCCGCCGAACTCGCGTACGGCCTCCGTCACGACGGCCTCCAGACGGGCGTGATGGGCGCCCCGCCAGTACACCCGGCCGCAGTCGGAGCACTGCGCGAACACGTCGTAGCCCGCCTCCGTGCCCTGCTCCAGGTGGGAGCGCACGGAATCCTTGTCCGCCTCGGCGAGCTGCCCGTTGCAGGCGGTGCAGCGGGTCCACGGCGCGAGCACGGGGGCGAAGCGGCCCAGGACGTCGCGGAGCTGCTCGTCGGGCCGGTCGCTGTAGACGTACGCCCCTGCCCAGATCTCCCTGCGCCTGAGCAGTCCCCGGTCGCGGGAGAGCATGACGCGGCGTTGCTCCGCCGAGAGGGCGGCGAGTGCGGGGTCGCCGATGTCCTCGCTCTCGTACGCGGCGTCCACGCCGAGGAGTCGCAACCGCCGGGCGAGCGTGCCCAGATGGACGTCGAGCAGGAAACGCAGCGGTGCGCCCGGAACCTGCTGGGGGCGTCGCACCGCCTGTACGTCGACCCGTTCGCCCGCGCCGGGGATGTGTGACACGGGCACGGGGCGGCCGTCGACGAGGAGTTGACCGGCCTCGGTGAGCGGGACCCCGAGGGACTCCACGACGTGTCCGAGGGTCGAGGAGCCGTCCGTGGTGACGGCGGTACGTCCGCGGCGGCGGTCGTGGGCGACGAAGAGCCGGAGTTCCGGGGCTACTTCGAGAGTGATCTCGGGTCCGTTCACCTGGTCAGGATGCCATTGCGCGGGTCGCGGCAGCGAGAGGTTTCCCGCCGCGGCGGGCAGGGGGCGGCTCGGAGCCCCGGCCCGGCCCCCTCGGTGCTCCACGCCGGACCGTGCGGGTGCGGCGTGCGGACCGGGGTGGGGCGTGTCAGGGCCACACCAGGCAGTACGCCTGGTGTCCCGCGTCGTGCAGCCGGTGGGAGAAGTCCTGCCACTCGTGGAGCAGTTGGTAGACGTTGTACGCGTCGCGCGGGCCGCCGCGGTCCGGGACGGTGGACCAGATGAAGGCCGCCGCGCCGACCGATTCCTCGCCGACGTCCCGGAGCGGGTCGACCACCGTCATCGGCAGCTTGACCACCGCGTAGTCGGGGTGGAGCACGACGAGCTCCAGCGGAGGGACCTTGTTCAGGGGTATGCCCTGTATGCCGGTGAGGACCATGGCCGCCACCGTCTCGGGCTTGATCTTGCTGAACATGCCGCCCATGCCCAGCTCGTCACCGCCCAGCTCCTCGGGGCGCATGGAAATGGGCACCCGTGCGGCGGTGGCCCCGTCCGGGGCACCGAAGTACTTGTAGGTCACCCCCACCCGTCCACTGCTCCTGCTCCCCGAACCGTCGATACCTCCGGCCGCCGCGTCACGCGCGCGCTCGGCCTCGCGCTCCGCCTTGCGCCGGTGCCGCCCTCGCCGGGCAGGCTCGGGCCCCAGGCCGTCGGTCCCTTCGCCCACTCCGCCACCGCGATGCATATCTCATCCACCCGACTACTTCTTAGGAGACACAGCCCCGCCGCGCAACCCGATCATCGTCAGTGACCTCCCCCACGGGCGTGCGGTGAAACACCTGTCCGCAAGACCGCCGATGCCTCTGACACCATGGCATGTGTGAGCTTTCCCTATGACGCCCCAGTTTTGCAGACGCGAGGAGACTGACGCCCTTTCGTTGTACGAGCCTCATACGGGGAGAGCGCGCTCCCTGCTCACCGGCGGCCGGGAACACCGGTCAGGCCCCCCGAACCTCGAATCGCAGATCAGGACCAAAGTGGCGTATCAATACGAAGCCCCAGTTTCGCAGACGCTTTTCGACCGCGCGTCCCTCGTGACGCCCGGCGGCGTGAACTCCCCCGTGCGTGCCTTCCGGGCCGTGGGCGGTACGCCCCGGTTCATGGTGTCCGGTACGGGTCCGTACCTCACCGACGCCGACGGCCGTGAGTATGTCGACCTCGTGTGTTCGTGGGGGCCGATGATCCTCGGGCACTCGCACCCCGAGGTCATCGCGGCCGTCCAGGAGGCGGTCGCCCGGGGTACCTCGTTCGGTACGCCGGGTGAGGGCGAGGTCGCGCTCGCCGAGGAGGTCGTGGCCCGGATCGAGCCCGTGGAGCAGGTGCGGCTGGTGTCGTCCGGCACCGAGGCGACCATGTCCGCGATCCGGCTCGCCCGTGGTTTCACCGGCCGGGCCAAGGTCGTGAAGTTCGCCGGGTGCTACCACGGCCACGTCGACGCGTTGCTGGCCGCGGCCGGCTCCGGGGTCGCCACCTTCGGTCTGCCCGACACGCCCGGCGTGACCGGTGCCCAGACGGGCGACACGATCGTGCTGCCGTACAACGACCTGGAGGCCGTGCGCGCCGCGTTCGCCGCGCAGCCGGGTGAGATCGCCTGTGTGATCACGGAGGCATCGCCGGGCAACATGGGCGTCGTGCCGCCGCTTGACGGCTTCAACGCCGGGCTGAAGGAGATCTGCGCGGCCGACGGTGCGCTGTACATCTCCGACGAGGTGATGACCGGTTTCCGTACGTCGAAGGCCGGCTGGTTCGGCATCGACGGGGTGCGGCCCGACCTGATGACCTTCGGCAAGGTCATGGGCGGCGGCTTCCCCGCCGCGGCCTTCGGCGGTCGAGCCGACGTGATGGCTCATCTGGCCCCTGTCGGCCCCGTCTACCAGGCCGGCACCCTCTCCGGGAACCCGGTCGCCACCGCCGCGGGCCTGGCCCAGCTGAGGCTGCTCGACGACGCGGCGTACGCGAAGGTCGACGCGGTCTCCGCGGAGCTGCGGTCCCTGGTCGGAGCGGCGTTCACCGAGGCGGGTGTCGCGCACACGGTGTCGGCGGCGAGCAACATGTTCTCCGTCTTCTTCACCGACGAGCCGGTCCGGAACTACGAGGACGCGAAGAAGCAGGAGGCCTTCCGCTTCACCGCCTTCTTCCACTCGATGCTGGAGCAGGGTGTGTATCTGCCGCCGTCGGCCTTCGAGTCCTGGTTCGTCTCCACGGCCCACGACGCGAGGGCCCTGGAGCGGATCGCGGCGGCGCTGCCCGCCGCCGCCCGTGCGGCGGCGGAGGCCACGGCATGAGCGGGCGGGCGGAGAGCGAGCGGACGGGGAAGGACGTCACCGTCGTCCACCTGATGCGCCACGGCGAGGTGCACAACCCGGACGGCGTGCTCTACGGGCGCCGTGCCGGTTACAGCCTGTCCGACCTCGGCCGGCGGATGGCCGACCGGGTCGCCGAGCACCTGGAGAAGCGCGACATCACGCATGTCGTGGCCTCCCCGCTGGAGCGCGCCCAGGAGACGGCCACGCCGATCGCCGCGTCGCACGGACTGGACCTGGCCACCGACGGCCGCCTCATCGAGGCCGCCAACGTCTTCGAGGGCAAGACCTTCGGGGTCGGCGACGGCGCGCTGCGCAGGCCCGAGAACTGGAAGCACCTCACCAACCCCTTCAAGCCCTCCTGGGGCGAGCCGTACATCGAGCAGGTCGTGCGGATGATGGGCGCCCTGGACGCGGCGCGTGACGCCGCGCGCGGGCACGAGGCGGTCTGCGTCAGCCACCAGCTGCCGATCTGGATCGTGCGGAGCTTCGTGGAGCGGCGCAGGCTGTGGCACGACCCGCGCAAGCGGCAGTGCACCCTGGCCTCGCTGACCACCTTCACGTACCGGGGCGACGAGATCGTGTCCGTCGGCTACACCGAGCCCGCCCGGGATCTGGTGCCGGCGCATCTGCTCGCGGGTGCGAAGCCGGTCAAGGGGAAGTCCAAGGCGTTCGGGGCGTAGTGCGCGGCAGGCTCCACCGCCCCGTTGTTCCGCGGGGCGGGTGCGGCGCCTGTACGGGTCTGTTCACGTAACAACTTGTGTGATTATCGGCGGAACCGTCGTGTTGTTTTCCTCATCTAAGCCATCGCCAGTTTGTATGGCATTGAGGTAATACGACAGCAGATGGGGATGCTATGCGTGAAATGAACCGGCGGGGTCTGCTCGGGGCCGGACTCGGAGCCGCAGCCGCACTGTCGATGAGTGGCTGCGGCTCCTCCGGCTCCTCGGGAAGTGCCGGAGCGGATCCCGAGAAGAGCCCCGCGGGCGGTGAAGGGACGCACGGGAACGGCGGGGGAGCTCCCGGAAAACAGGTCAGGCTGATCGGCGACGGATCCACCGCGGACACCGGTAAGCAACCGAATCAGCCCGCCGCCCCCGTTCCGCTCGAACCCGGCCGGACGCCGCCGCAGTTCGTGATCTTTTCCTGGGACGGTGCGGGGGAGGTCGGCAACGGACTCTTCCCGCGCTTTCTGGAACTCGCCGGGGAACACGACGCGGCGATGACGTTCTTCCTCTCCGGGATCTACGTGCTCCCCGAGTCGAAGAAGTCGCTCTACCGCCCGCCGAACAACCCCCGGGGCGCCTCCGACATCGGCTATCTCACCGATGAGCATGTCAAGCAGACCCTGGAGTACGTACGCCAGGCATGGCTCGACGGGCACGAGATCGGCACCCATTTCAACGGGCACTTCTGCGCCGGGTCCGGATCGGTCGGCGAATGGACACCCGCGCAATGGCAGAGCGAGATCGATCAGGCGATCTCGTTCGTCACCGAATGGCGGACGAACACCGGCTGGTCGAACCTCGACCCGCTGCCGTTCGACTACCGCAAGGAACTGGTCGGGGGCCGCACGCCCTGTCTGCTCGGACAGGACAATCTCCTGCCCACCGCGAAGCAGCTCGGCTGGCGCTACGACGCGAGCTCGCCCGGGGGGAGCCAGGTGTGGCCCGAGAAGCGCCAGGGCATCTGGGACCTGCCGTTGCAGGGAATTCCTTTCCCCGGCCACACCTTCGAAGTCCTCTCCATGGACTACAACATCCTCGCCAACCAGTCGAAGAACTCGACCAACGGAATGCCGTCCCGCTATCCGGGGTGGCGCACCCAGGCCACCGAGGCGTACGTCGCCGGATTCGACCGCGCCTACGAGACGAACCGTGCGCCCTTCTACATCGGCAACCACTTCGAGGAGTGGAACGGCGGCATCTACATGGACGCCGTGGAGGACGCGCTCAAACACATCGCGGGCAAACCGGATGTGCGCCTCGTCTCATTCCGGCAGTTCGTCGACTGGCTCGACGTACAGGACCCCGCGGTGCTCGCGAAGCTTCGTACGCTCCAGGTGGGACAGTCTCCCGACGGCGGCTGGAACACCTTCTTCAAGCAGGCCTGACAAGGGGCTTTACGGGCACCCAGGGGGGTGCCCAAGATCCCTGGAACTGCCATGCGAAACTTTTCACATGAGCTCTGGCCGCGCACCCCGACGCCGCTTCACCCTGCTCGCCGCCACAGTCGTGGCCGGTGTCCTGGTCCTGTCCGCATGCAGTGGCGGCACCAAGGCCGGCGGTGGCGGCAACACGAACTTCGTCACCGGCAGCGGTGGCGTCTCCACCGTGGCCAAGGGCGACCGCACCGACGCGCCGAAGCTCGACGGCACGATCCTGAACGGCAAGGCGCTCGACATCACCGACTACAAGGGCAAGGTCGTCGTCCTGAACTTCTGGGGATCCTGGTGCGGCCCCTGCCGCGCCGAGGCCAAGCACTTCCAGAAGGTGTCCCAGGAGACCGCGGACCAGGGGGTCCAGTTCGTCGGGATCAACACCCGCGACCCCCAGAAGTCCCTCGCGGTCAGCTTCGAGGAGGACTTCGGGGTCACCTACCCGAGCATCTACGACCCGACCGGGAAGCTGCTCCTGCGCTTCCCGAAGGGCACGCTGAACCCCCAGGCCATCCCGTCGACCGTGGTCGTGGACCGGGACGGGAAGCTCGCCGCACGCACGCTCGCCGCCCTCGACGCGGAGAAGCTGCGGAAGATGATCGACCCGCTGATCGCGGAGAAGTGACTCCGGTGCTCGAACTGGCCGCGGTCACCGGCGGAAACGAGACGGTCTTCAGCGGGGCCCTCATAGTGGCCCTGCCGATCGCCCTGCTCGGGGGGCTCGTCTCCTTCTTCTCGCCGTGCGTCCTGCCGCTGGTGCCCGGCTACCTCAGCTACGTCACCGGGGTGAGCGGCGCCGACCTCGCCGAGCGGCGGCGGGGCAGGACCGTCGCCGGGGCCTCCCTCTTCGTCCTCGGCTTCACCGTCGTCTTCGTGTCGGGCGGCGCGCTCTTCGGCTTTTTCGGCCAGACGCTCCAGGAGTACAGCGGGACGCTCTCCAGGGTCCTCGGCGTACTGCTGATCCTCATGGGGATCTTCTTCATGGGCCTCATGCCCTGGATGACGCAGCGCGAATTCCGCATCCACAAGCGACCGGTGACCGGGCTGGCCGGCGCACCGCTGCTCGGCGCACTCTTCGGAATCGGCTGGACCCCGTGCCTCGGCCCGACGCTCGCCTCCGTCAACGCGCTCGCGTTCGACCAGGCGACGGCCGGCCGGGGGGCGATCCTGTCCGTGGCGTACTGTCTCGGGCTCGGTGTCCCCTTCGTCCTGGCGGCGATCGCCTTCCGTAAGGCACTCGGCGCGTTCGGCTGGGTCAAGCGGCACTACGCGTGGGTCATGCGGATCGGCGGCGGCATGATGATCGTGACCGGAATTCTCCTGCTGACGGGCGCCTGGGACGTGCTCATCCAGGAGATGCAGGTCTGGTCCAACGGCTTCACTGTGGGGATCTGAGTCTTGATGAGCAACACGAACACCACGGACGAGCGCGACCTCGGCCGGGCGGGGGAGCAGCTCTCCACCGCCCCGCGCGAGGAGTCCGCCGCGTCCGTGCCCGCCATGGGTGTCATCGGCTGGGCCCGCTGGTTCTGGCGGCAGCTCACCTCGATGCGGGTCGCCCTGATCCTGCTCTTCCTGCTGTCGCTCGGTGCCATCCCCGGCTCGCTGATCCCGCAGAACAGCGTGGACGAACTGAAGGTGCAGACCTTCAAGGAAGCCCACACCACCGTCACCCCGATCTACGAGAAGCTGCAGCTCTTCGACGTCTACAGCTCGGTGTGGTTCTCCGCGATCTACATCCTGCTGTTCGTCTCGCTGATCGGCTGCATCGTCCCGCGCACCACGCAGTTCGTCGGACAGCTGCGTGGCCGTCCGCCCGGCGCCCCGAAGAAGCTGACCCGGCTGCCCGCCTACACCACCTGGCGCACCGACGCCGATCCCGAGCAGGTCCGCGAGGCCGCCCTCGGCATCCTGCGCAGGCGGCGCTTCCGCTCGCACGTGGTCGGTGACGCGGTGGCCGCCGAGAAGGGCTATCTGCGCGAGACCGGGAACCTGCTGTTCCACATCGCGCTGATCGTCATGCTGGTCGCGTTCGCGGGGGGGCAGCTCTTCAAGTCCGAGGGCGGCAAGCTGATCGTCGAGGGCGACGGGTTCGCCAACACGATCACCCAGTACGACGACTTCAAGTCCGGCTCGCTCTTCGACAACGACGACCTCACCCCCTTCAGCTTCGACCTGCACGACTTCGTCGGCACGTACGAGCGCAACGGCTCCCAGCGAGGCACCGCCCGGACGTACGAGGCCCGGGTGACGTACTCGGAGGGCGCGGACGGGCCGGTGAAGAAGCAGGTCATCGAGGTCAACAAGCCGCTCGTCGTCGACGGCACGAAGGTCTACCTCAACGCCCACGGCTACGCCCCGGTCATCTCCGTCAAGGACGGCAAGGGCAAGGAGGTCTACCGGTCCTCCGTGCCCCTGCTGCCCATCGACAACAACGTCACCTCGACCGGTGCGATCAAGGTGATGGACGGCTACAAGGACGAGAACGGCACGAAGGACCAGCTGGGCTTCCAGGCCTTCTTCGTCCCGACGTTCGCGGGTGACGGCCAGGGCACGATGTTCTCGCAGTTCCCCGGCCTCGACTACCCGGTGCTCGCGCTCAACGGCTACCACGGCAGCCTGGGCGTCGACTCCGGCCTGCCGCAGAACGTGTACCAGCTCGACACGTCCCAGATGAAGGAATTCAAGGACAGCAACGGGGACCAGCTCAAGAAGCGGCTGCGCCCCGGCGAGACCATGAAGCTCCCCGACGGCGCGGGTTCGATCACCTTCGAGAGCGTCGAGGAGTGGGCCAGCTTCCAGATCACCCGCCAGCCCGCCAGCGGCTGGGCCCTCACCGGTTCCGTCGCCGCCATCGTGGGGCTCGCCGGCTCCCTCTTCATCCAGCGCCGCCGCGTGTGGGTGCGGGCCGTGAAGGGGCCGGACGGGGTCACCGTCGTCGAGATGGCGGGCCTGGGCCGCAGCGAGTCCGCGAAGCTCCCCGAGGAGCTGGGCGATCTCGCGATCGCGCTCCACACCGTGGCGCCCGGCGCGCCCCACCCCGAACCCGACCCCGAACAACCCTCCGCAGAGCCTTCCGAAGGGGCTGAGAAGTGAATCTCGCCGCCGCAACCAACGAGAACCTGGCGAACGCCAGCAACACGCTGATCTATTCGTCGATGGCCGTCTACACCCTGGCCTTCTTCGCGCACATCGCGGAGTGGGTGCTCGGCAGCCGCAGCAAGGTCGGCCGCACCGCCGCCGCGCTGAAGAAGGACTCGGCCACCGGCGGCTCCACGGTGGAGGTGCGGGTCGCGCAGCAGGGCGGCACCGCCGTGCTGGAGCGGCCCAAGGTCATCACCCGGTCCGCCGCCGGCACGCGAGACGTCCCGGACGGACCCGGTGCCGCGGGCGGCACCTTCAAGGGCGACCTGTGGGGGCGGATCGCGGTCTCCCTGACCGTCGTCGCCTTCGCCGTCCAGGCGGCCGGAGTCGTCGCGCGCGCCCTGTCGGTGCAGCGGGCCCCCTGGGGCAACATGTACGAGTTCTCGATCACCTTCTCCACGGTGGCCGTCGGCGCGTACCTGACCCTGCTGGCCCTGCGGAAGAACGTCCGCTGGATCGGTCTGCTGCTGGTCACCACCGTCCTGCTGGACCTCGGTATCGCGACCACCACGCTGTACACCGACAGCGACCAGCTGGTGCCGGCCCTGCATTCGTACTGGCTGTGGATCCACGTCTCCACCGCCATCATCTGCGGTGCGGTCTTCTACCTCGGCGCCGTCGGCACCCTGCTCTACCTGTTCCGCGACAGCTACGAGAACAAGATCGCGAACGGTGGCACGCCCGGGAAGTTCGCCACCTCCGTCCTGGAGCGGCTGCCCGCCGCGAAGACCCTGGACACCTTCTCGTACCGCATCAACGCCGCCGTCTTCCCGCTGTGGACGTTCACGATCATCGCGGGCGCGATCTGGGCGGGCGACGCCTGGGGCCGCTACTGGGGCTGGGACCCCAAGGAGGTCTGGTCCTTCATCACCTGGGTCGCGTACGCCTGCTACCTGCACGCCCGGGCCACGGCCGGCTGGAAGGGGCGCAAGGCGGCCTACCTGGCGCTGATCGCCTTCGGCTGCTGGCTCTTCAACTACTACGGCGTGAACATCTTCGTCACCGGCAAGCACTCCTACGCCGGAGTCTGACGACCGGAACAGCCGAGAGGGCGCGACCGCTTCGATGCGGTCGCGCCCTCTCGGTCTGCGGGCCTCAGCCCAGCGGGGTGTCCAGCACCGCCTTGCGGTGGCTGAACGTCTCCAGGGAGTAGCGGCCGTGGTAGTTGCCCATGCCGCTCTCGCCGACGCCTCCGAACGGGAGGTCCGAGACGGTCAGATGGGCGAGCGGCAGTCCCATGCCCACCCCGCCCGACGAGGTCTCGGACAGCAGTCGTTCCCGTACGGAGGGGTCCTGGGTGAACGCGTACAGGGCCAGCGGCTTGTCACGGTCGTTGATGAAGCCGATGGCCTCGTCGAGTCCGTCCACGGTGAGGATCGGCAGGACGGGGCCGAAGATCTCCTCCCGCATCACGGGGGAGTCCGGGGCCACATCGGTCAGCACGGTCGGAGCGATGTACTTCTCCTCCCGCTCGTGGGTGCCGCCCGTCACCGTGCGGCCGGAGTCCAGGAGGGCCACCAGGCGGTCGAAATGGCGCTCGTTGACGATCCTGCCGTACTCGGGGCTGGTGGAGGCGTCCGGCCCGAAGAGCCCCTCGACCGCCGCGGCGAGGGCGTCGGCCAGGGCGGGGGCGGTCTCCGGGTCGGTCAGGACGTAGTCGGGGGCGACGCACGTCTGGCCGGCGTTGAGGAACTTGCCCGAGGCCAGGCGGGCGGCCACGGTCTTCAGGTCCGTGTCGCGGTCCACGAACGCGGGGGACTTGCCGCCCAGTTCGAGTGTCACCGGCGTGAGGTGCTTCGCCGCGGCGGCCATCACGATCCGGCCGACCGTGCCGTTGCCGGTGTAGAAGATGTGGTCGAAGCGCTCGGCGAGCAGGGCGGTGGTCTCCGGGACCGCGCCCTCCACCACGGCGACGGCGTCCTGGTCCAGGTACTCCGGGAGCAGCCGGGCCACGGCGGCGGAGGTCGCGGGCGCCAGTTCGCTGGGCTTGGCGACGACCGCGTTGCCCGCCGCCAGTGCGCCCACGACGGGGGCGAGCAGCAGCTGCACCGGGTAGTTCCACGGAGCGATGACGAGGACGACCCCGAGCGGGTCCTGCACGGTGTGAGCCGTGGCCCCCTTGAGGACGGCCGGTACGGGGGCGGGTTCGGGCCTCAGCCAGGCTTCCAGGCGCTCCAGGGTGTGGTCGATCTCGCGGACCGTGAAGTCGATCTCGGTCCGGTAGGCCTCCTTGCGGCTCTTGCCGAGGTCGGCGCGGAGCGCCTCGGCCAGCTCGTCGCCGCGCTCGGTGAGCAGGGCGCGCAGCCGCGTCAGCTGGGCGGTGCGCCAGGTGAGGTCCCTGGTGCGGCCGGTGCGGAAGGTGGCGCGGAGCCGGGCGACGACCTCGGCCGGGGTCTCCCGCACGGCCTGGGCGGGGCTCACAGGGCCGCCACGATCTCGCGGGCCAGCTGCTCGGAGGAGGCCGGGTTCTGGCCGGTGTGCAGAGTGCGGTCGTGCACGGTGTGCACCGCCCACGGGTCGGCGGCGGTGTAGTCGGCGCCGAGCTCGACGAGTCGGTTCTCCAGCAGCCAGGGCGCCTTGGCGGCGAGCCCGGCCTGGGTCTCCTCGGCGTTGCTGAAGCCGGTCATGCGGTAGCCGGCGAACGGCCAGCTGCCGTCCTCGCGGCGGGCGGGCAGCAGGGCGGCGGGGGCGTGGCACAGGACGGCCAGGTGGGTGCCGGCGTCCAGGGCCTGGGTGAGCAGCCGGCCGGACACCTCGCTGACGGCCAGGTCCTCCATGGGGCCGTGGCCCCCGGGGTAGAAGACGATGTCGTACGACGTGGGCACGACGTCCTCGAGCCGGGCGGGGATGCGGAGCGTCTCGTCGATCGAGGCGAGGTACGAGGCCACGGCGTCGGCCTGCTCCTGGCCCCCGTTGGCCTCCGCGGCGAGGCTGGCGTTGTCCACGGTGGGGGCGACCCCGCCCGGTGTGGCGACGGTGATGTCGAAGCCGGCCTGGGTGAAGACGCGGTGCGGGGCGGCGAGTTCCTCGGCCCAGAAGCCGGTGGGGTGGGTGGTGCCGTCGTTGAGGGTCCAGTGGTCGGCACCGGTGAGGACGAAGAGTACGGAGGGCATGGGGGGTGCTCCCTACGAGACGCGAGACGTGAGACGCGTGAACATTAAGCTTGATATGCTCAAGCAATACCCTTCATGTAACGGGTAAAAGTTGAGCATGTCAAATAAATGCGGTGCGTGGCGGACAGGGTCCGGACCTCCGGACACCGCTCACGAGTCGAAGGATGACCGACCATGACGACGGAACAGGCACCCCGCGCCGTCCCTACTCCGGACGAACTGCTGGAACCCCTCGCGGTCGTCGTCCGCGGCCACCACGACGACCTCACCGCCGTCGCCGGACGGCACGGTCTCAGCACCTCGCAGGCCCGGGCGCTGATCGCCCTCAACGACCCCATGCCCATGAGCGCGCTGGCCAGTCATCTGGTGTGCGACGCGTCCAACGCCACCGGCCTCATCGGCCGCATGGAGGCCCGGGGTCTGGTGACGCGCACCCCGGCGCCCGGCGACCGCCGCTCCAAGGTGGCCTCCCGCACGGCGGAAGGCACCGAGCTCGCGCATCGCATCCGCGCCGAGATGCGCGTGGTGCACGGCGCGCTCGAGGCCCTCACCCCCGGGGAGCGCACGGCTCTGCTGCCCCTGCTGGACCGGCTGGGACGCCTGCTGTCCTCGTAGCCGTACGGCTCATGGCCGTGCGGCGGGAGTCATGGCGTGGCGGGCGGGGGCGTGTCCTCCGGACCCGTGCCCTTTTCCCGGCGCTTGGTCTCCTCGTCCTTCAGTGACTTCAGGAAGTCCGGATTGTCGTCGGGCGCCACCCAGGTGGTGCGGCGCCTGCGGCCTCCGGCGGCCGCGGTGCGCGTCTTGCCCGCGGCGATCCAGACGATCGGCCCGACGACCCAGAACAGCAGGATGATGAACACCCAGGCGACCTTCGGCAGGTGCTTGACCTCGTTCTCCGGGGTGTTCAGGCAGTCGATGAACGCGAAGATCGTCAGTGCCAGCGGCACGAGAATGATCAGGGCCCTGAGCATGGTGCAAGATCCCCCGAGGTGAGGTGAGGAGGCGCACGGACCGCCCCCGGTGCAGGGCCCAGGGTAGCGGGTGTCCGATACTGGGCTTTATGGCTTACGACGATCTTCGCTCCCTGCTCCGGGCTCTGGAGCGCGAGGGCGATCTCAAGCGCATCAAGGCCGAGGTCGACCCGTATCTGGAGGTCGGCGAGATCGTCGACCGGGTGAACAAGGCAGGTGGCCCCGCGCTGCTCTTCGAGAACGTCAAGGGGGCGTCGATGCCCCTGGCCATGAACGTCTTCGGGACGGACCGGCGGCTGCTCAAGGCACTCGGGCTGAAGTCCTACGCCGACATCAGCGACAAGATCGGCGGTCTCCTCAAGCCGGAGCTGCCGCAGGGCTTCGTCGGGATCCGTGAGGCGTTCGGGAAGCTCGGCTCGGTGACCCATCTGCCGCCGAAGAAGGTGAAGGGCGACAGCGCCCCCGTCCAGGAATCCGTCCTGACCGGCGACGACGTGGACCTGGAGCAGCTGCCCGCGCTCTTCACCTGGCCCGGGGACGGCGGCTCCTTCTTCAATCTGGGCCTCACGCACACCAAGGACCCGGAGACGGGGATCCGCAACCTCGGGCTCTACCGGCTGCAGCGCCACGACAAGCGCACCATCGGCATGCACTGGCAGATCCACAAGGACAGCCGCAACCACTACCAGGTCGCCGCACGGCGCGGGGAGAAGCTGCCCGTCGCCATCGCCTTCGGAGCGCCGCCTGCGGTCACGTACGCCTCCACGGCGCCCCTGCCCGGGGACATCGACGAGTACCTCTTCGCCGGCTTCCTCCAGGGCAAGCGGATCGAGATGGTCGACTGCAAGACCGTCCCGCTCCAGGTCCCCGCGCAGGCGGAGGTGGTCATCGAGGGCTGGCTGGAACCGGGCGAGATGCTCCCCGAGGGCCCCTTCGGCGACCACACCGGCTTCTACACCCCGCAGGAACCGTTCCCCGCACTGAAGATCGACTGCGTGACGATGCGCAGGCGTCCGCTGCTGCAGTCGATCGTGGTGGGCCGGCCGCCCACCGAGGACGGGCCGCTGGGCCGGGCGACCGAGCGGTTCTTCCTGCCGCTGCTCAAGATCATCGTTCCGGACATCGTGGACTACCACCTGCCGGAGGCGGGCGGTTTCCACAACTGCGCGATCGTCTCGATCGACAAGAAGTACCCCAAGCACGCCCAGAAGGTGATGAGCGCCATCTGGGGGGCGCACATGATGTCGCTGACCAAGCTGATCGTGGTCGTGGACGCCGACTGCGATGTCCACAACCTCCACGAGGTGGCCTGGCGGGCGCTCGGCAACACCGACTACGCCCGTGACCTGCTGCTCACCGAAGGCCCGGTCGACCACCTGGACCACGCCTCCTACCAGCAGTTCTGGGGCGGCAAGGCCGGGATCGACGCGACGCGGAAGCTGCCCGAGGAGGGTTACACCCGGGACGGCGGCTGGCCGGAGATGGTCGAGTCCGACGCGGAGACGGCGGCGAAGGTCGACCGACGCTGGAAGGAGTACGGCCTGTGAGCGCCTCCGCCGCGGCTGTGCCGCAGTCGCGCAGCAAGCCCCGGGCGTTCCTGCGGCTGGTGATGATCGAGCACTCGGTCTTCGCGCTGCCCTTCGCCTACATCGCCGCGCTGACCGCGATGTTCCAGCTGGACGGCACCTTCCACTGGGGCACGCTGCTGCTCGTGACCCTCGCGATGGTCGGGCTGCGTACGTTCGCGATGGCCGCCAACCGGATCATCGACCGGGAGATCGACGCCCGCAATCCGCGCACGGAGGGCCGGGAACTGGTGACCGGCGCCGTCACGGTGAAGTCCGCGTGGACCGGTGCGATCGTGGCCCTCGTCGTCTTCCTCGGCGCCGCGGCCCTGCTGAACCCCCTCTGCCTGGTGCTCGCGCCGGTCGCGGTCGTGCCGATGGTCGTCTACCCGTACGGCAAGCGGTTCACGAACTTCCCGCACGCGATCCTGGGCCTCGCGCAGGCCATCGGACCGATCGGCGCCTGGCTGGCTGTGACCGGGAGCTGGTCGTGGGACGCGGTGATCCTGGGGCTGGCCGTCGGGATCTGGATCGGTGGCTTCGACCTGATCTTCGCCTGCCAGGACGTGCGGGCGGACCGGGCCCACGGAGTGCTCTCCTTCCCCGCGCGCTTCGGGATCCCGGCCGCGCTGTGGGGCGCGAGGGTGTGCCATGTCGTGACGACCGGGCTGCTGGTGTGGTTCGGTCTGGCGACGGACGCGGAGATCTTCTACTGGATCGGCATGGCGATCGTCGCCGTGGCCTTCGTCTACGAGCACCGGGTCGTGCGGCCGCACGACCTGTCCCGGCTGAACCGGGCCTTCTTCTCGGTCAACGGCTTCATCGGGATCGCGCTCTTCGCCTGTGCGCTGCTCGACCTCCTGGTGCGGGGCCTCACACCGTGACGTGACCCTTCGGGCGGCGGGGGCGGCGGAAGGCGAACGCCGCCACCACTCCGCCCGTCAGTCCGAAGAGGTGGCCCTGCCAGCTGATGCCGGAGTCCGTCGGCAGCACTCCCCAGAGCAGGGAGCCGTAGACCGCGGCGATGACCACGCCGACCACGATGTCCAGCGGACGCCGGTCCACGAAACCGCGGACCAGCAGATAGCCGAAGAGGCCGAAGACCACACCGGACGCGCCGAGCGTCACCGTGTGCGCCGGGGCGGTGAGCCAGACGCCGAGGCCGGCCGTCACGATCACCACGAGGACCACGGCGGCGAACCTGCGTATCCCACCGAGCGCGGCGATGAAGCCCAGGACCAGCAGCGGGACGCTGTTGGACGCCACATGCTCCCAGCCGCTGTGCAGGAACGCGGACGGCACGACGTCGGCCAGCTCCGCGGGCTCGCGCGGGCTGACGCCGTACGTGTCGAGGGCGTGGCCCGTCGCCGTGTCGACGACTTCCAGCAGCCACAGCAGGGCGATCCAGGCGATCATGACCGCGCCGGCCGTGACGGCCCGTGCGGTGGCGCTCGTGCCTGTCTCCCTCATGGTCACCCCCTGTCCATGGCCGTTCCCCCATCCGTTGCAACGTCCGGAGCCCCTGGCTCAGTTCCAGGAGCAGGGTGCCGGATAGGCTCGGCGGTGTGAAAGCCGGGACTTCGATGAGTCATCAGCAGCGCAGGCCTTGGATTGTCGGGGTATCGGGCGCATCGGGCACACCCTTCGCGGCTTCGGTGCTGCGCGGGCTGCTGGCCGCCGGGGAGAGCGTCGATCTGGTGGTCAGCCGTGCGTCGAGGCTCACACTCCTGGACGAGACGGGAATCGCCTTCCGCGACGCCCACTGGCAGGAGGACCTGCGCACCTGGCTGGCGCGGGGCGCGGACGGGAAGCCGGACACCTTCCGGACGGTCACCTTCCGGACGGACACCCCCGGGACGGACACCCCCGGGACGGACACCTTCCCGGCGGGCACCGGCGACGTACGCCACTGGGCGGCCGGGGACCTGGCGGCCGGGCCGTCCTCGGGGTCGTATCCGGCGAAGGGGATGCTGATCGTCCCGGCGTCCACGGCCTGTGTGGCGGGGGTGGCTCTCGGGCTTTCGAAGGATCTGCTGCAGCGCGCCGCGAGCGTGACGCTCAAGGAGCGGCGGAAGCTGGTCGTGGCCGTGCGCGAGACGCCGCTCAGCGGACAGACCCTGAAGCAGATGGTCGCGCTCGACGAGGCGGGCGCCGTGGTGCTGCCCGCCTCTCCGGCGTTCTACGCGGGGGCGACGCACATCCAGGACCTGGTGGACTTCGTCGCCGGGCGGGTGCTCGACGCGGCGGGAGTGCCGCACCAGCTGTACCGCAGGTGGGAAGGGGAGCTCGGTGGCGCCTCCCGGGGCTGACCCGGTGGGGTCAGCGCTTCTTCCTGTTCACGCGCGGGGTGCGGGTGCGGTCGACCCGGTGGGCGGCGGCGGGCTGATGGGCACGCGAGCGGTTGGCCAGATCCTGCAGCTCGCGCATCCGGGCGTAGGCCATCTCGATCGAGTACACGGTGAAGGTCACTCCTGAAGATTCGAAAGTGTTTCTTGGATGATGGGAAAGATTTACAGGGTCTGACCCTGTCGCGCCTTAGATTCTACACGTAAGCTCGCGGTACTGCTGAACAATGGAAGGTTTCAGTCACATGGACGCGGTGGACAGGCAGCTCATCCAGGCCCTCAGAGAGAACGGCAGGGCTTCGTACGCCGAGCTGGGGCGGCTCGTCGGGCTCTCCGGGCCCAGCGTCACCGACCGCATCAACCGGCTGGAGACCGCCGGGGTCATCACCGGCTACCGCGCGACCGTCGACGCCGCCTCGCTGGGCCTCGGTGTCACCGCGCTGATCGGCATCTCCCTCTCGGACGCGGCCGACCACGAGGACGTGGCGCACCGGCTGAAGGACCTCGCCGAGATCGAGGACTGCTGGTTCATCGCGGGCGACGACTCGTTCATGCTCAAGGTGCGGGTCGGTGACGTGGACGGGCTGGAGCGGACGATCCGCCGCCTCAGCGGCACCAGGGGGGTCTCCCGTACCCGCACGACGGTCGTGCTCTCCACCAAGTGGGAGAACCGGGTCGGAGAGCTTCCCGAGGAGTCGTAGCCGAAGACGGGGGGTGCCCTCGCCCGGAGGGCGGAGGGCGGGAGTACCGTTGGCTCCCGGAATCCGTTACGCAGAGGTAGAGGTAGGAGAGGGGCACTGGTGGACGCGGGACTCAAGCGCGAGCTGGAGGAGAAGGTCCGGGCCGGCGAGCGGCTGACCCGCGAGGACGGGATCGCGCTCTACGAGTCCGACGACCTGGCCTGGCTCGGTGGGCTGGCCCACGAGGTGCGTACGAGGAAGAACGGCGACGTCGTCCACTTCAACGTCAACCGTCACCTCAACATGACCAACGTGTGCACCGCGTCCTGCGCGTACTGCTCGTTCCAGCGCAAGCCGGGCGAGAAGGACGCGTACACGATGCGCATCGAGGAGGCCGTCCGTCTCGCGAAGGCGATGCAGGGCGAGAACCTCACCGAGCTGCACATCGTGAACGGTCTGCACCCGACCCTGCCGTGGCGCTACTACCCCCGCTCGCTCAGCGCGCTCAAGGAAGCCCTGCCGGAGGTGGCGCTCAAGGCGTTCACCGCCACGGAGATCCACCACTTCGAGACGATCTCGGGGCTCTCGGCCTCCGAGATCCTCGACGAGCTGATCGAGGCCGGTCTGGAGTCGCTGACCGGTGGCGGCGCGGAGATCTTCGACTGGGAGGTCCGCCAGCACATCGTCGACCACAACACCCACTGGGAAGACTGGTCGCGCATCCACCGTCTCGCGCACGAGAAGGGTCTGAAGACCCCGGCGACGATGCTGTACGGGCACATCGAGGAGCCCCGTCACCGCGTCGACCACGTGCTGCGGCTGCGGGAGATGCAGGACGAGACCGGCGGCTTCCAGGTCTTCATCCCGCTGCGCTACCAGCACGACTTCGTGGACATGAAGGACGGCAAGGTCCGCAACACCCTCCAGGCGCGGACGTCGATGGCGACCGGCGCCGAGGCTCTCAAGACCTTCGCGGTCTCGCGGCTGCTCTTCGACAACGTCCCGCACGTCAAGGTGTTCTGGGTGATGCACGGCGTGCAGACCGCCCAGCTGGCGCTGCAGCACGGCGCGGACGACATGGACGGCTCCGTCGTCGAATACAAGATCACGCACGACGCCGACGACTACGGCACCCCGAACAAGCTCGGCCGCGAGGACCTGCTGGACCTCATCCGGGACGCGGGCTTCCGGCCCGTGGAGCGCAACACCCGCTACGAGATCCTCCGCGAGTACCCGGGCCCGGAGGCCGACCGGCGCGAGACGCCCCAGCCGATGCGGGTCTGAGGCCTCACGCCCGCCCGGATCCCCGCGCCCGTCGCGGGTGCCCCGGGTGACCCACCGCACCGAAGCCCCGGCCCGCCGTCCAGGCCGGGGCTTCGATGCGTCGTGGACGCCGCTTGAACCATGCCCTTCGTAATAGTTAATCTGCGCGTATGGCGCTTACCTTTGCAGTGGATCCCGCGTTCGACCGAGCCCTGCGGGACGGCATCACCGATCTCTGGGTCGACGTCAGCAACGCCGGCGGGGCCGTCGGCTTCCTGCCGCCCGTCACCGGCGAGGAGGTCAGGGCCGAGCTGGTCAAGCACCTCGCCGGGATGGTGGAAGGCCGCACCCACCTGATCGTCGGCCGGGACGAGGACGGCACCGTGGCCGCCACCGCCTTCCTCACCCACAACACCCACCGGCTGATGCGGCACTGGATCGGCGTCTACACGGTGATGGTCCACCCGCGACACCAGGGCAAGGGCTACGGTCGCGCCCTGATGGAGGCAACGGCCGACGCGGCCAGAGCGCTCGACGGCATCGAGGCCATCCGGCTGACCTGCCGCGGGGGCACCGGAGCCGACCGCTTCTACAGCTCCTGCGGATACAAGGAGGTGGGCCGGGTCCCGGACGCCATCCGGGTCGCCGAGGGCGACGACCGCGACGACGTGATCATGCTGCTCCCGCTCCCCCGGTAGGGGCCCGCCGTCCGGTGACGGACCTGGCACGGCAACCCTGAGAACTGATCGAATTCGGGGCATGCTTCACTGGTCGGGCAGGAACCCCGACTGCACGACCACGGAACGCAGGACGTAGAGAGAAGGCCAGCCGTGTCCGCTGCCAAGCCGAGCGCAACGATCCGGTACACCGCGATGCGCCTGCTGATTTTCGTCGGCTGCTTCTTCGTCGCCGGTGTGGCGGTCCACTTCGGCGTCCTGCCCGCCGGTGTCGGCGGATCCAACGCCGTCTGGGTCATCCTTCTCGGCCTGCTGCTCTCCGCGCCCCTCAGCTTCATCATGCTGCGCAAGCAGCGCGACGAGATGTCCGAACAGCTCGTCTCGACGGTCGACCGGACCAAGGCCAGGCTCGAGGCGAACCGCACCCGCGAGGACAGCGTCACCCGGTAGGGGCCGCGTAAGCTTCCTCACACCCGTACCCCGCACAGACCAGGCCCCGGACCGGAGCAGACGCTCCCGTACCGGGGTTTCGGCGTGTCCGGGGCGCCCGTCGGTCCGGTCGATCGAGAAGCAGACCTTTGAGCTTCTCAAAGGTGCAGTGTTAACGTATTCG
Source organism: Streptomyces sp. NPDC002793 (assembly GCF_040295485.1). Lineage (NCBI taxonomy): Bacteria > Bacillati > Actinomycetota > Actinomycetes > Kitasatosporales > Streptomycetaceae > Streptomyces > Streptomyces sp. NPDC002793. Next base: position 291,019 of record NZ_JBEOVL010000001.1, on the reverse strand, counting down.
ACATGACTACAGCAGTGCGCACCCACCACGCCTTGGGCGTCCCGCTCGTGGTGCGCCTGCATGTCGACCTCTGCCGCTGTATGTCCGCGGTCTGTTGCCGCAACGTCTGAACCGGCATCATGCAGCGGCGCCGCCCCTGACGCGGGCGCCGCACCCCCGTCCCCCTGTTCGACCGCACGACCGTACGTATGTCCCCGTGCGTTCCGATGCGTCACATCTGGAGTGTGCCCGTGTCCGCGAATACCGCGCCCGCCGCCGAGACGGAAGCCGGTAAGCCGTCCGGCTCCGGCTTCCGCCTGCCCAGCATCCCGTTCTGGATACAGATAGTCGCCGGTCTGGTCCTCGGTGTCCTGCTCGGCTGGCTCGCCCGCAGCCAGGACGTCAGCTGGCTCGTCACCACCCTCGACAAGGTCGGCGGCATCTTCGTCCAGCTGCTCAAGCTGGCCGTCGCGCCCCTCGTCTTCTTCGCGATCCTGGTGTCGATCACCAATCTGCGCAAGGTCAACAACGCCGCCAGGCTGGCCACCCGCACCCTGCTCTGGTTCATGATCACGTCGCTGATCGCGGTGGCCATCGGTCTCGCGATCGGTCTGGTCACCAACCCGGGCGCCGGCACCGGCCTCACCCCGAAGGACGGCGCCAAGCCCGAGAACGCCGGCTCCTGGCTCGACTTCCTCACGGGCATCATCCCGGAGAACGTGATCACGCCGTTCACCGAGCTGAACGTCCTGCAGATCGTCTTCATGGCCGCTGTCGCCGGCATCGCCGCGCTCCAGCTCGGCGAGAAGGCGAAGCCCATCCTCGCCCTCAGCGAGTCCATCCTGGAGCTCCTCCAGAAGGCCCTGTGGTGGGTGATCCGCCTCGCCCCGCTCGGCACCGTCGGCCTCATCGGCTACGCGATCGCCACGTACGGCTGGGACCTGATCGGCAAGTACGCCACCTTCACCGCGGACGTCTACATCGGTTGCGCCCTGGTGATGTTCGGCGTCTACCCGCTGCTGCTCGTCACGGTCGCCAAGGTCAGCCCGCTGCAGTTCTTCAAGGGCGCCTGGCCCGCGATCCAGCTGGCCTTCGTCTCCCGCTCCTCGGTCGGCACCATGCCGGTCACCCAGCAGGTCACCGAGCGTCTCGGCGTCCCGAAGAACTACGCCAGCTTCGCCGTCCCGTTCGGCGCCACGACGAAGATGGACGGCTGCGCCGCGATCTACCCGGCGCTGGCGGCGATCTTCATCGCGCAGATCTTCGACGTGCAGCTGGGCATCGGGGACTACATCCTGATCGCGTTCGTCTCGGTGATCGGCTCGGCGGCCACCGCCGGCCTCACCGGCGCCACGGTCATGCTGACCCTCACCCTGTCGACGCTGGGCCTCCCGCTGGAGGGCGTGGGCCTGCTGCTCGCCATCGACCCGATCCTGGACATGATGCGCACCGCCACCAACGTGGCCGGTCAGGCGCTGGTCCCGGTGATCGTCTCGGCCCGCGAGAAGATCCTCGACCACGACATGTACAACTCGGCGTCGGCCTCCCCGGTCGAGGAGCCCGAGGCCGAGGTGCGTGAGGTGGAGACGAAGGGCGTCCCCGTCTCGGTGTGACTCTCCCCGCTCGGCAGCGCCCCCGGACTCCGCGTCCGGGGGCGCTGCCGTGTGCCGGGGCCGTCAGGGCCGCTGGAAGACGACCTCGGGGTTTCCGGGGGTGGGGCCGTCCAGCAGCCGCTGGTGCCGGCCGCGCAGGTGCTGGTCGAGGAAGGCGCTGACGTAGTCCCGGGTGATGTCGACCTGTCGAGCGGTGGTGAGCGTGACCGTGGGGTCGAGCGTCACGTCCATCCGGTCCTCCAGGACGGGTACGTCCGTGAAGCTGGAGTGGCCGGAACCCTCCACACCGAGCCAACGCTTCCAGCCGTCCAGCCGCTTCCAGCCCTCGTCCCAGGAGTCGTCCTCGCCGCCGGGGGAGTGGGTGGTGGTGCCCAGCATCATGAAGGGGCGCTCGCCGAGGCCGGATTCGGGGATCCGCTCGAAGAAGGTGCCGTCCATGTTGATCCCGGCGTCGACGCGGGGATCGGCGAGCATCACCGAGGCTGCGCCGCTGCCCCCGATGGAGTGGCCGACGGCGGCGACCTGGCGCCGGTCGATCATGCGGGCGTGTTCCCAGGACGGGCGAGGCCCTGTCAGCCGGTCGAGTACGAAGGAGAGGTCGGCGGCGCGTCCGGTGGAAACGGACTTCAGCACCTTCCGTTCGGCGTCCTCGTCCGGTGCCGCCTCGACCGCGTCACAGGCCGCGCACGGAGGGATCCGCCCGCCGGGGAAGGCCGTCCCCATGGATTCGTAGGCGTGATCGACGCTCGCCACGACGTAGCCACGGCTCGCCAGGTCCTCGGCCAGGGATGTCAGCGTGGCGCGGGGGTTACCGAAGCCGGGGGAGAGCAGTACGAGGGGGAACCGGCCCCGGGCGCCGATCGCGTCCGTGCGGGAGTGGGTGGCGAGGGAGCTGAGCTCGGCCGGTGCGTCGTTTCCCAGTCCGAGGCCCGCCAGCAGGGCCTCGGCTTCGTCCCTGCTCATGTACGGCGCGGAGGGCCCTGGGCCGCCCGCCCGCGCCGGGTGGTGGACCGACACCATCAGCTGGCGGTCCCCGGACTCGGGCACCCAGGGGTCGGTGCGGTCGTGGTCGGTCAGGTGCAGGACCTCGGTGCCGACGGCGTACGGGCCGGTCGGGCGGGGCAGTTCGAGCGTGGCGGCGGGTGCGGCGGACCCGGCGGGCGCGGAGGCGGGTAAGGCCCGGGCGGTGGCGACGGGTGCGGCCAGCAGGGCCATGGCTGCGAGGGTGGCGACGGCTGTCCCTCTGCGGAGTCTCATCGTCATGCCAGGGACACTAGGCCGGGGCCCGTGACGAAGACGTCGGCCCCAGGGCTGATCCTGTGTGAGACCTGGGCTGTACGGGCGTACACGGAAGCGCCCCAGGGGCTGGTGGGCGACTACCGGCCATCGTGGCCTGGCCGCTTCCCTCTCCGTACGACGGCGGGCGGGGCCGCGCCGTACTCTTACCGAGGAGTAGCGCAGCGGGGGCGGGAGGGATGTCTGACGTGAGTGCAGTGAAGAGCAAACGGATGCCGCGCGCGGTGCGTGAGCAGCAGATGATGGACGCGGCCGTGCGGATCTTCGCGCAGCGCGGATACCGGGCCGCCTCGATGGACGAGATCGCGGAACTGGCCGGTGTGTCCAAGCCCTTGGTCTATCTGTATCTGAATTCCAAGGAGGAGCTCTTCACCGCGTGCATCCGCCGCGAGTCGAAGGCGCTGGTGGAAGCGGTGCGGGCGGGGGTGGAGCCGGGGAGTCCGGCTGACGGGCAACTGTGGTCGGGACTGCGGGCGTTCTTCACGCACACGGCGGAGAACCCGGACGGCTGGGCGGTGCTGCACCAGCAGGCGAGCTCGCACGGGGAGCCGTTCGTCAGTGAGGTGGGGGCGCTGCGCAAGGAGATCGTTGCGTTCGTGACGGGTCTGATCGGTGCGGCGGCGCGTGAGGCGCACAGTGATCCCGCGTTGCCCGACAGGGATGTGGCGGGGCTCGCGCAGGCGTTGGTGGGGGCGGCGGAAGCGCTCGCCGGGTGGGCGAACCTCACTCCCGGTGTCTCGGCCAAGGAGGCAGCGACCACCTTGATGAACTTCTCGTGGGCGGGTCTGGAGAACCTCATGCACGGGCGTGGCTGGCAGTCGCCGGCGGACTGAGCCGGCCCGCTCACCTCTCCCGGGTCACGCTGCCGGTGAGGTGGACGCGGTTGCCTCCGCGCAGCTGGAAGGTGGTGTCGTCGGCGGCGTAGGCGACGGTGGAGGGCAGCAGGACCGGTGCCTTGAAGTCCGCGCGCAGGGACCGGATCCGGCCCTCCGGCCCGCCGGCGCCGTTCCCGGCCTCCGCCAGGCAGCGGGCGACGGTCCACATGCCGTGCGCGATGTGCCGGGGGAAGCCGAAGAGCCGTGCCGTCACGGGGTGGAGGTGGATGGGGTTCCGGTCGCCCGACGCGGCTCCGTACCGCCGCCCGAGGTCGGTGGGCAGCCGCCACTCGGCCACGGCCGGCGGTTCCGGGGTTGTGGCCGGGGCCGGTGGGGCGGCGGTCGGTGTTCCGGTCGTGTGCCGGGACAGGTAGCCGCTGCGGGACTCCCAGACGAGCTCGCCCGCGAGCCGGGCCTCGGTCACCATCGTGACCTCGGTGCCGCGCCGGTGCGGTGCGAGTGCGGCGGCGTACACGGTGAGTCCGAGCGCGTCCGTCGGCTGGAGGGCCCGGTGCGCGGTGATCTCGATCCACGTGTGGACCAGTCCCAGCACCGGCAGGGGGAAGTGGCGGGCCGTCATCAGCCGCATGGCCAGGGGGAAGCCCAGGACGTGCGGGTAGGTGAGCGGCAGCGGGCCCGACTCGGCGAAGCCGCAGATCCTGCTGTACGCGGCGAGGGGCCCGGGGTCCATGCGCGCGGGCGGGAGCGTCGCGCGGTCGGCGGGCAGCGCGGCGCCAGGGCGTCCGGCGCGCTTGAAGGGTGAGGTGACGGCTCCGCGGACGAGGGAGAGGCCGAGGCCGGTCATGGTCACGCCCCCAGCAGGCTCTGGCCGCAGACCCGTACGACCTGGCCGTTGACCGCGCCGGAGGCGGGCTGGGCGAACCAGGCGGTGGTCTCGGCCACGTCGACGGGAAGGCCGCCCTGGGACAGGGAGTTCATGCGGCGCCCGGCCTCCCGGATGAAGAGGGGCACGGCGGCCGTCATCTTCGTCTCGATGAAACCGGGCGCGACGGCGTTGACGGTGATGCCGTGCTCGGCGGCCGCCCGAGGGGCCAGGGAGCGGACGAGGCCGATGATGCCGGCCTTGCTGGCCGCGTAGTTGGTCTGGCCGTTGTTGCCCGCGATCCCGGCGATGGACGCGGTGGCGACGATCCGTCCGCCGCGGCGCACGGTGCCGGACTCGATGAGGGCGTCCGTGGTGCGCAGGACGCTGTCCAGGTTGACGTCGATGACGGAGGCCCAGCGGTCGGCCGGCATGTTGGCGAGCCGGCGGTCCCGGGTGATGCCGGCGTTGTGGACGAGGACGTCGAGGCCGTCGGGGACGGCGGCGGCGATCAGTTCGGCGGCGTCGGGGGCGGTGATGTCCAGCGGCAGGGCGGTGGCGCCGAGGCGGGCGGCGGTGCGGACGAGCTCTTCCCGGGCCTGAGGGACGTCGAGGCAGATCACCTGGGCGCCGTCCCTGGCGAGGACGGAGGCGACGGCCGCGCCGATGCCGCGGGCCGCTCCGGTGACGAGTGCGGTGCGCCCGTACAGGGGGGCGGCCCAGTCGGTCACCTTGCCGGGCGCGTCGGCGCCGAGTTCGACGACCTGTCCGCTGACGTAGGCGGAGCGGGGGGACAGCAGGAAGCGGAGGGTGGACTCGGCCGACGCGGCGTCGGCCCCGGGTGCGAGCCGCAGCAGCTGAGCGGTGGAACCCCGTCCGATCTCCTTGCCGAGGGAGCGTACGAAGCCTTCGAGCGCCTGCTGGGCCGCCGCCTGGTGGTGGTCGTCGGGGGACGGAGCGGTGCCGAGGACGACGACGCGGCCACCGGGGGCCAGTGACCGTACGACGGGGTGCAGGGCGGCGTGCACGTCGGCGAGTCCGGCCGCGGTGGTGATGCCCGTGGCGTCCAGGACGACGGCGGCCGGGCGGTCGGCCCGGTCGGTGACCTTCAGGCCGGTCGCCGCGAGCACGCGGCCGAGGGTGTCGGAGTGGGCGGAGCTGCCCGCGGTGAGGTGGAGCAACGGCCCCACGAGGGAAGGGGTCTCCAGTGTCCAGCGCCGCAGCGGGATCGGCTGCGGCAGGCCGAGCCTGCGGGTCAGGAAGCGGCCGGGTGCGGTGCCGGTGAAGTGCAGATAGCGGTCGGCCATTGTCTGGACTCCTGCTCGGTCGTAGATTTACTCCGGAGTAAGGTTACTCAAGGGTCAGGAGTTGTCGAGATGAGTTGGTCGAGTTGATTCCCCTCGCACTTCCGCGGCCGCGCCGGGTCGCGGTCATCGGTGGCAGTCGCATTCCGTTCGCCCGCTCCGACGGCCCGTACGCGCAGGCGTCGAACCAGGACATGCTGACCGCCGCGCTGGACGGGCTCGTCGAACGCTTCGGCCTGCGGGGACAGCGGGTCGGAGAGTTCGTCGCCGGCGCGGTCCTCAAGCACAGCCGGGACTTCAACCTGGCCCGAGAGACCGTCCTGGGCTCGGCCCTGGACCCGCGCACTCCGGCGTACGACATCCAGCAGGCGTGCGGCACCGGACTGCAGGCCGTGATCGCCGCGGCCAACAAGATCACGCTCGGCGCGGTCGACTCGGCGATCGCGGGAGGCACGGACACCGCGAGCGACGCCCCCCTCGGGGTCAACGACCGGCTGCGCAGGATCCTGTTGGAGGCCCGCCGCGCCACGTCACCGGGCGCCCGGATCAAGGCGCTGGCCGCCGTCCGGCCCAGCCATCTCGTCCCGGACATCCCGCGCAACGCCGAGCCCCGCACCGGGCTGTCGATGGGCGAGCACGCGGCGGTCACCGCCCGGAAGTGGGGCGTGACCCGCGCGGACCAGGACCTGCTGGCCGCCACGAGCCACCAGCGGCTCGCCGCCGCGTACGAACGCGGCTTCCTGGACGACCTCGTCGTCCCGTACCTCGGCCTGGACCGGGACCAGAATCTGCGCCCCGGCTCCACGGTGGAGAAACTCGCGACGCTGAAGCCGGTGTTCGGCGCCGGTCACCCCGACGCGACGATGACCGCGGGCAATTCGACCCCCCTCACCGACGGCGCGGCCACCGTGCTGCTGGCGAGCGAGGAGTGGGCCGAGGAGCGCGGCCTGGAACCGCTGGCGTACCTGTCGCTGTACGAGACGGCCGCCGTGGACCACGTGAGCGGCGAGGACGGGCTGCTGATGGCGCCCGCGTACGCCGTGCCGCGCATGCTGGAGCGGGCCGGGCTGACCGTCGGGGACTTCGATCTCTTCGAGGTCCACGAGGCGTTCGCCTCCCAGGTGCTCGCCACCCTGGCGTCCTGGGAGGAGCAGGGGCTCGCCCCCGTCGACAGGACCAGGCTGAACGTGGTCGGTTCCTCCCTCGCCACCGGCCATCCCTTCGCCGCGACGGGCGCCCGGATCGTGGCGACCCTGGCCAAGCTCCTCGCGGAGCGGGACGCGCCCGGCCGGGGGCTGATCTCGATCTGCGCCGCGGGCGGCCAGGGGGTCACCGCGATCCTGGAACGCCCCTGAACCCCCGGGCCACCGCACACCCCTGAACCCCGCAGGCCACCATCCGTACGTGAACGACCCCGCGCACCCAGCAGCCGCCGAGGCGCCGGACCCCCAGGACGGGCCGGCGCCGGACCCCACGTCGAGGAGCCGCTCGTGTCCACGCCCGCCCCCGCCGCCGTACCCGCCGTACCCGTCCTGGTCGAACCGACCAAGGTCAGGGCGGCCGACGGCACCGTACGGGAAGTCTCCGTGCCGCCGCTCGCGCCGACCGTACGGCGCGGTTCGCTCGCCGAGATCCCCTTCGACAACGCCCGGGAGGCGCCCTCCGAGGCGGTCCTCAGCCGTAAGCAGGCCGACGAAAGCTGGCAGGACATGACCGCCGCCGCCTTCGCCGCGGAGGTCCAGGCCGTCGCCAAGGGTCTGATAGCCGAGGGCCTGCGGAGCGGTGACCGGGTCGCCATCATGGCCCGTACGACCTATGAGTGGACGCTGCTCGACTTCGCGTCCTGGGCGGCCGGCCTGGTCACGGTGCCCATCTACCCGACCTCGTCCGCCTTTCAGACGCGGTGGATACTCCAGGACTCCGGAGCCGTCGCCTGCGCGGTGGAGACCAAGGAGCAGGGGCGGCTGGTCAGCCAGGAGCGTCAGCAGCTCGGAGACCTCACGCACCTCTGGCAGTTCGACACGGGCGCGGTGAGCCGGCTGAAGACGCTCGGCAAGGACATACCCGACGAGGTCGTCGCGGCGCGTCGCGCCGCCCTGGAACCGGACAGCCCCGCCACCCTCATCTACACCTCGGGCACCACGGGCCGGCCCAAGGGCTGCGTCCTGACGCACGGGAACTTCTTCGCCGAGGTCGACAACGCCATCGAGCTGCTCCACCCGGTCTTCAAGTCGGTGTCGAAGTACCCCGCCTCGACCCTCCTGTTCCTGCCGCTCTCCCATGTCTTCGGCCGGATGGTGGCGATCGGCTGCATGCGTGCCCGCGTACGCCTCGGGCACGCGCCGTCCATCCGTACCGAGGACCTGCTCGCGGATCTGGCCGGCTTCAAGCCGTCGTTCCTGCTGGCCATCCCGTACGTCCTGGAGAAGGTCTACAACACCGGCCGCGCCACCGCCGAGAAGATGGGCCGTGCCTCGTCCTTCGACCGCGCGTCCCGGATCGCGCAGCGTTACGGCGAGGCGGTCGAGGCCGCCGAACACGGCACGGGCCCAGGCCCCGGTCTCGGGCTCCGCGCCGCCCGCGCCCTCTACGACCCGCTGGTCTACCGGCGCATCCGGGCCGCGCTGGGCGGCCGCGTCCGGTACGCGATCTGCGGCGGTTCCCCCCTGGGGAGCCGGCTCGCCGCGTTCTACGCGGGGGCCGGCATGCAGATCTTCGAGGGCTACGGCCTGACCGAGACCACCGCCGCCGCCACGGTGACCCCGCCCCTCAAGCCCCGCCTGGGCACGGTGGGCTGGCCGCTGCCGGGCACCGCCGTGCGGATCGCGGACGACGGCGAGGTGCTGCTCAGCGGGGGCCAGGTCTTCCGGGGCTACTGGGACACCGAGCGAGGCGGGGCCACGCCGTATCCGGAGGACGACTGGTTCCCGACGGGCGACCTGGGGGCGCTCGACGAGGACGGCTACCTCACGATCACCGGCCGCAAGAAGGACATCATCATCACGTCCGGCGGCAAGAACGTCACCCCCGCCCCGCTGGAGGACTGGCTGCGCGCCCACCCGCTGGTCAGCCAGTGCATGGTGGTCGGGGACAACCGCTCGTTCATCAGTGCCCTGATCACCCTGGAACCGGACGGTCTCGCCCACTGGCGCCGGATGCGGAAGAAGGAGGACGTCCCGCTCCACGAGCTGGTCGAGGACGAGGAGTTGCGCGGCGCGCTGCAACGGGCGGTCGACGAGGCCAACCGGCTCGTCTCGCGTGCCGAGTCCATCCGCAAGTTCACCGTCCTGCCGCAGGACTTCACCGAGGAGAGCGGCCACCTCACCCCGTCGCTGAAGCTGAAGCGGGACGCGATCACGCGGGACTTCGACGCGGAGATCGAGGAGTTGTACCGGAAGCAGTAGGGCGGGGTGCGCCTCCGGCGGATGTCCGGCAGGCGGACGGCGGGAAAATTCTGAACCACTGCAAAACGGACAGGGGTGCGGTTCCCGTACTTCCCCGGACCGCACCCTGGGGCATCAATTGGAAGGCGTGAGTTGACTCATGCCTTCGATGCTTCGGTTCAAGTTCCGTTCAGGTGTTGCTAGTCAAGGGTGAGGCGGCGGAGCCTCATCCTCCGGATGTGGATATCGCAGCGCATAACGTCCTGTCCATGACTGAGCTGGACGCGCGGCCACGGGCCGGAGACACGGTACGGGGAAGCGCCCCGGCCGACGGCGGCGTACGGGAGAAGGGCCTCGGCGGGAATTCCGTCGGCCTGATGGGCAGCGCCGTCCTCGGTATCTCCACCGTCGCACCGGTGTACTGCCTGACCTCCACCCTCGGGTCCACCGCGGGCGAGGTCGGTGTGCAGATGCCCGCCGTGTTCCTGGCCGGGTTCCTGCCGATGCTGCTGGTGGCCTTCGCCTACCGGGAGCTCAACAAGGCCGTGCCGGACTGCGGCACCTCGTTCACCTGGACGGTCAAGGCCTTCGGGCCGCGCCTGGGGTGGATGTGCGGCTGGGGGCTGGTGATCGCCACGATCATCGTCCTGTCCAACCTCGCCGGCGTCGCCACCTCCTACTTCTGGCTGCTGGCCGGCGAGATCTCCGGCAGCGAATCGATCGCGGCCCTGGACGACAGCAAGCCGGTCCACATCCTCACCTGCCTCCTCCTGATCGCCGTCGCGACGGCGGTCAGCTACCGGGGGATGACGGCGACCAAGGGCCTCCAGTACACCCTCGTGGTCCTCCAGCTCGTGGTCCTCGCGGTGTTCGTGGCGATGGCCGTCCGGAAGGCGGGCAGTGGCGACTTCGCCGCGACGTCCATGGACTTCTCCTGGTCCTGGCTGAATCCGTTCGCCGTCCGTTCCTTCGCCGCCTTCACGGCGGGACTGTCCCTCTCGATCTTCATGTTCTGGGGCTGGGACACCTGTCTCACCGCCAACGAGGAGACCACCGGATCGGCGAAGACGCCCGGCCGCGCCGCCCTCATCGCGATGGTCGTCCTGGTCGGCTCCTACCTCGCGACCGGCATCGCCGCCCAGATGGTCGTCGGCGCCGGCGACTCGGGTCACGGCCTCGCCGACCCGGACACCTCCGACAACGTCTTCGCCGCCCTCGCAGGCCCGGTCATGGGCCCCGGCCTCGGCATCCTGCTCTTCCTCGCGGTGCTGGCGTCAGCCGCCGCGAGCCTGCAGACCACCTTCATCCCGGTGGCACGCACGGTCCTGGCGATGGCGGCGTACGAGGCGCTGCCGGCCTCCTACGCCCGCGTCCACCCCCGCTTCCGGACACCCGGCAGGGCCACGGTCGTGGCGGGCGTCGCGACCGGGGTGTTCTACACGGTGATGACCCTGGTCAGCGAGCACGTCCTGATCGACACGATCTACGCCCTCGGGCTGATGATCTGCTTCTACTACGCGCTGACGGCCTTCGCCTGCGCCTGGTACTTCCGCGCCGACCTCACCCGCTCCGCCCGCGACCTCGTCTTCAAGGGCCTCTTCCCCGTCGTCGGCGGCCTGCTGCTCGCAGCGGTCTTCGGCAAGACCCTGTACGACATGTGGGACCCGGCGTACGGCTCCGGATCGTCCGTCCTCGGTGTCGGCTCCGTCTTCGTCATCGGTGTCGGGCTGCTGCTGCTCGGCGTGGTGCTGATGGAGGCCATGCGGCGCCGCGGCCCGGCGTTCTTCCGCGGCGAGGTGCTGACGAAGGAGACCCCGGTGCTCGTGGTGGGCGACTGAGCGGTTCGCACCGGCCGGGCCGAGTGGTCTCGGCGGCGTGTTCCACCGCATACCGTGGAGGCGTCACGGACGACGACGGAGGTGCCTCGCATGCGGATCGCCACAACGATCTTCCTCACCGACGAGACGATTACCCCGGTCCGGCTCGCGCGCGAGCTGGAGCAGCGGGGGTTCGCCGGGCTCTATCTGCCCGAGCACACCCACATTCCGGTGAACCGTGAGTCGCCGTATCCGGCGGGCGGCGAGCTGCCGGCCGAATACGGCCGCACCCTCGACCCCTTCGTGGCGTTGGGGCAGGCCGCGGCCGTCACCGAGCGCCTGGCCGTCGGTACCGGCATCACGTTGATCGCCCAGCACGACCCCATCGATCTGGCGAAGCAGGCAGCCACGCTCGACCACCTCTCCGGCGGCCGCCTCACGCTCGGCATCGGCTTCGGCTGGAACAAGGAGGAGGCCGCCGACCACGGCGTGGAATGGTCGACCCGGCGCGCCCTCGGCTGGGACCGGCTGGCCCTGATGCGTGCGCTGTGGGCGGACGAACCGACGGCGTACGAGGGTGAGTTCGGCTCCGTCCTGGCGAGCTTCGCCCATCCGAAGCCGGTGCAGAGGCCGCGCGGTCCGGTGAGCGGTCCGCGCACCCTGATCGGCGGGGCGGCCGGCCCGAAGCTGTTCGCGCGGATCGCTCAGGACGCGGACGGCTGGATGCCGATCGGTGGACGCGGGCTGTCCGAGTCCGTGCCGAAGCTGCGCAGCGCCTGGGAGGAGGCGGGCCGCGACCCGAAGCACCTCCAGGTGGTGCCCTACGCGGTCCAGCCCTCTCCGGGGAAGCTGGCGTACTACGCGGAGTTCGGCGTCGACGAGGTCGTCCTGCAACTGCCCTCGGCCGCGGAGACCGAGGTGCTGCGGGCACTGGACGCGTATGCGGCGTATCTGTGAAAAACCTGTGGACGGGAACCTGCCGGGGGCGATCTGCCGGTGGAACCGACAACGCTAAAATCGCATCTATCACCTCCGGACATCGATGGTGCGGCCCGTGTGCGTGTGTGCCCGGCTGCCTGGGAGCAGGAGCACGATGAACAGGCCATTGCGGCATATAGCCATTTTCTGTGGGCTGCTGATGCTGGCTCTTCTGGTACGGGCCAACTGGCTCCAGTACGCGGAGAGCGAGGAGCTCGCGACCCACGAGCACAACCGCCGTGTCAAGATCACCCAGTTCGCCACCCCGCGGGGGGACATCATCGTGGGCGGCAAGGCGATCACGGGGTCGAAGGCGGTCGAGGGGACCGACTTCAAGTACCAGCGCACCTTCAAGCAGGGCGCGATGTACGCCCCCGTCACCGGCTACGCCTCCCAGGCGCAGGGCATGTCCCTCCTGGAGAACACCTACGACACCATCCTCAGCGGCCAGGACGAGCGCTTCGCCTTCCGCCACGCCAAGGACATCCTCACCGGTGAGGAGAGGCGCGGTGGCGATGTGATCACCACCATCGACCCCAAGGCGCAGGAGGCGGCCTACAAGGGCCTGACCGACCTCGACGCCCGGGGCGCCGTCGTCGCCCTCGACCCGGCCACCGGCAAGGTCCTCGCCCTGGTCTCGACCCCCTCGTACGACCCCTCGGTCTTCGCCGGCAACTCCTTCAAGGAGGGCGACAAGTTCCAGGCCCTGGTCGACAACAAGGGCAAGCCGCTGGCCAACCGGCCGCTGCGCGAGACCTTCCCGCCCGGCTCCACCTTCAAGATCCTCACGGCCGCCGCGGCCCTGGAGCACGGCGTCGTCTCGGACGTCGACGCGCGGACCGACGCGGTGTCCCCTTACCCCCTGCCGCTGTCGTCGAGCAAGATCAGCAGCGAGGCGGGTGACCAGACGTGCAACAAGGCGTCGATGAAGACGGCCATGCAGTACTCCTGCAACAACGTCTTCCTGGACGCCGCGCTCAAGGTGGGCGACGAGGGGATGCGTGAGACGGCCGAGAAGTTCGGCTTCAATGAGGACGTCTACTCCGATGCCTTCGGCGACATGCTCGCCACGAAGAGCCTCTACCCCCAGGAACTGGACAAGCCCGGCACGGCCCTCACCGGCATGGGTCAGGGCAGCCTCACGAGCACGCCGATGCAGATGGCGATGGTCACGGCGGCCCTCGCCAACGGCGGCAAGCTGATGCAGCCGTACCTCGTGGACGAGCTGCGCGGCCCGGACCTGTCGACCCTGGAGAAGCACGAGCCCGAGCTGAAGAGCCAGGCGGTCTCCGAGGAGACGGCGAAGAAGGTCCAGGAAATGATGGAGTTCACCGCCAAGGAGGGCAGTGCGAAGCGCGCCCTGATCGACGGCGTGACGGTGGGCGGCAAGACGGGTACGGCTCAGCGTGGTGACGACGTGAGCAAGGAAGTCCCGTACGGCTGGTTCGTCTCGTACGGCAAGAAGTCCGACGGCCAGGCGGTCGCGGTCGCGGTGTTCATCGACCCGACCGCGATGGACATCTCGCGTTCCGACATCTCGGGCGGTGGCCTCGGTGGCCCGATCGCGAGGGAAGTGATGAAGGCGGCCCTCGGGAAGTAGGACGGGCTCCCGAGCAGACGGAGGCCCCCGCCCGGCGACGAGCCGGGACGGGGGCCTCCGTCGTGCGCGGGCCTGGGGCGGGTCAGCCGATGCGGCCCAGGTGGATCACGATGACGGTGACCTCGGTGTCCTCATGTGCACAGCTGTTCACTTCGGGCTGGTCCATCGGGTCGACGGCGAAATCGAGGGGTGTCGGCACCGTGTGGCGCGGCGTGGTGCCACCTGGTGCCACGTGGGTGTCGCTGCAGGTGTCACTGCAGCGTCTGCGCGTATGTGATGCCATGCCTCCTCTGTGAGCATCGATGCATTTACGCAGGTCAAGTGAGTGCTTGAGGGGTTCACCCTGAGTCCCTCCCGGGAGGGACTTGCGTGCGGCGCCATAGTGGTGCCACTATGGCGCTATGGACCTCACTCCGTATGTCGACACCCTCCGCCGTGAACTCGCGGTGGCCGCCGATGCCGGCGGCGACGCATCCCGCGAGCTGGCGGAGAGGCTCACCGCTCCTCTGGAGTCGGCGGCCCGGCTGACCATGCTCAACATGCTCGCCGCCGCGGCGGACGAGATCACCCGGGAGCTCGCCCCCGGCTCGGTCGACGTACGGCTGCGTGGGCTCGACCCCGACTTCGTGGTGACGCCGCCGCCCACCGACGGCGAAACCCTCGCCGAGCCGGCCGCACCTGCCGAGCCGCTCAGGGCCCCGGTCCCGGCCGACGGCGACGAGGGTGGCACCGCCCGGGTCAACCTGCGTTTGCCGGCCCACCTCAAGGCCCGCGCCGAGGAGGTCGCGACCCGGGAGGGGCTGTCGGTCAACGCATGGCTCGTACGCGCCGTGTCGGCCGCGGTCGACGGCGACCCCCGGCCGCGCACGCCGGAGAAGGCCCGCACCCTCGGACAGAGCTTCACGGGCTGGGTGCGCTAGCCGCACCACGTCACCCGCACCACCCACATCACGTCCCCGCCCCAGGCGGGGACGATCCCAAGACCCAAGAGGACGGGACAGCCATGCCTTCTTTCGACACTCCCGAACCGATCTCGGCCACGGCGCACGTGGAAGCCGGCTCCATCCAGTTCACCGCGGGCGACCGTCTCGACACCGTCGTCGAGGTCCTGCCCCGCGATCCGAAGAAGGACCTGGACGTCAGGACGGCTGCCCAGACCGAGGTCGTCTACGCGAACGGCGTCCTGGGCGTCCGGACGCCCAAGTCCGGCCTGTTCGGCCGCACCGGCGTCCTCGACGTGACGGTCGAACTGCCCGCGGGCTCGCACATCGGCGTGACGGGCTCATGGGCCCAGGTGCTGGGCGAGGGGCGTCTCGGAGAGGTCCAGGTGAAGACCTCCGTCGGCGATGTCCGTCTCGACACGACCGGCCCGCTGAAGGTGGCGGCGGCGCACGGATCGGTCACCGTGGACCGGGTCGAGGGTCTGGCCGAGGTCACCACCAGCTCCGGCAGTCTGCGCATCGGTGTCGTCGACGGCCCGGCCGTCCTGAAGAACTCGCACGGCTCCACGAACGTCGGTGTCGTGGCCGGTGAGCTGCGGGTGCGCGGTGCCAACGGCGACATCGACATCCGGCGTGCCGAGGACTCGGTCGCCGCCTTCACCGCGCACGGCCTGCTGCGGGTGGGGGAAGTGGTGCGCGGAACGGTCCAGTTGGAGACCAACTACGGCTCCATCGAGGTCGGCGTCCGTGCGGGTACGGCCGCCTGGCTCGACGCCCACTCGCGCTCCGGGCAGGTGCGCAACTCGCTCACCGCGTCCGATTCCCCGGAGGAGTCCGAGGACACCGTCACCGTCCGCGCGCGCACCCGGCACGGCAACATCGACGTCCGTCGCGCCAAGGTCTGACCCGGAAGGGCCCGCCACCTCGACGCGCCCACGCATCAGTCACTTCAGTCATCGCACTTCAGTCATCGAACGGGGTACTCCATGTCTTCTTCTGTCATGCCCATGTCTAAAAAGGGTGACGGTCCCCAGTCGCCTGCCGCCGTCTCCGCCGTCGGGCTGCGCAAGTCCTACGGCGACAAGACCGTCCTCGACGGCATCGATCTGCACATCCCGGCCGGGTCCGTGTTCGCTCTGCTCGGCCCGAACGGTGCCGGCAAGACCACCGCCGTGAAAATCCTCTCCACGCTGATCTCCGCCGACGGCGGACAGGCCCAGGTGGCGGGCCACGACCTGGTCGCCGCGCCTCAGGCGGTGCGTGCGGCGATCGGTGTCACCGGGCAGTTCTCGGCCGTGGACGGCCTGATCACGGGCGAGGAGAACATGCTCCTGATGGCGGACCTGAACCACCTCTCCCGTGGTGAGGGGAAGCGGGTCACCGCCGAACTCCTCGAACGCTTCGACCTGGTGGACGCGGCGAAGAAGCCCGCCGCCGGCTACTCCGGCGGCATGAAGCGCCGCCTGGACATCGCGATGACCCTGGTCGGGAACCCGAAGATCATCTTCCTCGACGAACCGACCACGGGCCTCGACCCCCGCTCCCGCCACACCATGTGGACCATCATCCGCCAACTGGTCGCCACCGGCGTGACGGTCTTCCTCACCACCCAGTACCTGGAAGAAGCCGACGAACTCGCCGACCGCATCGCGGTCCTCGACAACGGGAAGATCGCCGCCCAGGGCACCGCCGAAGAACTCAAACGCATGATCCCCGGCGGACACATCCGCCTCCGCTTCACCGACCCCGACACCTACCGCGACGCAGCCTCCACCCTCCACGAGGCCACCGCCGACGACGACGCACTCGCCCTGCAGATCCCCAGCGACGGCAGCCAGCGCGAACTCCGCTCCATCCTCGACTGGCTGGATTCGGCGGGCATCGAGGCCGACGAACTCACCGTCCACACCCCCGACCTCGACGACGTCTTCTTCGCCCTCACCAGCATCCCCACACAGAACAACCAGTCCAACCAGTCCAAGGAGGACGCCCGATGAGCAGCAGCACCCTCTCCCTCGCCGTACGCGACTCGTCCACCATGCTGCGCCGCAACCTCCTGCACGCCCGGCGCTATCCGTCCATGACCTTGAACCTGCTGCTCACCCCGGTCATGCTCCTGCTGCTCTTCGTCTACATCTTCGGCGACACCATGAGCGGCGGCGCGGGCCGCTCCGCGTACATCGCCTACCTCGTCCCCGGCGTCCTGCTCATGACCATCGGCTCCACGGTGGTCGGTACCGCCGTATCGGTGTCCACGGACATGAGCGAGGGCATCATCGCCCGCTTCCGCACCATGGCCATCCACCGAGGCTCCGTCCTCTTCGGACACGTCGCCGGCAGCGTCATGCAGGCCGTCCTGAGCGTCATCGTGGTCGGCGCCGTCGGCGTCGCCATGGGTTTCCGCACGAACGCCACCCCGCTGGAGTGGTTCGCGGCTCTGGGGCTGCTGGTCCTGGTCTCCCTGGCCTACACCTGGATCGCCGTCGGCATGGGCATGGGCAGCCCCAACGCCGAGGCGGCCAGCAACAACGCCACGCCCCTGATCCTGCTGCCCCTCATCTCCAGCGCGTTCGTCCCCCTGAGCGCCATGCCGGGGTGGTTCCAGCCGATCGCCGAGTACCAGCCCTTCACCCCGGCGATCGAGACCCTGCGCGGGCTCCTGCTGGGCACCGAGATCGGCAACAACGGCTGGATCACGCTTGCTTGGTGCCTAGCCCTCTCCCTCCTCGGCTACCGCTGGTCCAAGTCCCAGTACGACCGCGACCCCAAGTAGCCGGTGAGGAAAAGGAGTGCGGGGGCCCGCGCCAGGTGCGGGCCCCCGCTCGGTCACCTCCCCGTCGGGAATGCCGCGCGTCGGCCGAAGCCGACCGTGACGAGCGAGACGAGTGCGAGGGCGATCACCGCGGCGGGCAGGACCCGTGCGCCGACGCCCTCCACGATCACAGCTCCTGCCGCCCCGCCTGCGAAGATCGCCAGGTTGAAGACGGTCGTCAGCATCGAGTACGCCGCATCGGCGTTCTCTCCCGCGGCCTCGCCCATGGCCGTCTGCAACTGAGTCGCCGAGCCGCCGAACGCGAGGCCCCACAGGACGATTCCGAGCAGGGCGAGCACGGTGGACTGCTGCGCGGCGACCAGGAACACGCCGGCGACGGTGAACAGGGCCACGCTCGCCAGGGTGAGCCTGCGCAGTGTGCGGTCGATGAACACGCCGGTGACCCAGATCCCTCCAAGTGCGGCGACGCCAAAAACAAGGAGCGCGACGTCGGGCCGGAGCGTCAGGTGCATCTGGTGCAGGAAGGGGGCGATGTAGGTGTAGAGCAGGTTGTGCGCGAGCATCCAGATGAATACGACGGCGAGGACGGTCGCCACACCGGCCGTGCGCAGCACTCGGCCGAGCGGAGCCTGCGTCTGTGCCGACTGCCCTGGGGCGTCGGGCACGAGGAACTTCGCGAGGATCATGACGATGACGCTGAGCAGTGACATCGCGGCGAAGGACCAGCGCCATCCGGCCGCCGAGCCCAGCCAGGAGCCGAGAGGGGTGCCGACGGCCAGTGCGACCGGGGTTCCGGTCATGGCGATGGCGAGGGCGCGGCCGGCGCGCTCGGGAGCGACGATACGGCGGGCGTACCCGGCGAGCATGCCCCACAGCAGGCCGGAGAAGGCTCCCGCGAGGAACCGGGCGACGAGTGCGACGGCGAACGACGGCGCTACCGCGGTGACGGAGTTGGCGACGAGGAACCCGAGCAGACCGACGAGGAGGAGCGGCTTCCGCCGTGCCCCGCGCGTCAGCATGATCGAGGGGACGGCCGCCAGGACCGTTCCGATCGCGTAGGCGCTCACCAGCTGACCGGCGCCGCCTTCGGAGACGTCGAGTCCGGCCGCGAGCTGCGGGAGCAGTCCCGCCGGCAGCGTCTCGGTCATGATCACGATGAATCCGGTGCACGCCATCACCACCAGCGCCGGGACGGGGAACGAGCTGGACGCCCGTTCGCGGATCGGAGTGGTGCTGGTTGTGGTCATCGGGTGGACCCTCCCTGATTCTGGATCGATTGATCCGATATTGATCGAGGTGGTGGGAGGTGTCAAACTGGATCAGTCAGTCCGCAATGGAGGAGGTTTGCCGTGTCCCCTGTCGGCCGTCCCCGCGCTTTCGACCAGGAAGCCGTCCTGGAGGCTGCGATGCTGCTCTTCTGGGAACAGGGCTACGAGGCGACATCGCTGGCCCAGCTCCGTGAGGCCACGGGCCTGTCCTCAGCCAGCCTGTACGGCGCCTTCGGCTCGAAGGAGGGGTTGTTCGAGAGGGCTGTCGAGCACTACATCGCCGGGCCGGGCAGCGTCACCGATGTCGTGACGGACGAGGCGGCGAGCCCTCGCGCGGCTGTCGCCCGCCTGCTGCACGGGTCGATCGACATGCAGACCGACCCCTCTCACCCTCGCGGATGTCTCGTCGCCCTCTCGGGGACGGTGCGTGCGCCGGGAGAGGGGGAGTCCGGGCCGCACACGGCCGTAGTGGCGCGCCGGGCGGGGGACCGGGCGCGTATCCGGGAGCTCGTCGTACGCGGGGTCGCCTCGGGGGAACTCGCCGAGGACGCCGATGTGGACGGCGTCACCTCGATGATTCACGGCTTCCTGCTCGGCGTTTCGGTGCAGGTGTGTGACGGCGTGCCGGCCCGCGACCTGCACGCCGGGGCCGATGCGGTGCTCGCGGACTGGAACACGCGAGGACAGTGACGCTCGCCTGCGGCACGCGAAAGGGCCGGGCCCTCCACCCCTGATGGAGAGCCCGGCCCGTTCGCAGGAGACCTGAGCGGTGGTGCCGGTGGTCAGGACCGGGTCAGCGCTTGATCTCCTTGATCTTGAGCATCCGCGTGATGACCTTGTCGAGTTCCTCGTCCTTGAAGACGTTCTTCCAGTCGTCGCGGACGATCGACTCGCGCCCGTAGTCCATCGCGATCAGGCAGGCGTCGGAGAACGGGTTCGAGCCCTTGAGGGTGTTGGCCAGCGCGACCTGCGTGTGGCCGAGCAGCATGGCGCGGGCCGCCTTCTCCGGGACGCCCACCGTGTGGACGGTCTCGTGGAGGGCCTCGGTCAGCAGTGCGCCGACCATGCAGGCGATCGTCTCGACGAGGGTCGGCTCCAGGACCGCGAGCTGCTTGACCGTGACCCAGTGGACGTCGATCACGGGCGCGTACATCACGCGGATGACCGAGTCGGCCAGCTCCTGCTTGGCGGCGTCACCGCCCTCGTACGCGGCGACGACCTCCTGCGGGGCGGCGATGCCGCCGAAGGTGTCCTGCCACTCCTCCTTGGTGGTGCGCTCCAGGAAGACGGACGGGTGGCAGGGGTGGGCGCAGGCGTAGTGGATGTCGTCGCGGGAGAACAGCAGTCCGGCGTAGGCGGCGGCAGGGTCGAGCGTGAGGACGACGGTGCCCGGCTGCATCAGCGGCACCAGTTCCTCGGACACCTTGCCGAGGACGACGTCGGGGACGGCGAGGATGACCACGTCGGCCCGGGCGGCCGCCTCGGCGGACTCGGTCAGCTCGCGGCCCAGGCCGCGGATCAGCTCCTGGCCCTTGGGGGACGCCTCGCTGAAGAGCACCCGGAAGTCGCTCTCGACCAGGTTGTCGGAGACGCGCCGGCCCATCTTGCCTGCGGCTCCGATGACGGCGACGGTCTTGGATCCGGTGGCCATTACTAGCTCCTCAAAAGGGTGTTGATGCTGTGCCGGGTCCACTGGTCCTCCAGGCGGGCGGTTTCCTCGAAATCGCCCTGCCAGGGGAGCCAGTGCTCCACGATCTGGTTGATGCCCCGCTCGTCCGGCCTGACCGTGTCGGTCATGTGGCCGTAGTCGAGGAGGCCCTCGCCGAGAAGGCAGCCGGCGAAGGTGAAGCCGACCCAGCCGTCGCGGCGGGAGAAGGAGAAGTCCTTGACGTGGATGTTCACCACGTAGGGGGCGGTGGCCTCGACGACGTCCACCGGGCGCTCCAGCCGGGCGACGCTGTTGCCAGGGTCGAGGACGACGCCGAGGTGGGGGCTGTCCACTCCGCGTACGACGGACAGCAGGTCGTCGGTGGAGACCTGCTCGTAGGTCTCCAGGCCGAGCGTGACGCCCGCCGCCGCGTAGGCGGGGACGGCCTCGCGCAGCAGGGCGGTGGCCTCCGCGACGGTCGGGCGGTGGTCCGCCGTGTTCAGCATCGAGCGGACCAGGGTGACGCCCAGGCGCCGGGCGATGCGGAGGTAGGTGGCGAGGTGTGCCGTGCGTACGCCCCGGGTGCCCAGCTCCAGCGTGATGCCGTGGCCGGCGGCCGTGGCGCGCAGGGCGTCGAGCTGGTCGTCGTCGTACGTCTCGATCAGCGGGTAGTCGCAGATCTGGAAGACCGTGCCGCCCGTCTCCCGGGTCTGCGCGAGCATCTCGTCGAGCGTGAGCGGCCGGGGGGCCTTGTCCGAGATGCGCCAGAAGAAGGCGTAGGTGCTCAGGCCGTAGGACATGGGACGGCTCCTTCCCTGGTCTCGTCGAGGATGCGTTCCACCGCTGCCGGGTCGTGCGCGAAGCGGCCGAGGAACAGTCCGTCGACGCCCGATCCCAGGTCGGTGAGCAGGCCGGGGCCGGCGCTGCCGCCGTAGATCACGCGGCTGCCGGTCAGCGCGGGCTGGGTGGTGAGCCATGCCGTGAGGGCTTCGCAGACCGTACGGATGTGCTCCGGGGACGCGGGCCGGGGGGCGCCGATGGCCCACTGCGGTTCGTACGCGAGGACGACCGGGGCGAGGGGGCCGTCGTGGGCCGCCGTGGCCAGGATGCGTTCGGCCTCGGCGACCGTGCGGGCGGCGGCTTCGGAGGGGGACACCTGGTCGAGCTCGCCGACGCAGAGCACCGGCGTCAGCCCGTTGCGCAGGGCGGCGGCCGTCTTGGCGGCGACGACCGTGTCGCCCTCGCCGAAGAGCCGGCGGCGCTCGGCATGGCCGACCTCGGCGTAGCGGGCGCCGATCTCGTGCAGGTGGGCGCCGCTGACCTCGCCGGTGTACGGACCGGAGTCCTCGGTGGCCAGGTCCTGCGCCCCGGTCCGTACCTCCGTACCGGCGAGGATGCCGGTGACGGGGACGAGCGCGGGGAAGGCGGGCAGCACGAACAGTTCGGCGGTGCCGCTGGTGACGGCCGGGTGCCGGGCGGCCAGATCCGCGATGGCGCGGGCCCAGTTGAGGGTCTCGTGGTGGCCGAAGTACATCTTCAGGCTCACCCCGATCGTGACCCGGGGGCGGTTCCGCCCGGTGTTGTTCTGCGCGACGGACATCAGGCTGCGGCTTCCTGCTTGTTCTCGTAGTCGTCCATCAGCGCGACCTTGGCGGCGGACGCCGACGCCTCGTCGAAGCGGTACGTCAGCCACTCGGCGGCCAGTCGGCGGGCCAGCTCCAGGCCGACGACGCGCTGTCCGAAGGTCAGGACCTGGGCGTTGTTGGAGAGGACCGCGCGCTCGACGGAGAAGGAGTCGTGGGCGGTGACGGCGCGGATCCCCTTGACCTTGTTCGCGGCGATGGCCACCCCGAGGCCCGTGCCGCAGACCAGCAGGGCACGGTCGGCCTCGCCCCGGGCGACCATCTCGGCGGCGGCGATGGCGACCTTCGGGTAGGCGGTGTGCCCGTCGGAGTCGACCCCCACGTCGGTGACGTCGGCGACGAGGCCGCTGGCCTCCAGGTCCTTCTTGAGGGCTTCCTTGTACGCGTAGCCGGCGTCGTCGGAGCCGACGACGACGCGGAGCTTGTCGGACCGCTGGCCGGGCTGCTTTTCGGACATCAGTGCTTCTCCAGTGTGGGTACGAACACGCCGTGCACGGCGCGGACGATCAGGGCGAGCGAGTGGGCTCCGGCGTCCGGAGTGCCCAGGCTCTTCTCTGCGTGCGGGCGGGCGCGGCCCATTCGGGGCAGCAGGTCCGCGGTGGCCCTGGCGGCGGCGGACGCGGAGTGCGCGGCCGTGTCCCAGGCGGTGGCCAGGGGCTGTCCGGCCTCGGCGGCGGCGGTGAGCGCGTAGGAGAACGGGACGAGGACGTCGACCATGGTCTTGTCGCCGACCTCCGCCTTTCCCAGCTCCATCACGCCGGCCGCAGCCCGGGCGACCCCGGTGGCGACCACGGGGGCGGTGGGCCGCTCGGTGTCGCCGAGCGTGGTGCCGAGTGCCCGGAGGATGACGCCCCAGAGGGCGCCGGAGGTGCCGCCCGCGCGGTCGGCCCAGGCGTCGGCCGCCCGTTGCAGGAGCGTTTCCGCGCCGGCTCCGAGCGACTCGGCGCGCACCGCGGCCTCGTGGGCGCCGGTGGAGCCGCGCTGCATGCCGATGCCGTGGTCGCCGTCACCGGCGACCGCGTCGATCCGGCCGAGCTCCTCGGCGTGGAGGTCGACGGTGTCCTTGAGGACGCGCAGTGCGGTCAGCACCGTGCGTGCCGTCTCGCGTGATGCGTCGGTGGCCGGCGGGACGGTGTCCGCCGCCGCCTCCTCGGAGGGGTCCGGGACGTACGGGTCGGCGGCCTCGACGGCGCCCTTGCGGTAGGCGGGGGCGTCGGCCGGGGCCGTCCACAGGGGCTCCAGCTCGTCGGTGAGCCAGCACAGGGTGAGCGAGACACCGGCCATGTCGAAGCTGGTGACCAGCTCGCCGACCTCCGGGTCCACGGTCTGCACACCGGCCTCGTCCAGGAGCTGGGCGACCCGGCGGTAGACGACGAACAGCTCCTCGTACTTCACCGAGCCGAGGCCGTTGAGGATCACCGCGGCACGCTGTCCGCGCGGCGAGCCGACGCCTTCGGGGAGCTCGCCGAGGACGGTGGAGACCAGGAGTTCGGCCGCCTGGTCGGCGGTCGGCACCGGCCGCTCGCCCATGCCGGGCTCACCGTGGATCCCGAGCCCCACGGCCATGCGGCCCTCGGGCACGGTGAACAGGGGGTGGTCGGCGCCCGGCAGCGTGCAGCCGGAGAACGCGACGCCGAAGGAACGCGTACGGACGTTCGCCAGTTCGGCGATCCTGGTCACCTCGTCCAGGGGCTGCCCGGCCTCGGCCGCCGCCGCTGCCGTCTTGAAGACGACCAGGTCCCCGGCGACCCCTCGGCGCTTGTGGGCCTCGTCGGCCGAGGCGCTGGACATGTCGTCCGTGACGCCGAGCGCGCGGGTGGGTATGCCCTCGGCGGTCAGCCGCTCGGCGGCCTGGCCGAAGTGCAGGACGTCGCCCGCGTAGTTGCCGTAGGCGAGGAGGACCCCGCCGCCGGTCTCGGCGGCACGGGCGACCTGGCGTACCTGGTGTGCGGAGGGCGAGGCGAAGACGTTGCCGACCGCCGCGCCGTGGGCGAGGCCCTGGCCGACCAGTCCGGAGAACGCCGGGTAGTGGCCGGAGCCGCCGCCGACCACCACGGCGACCTGGCCGGGGGCGGTGCGGGTGGCCCGGACCACCCCGCCGGGGACCTGGCGGACCCTGCGGGGGTGGGCGGCGACGAAGCCTTCGAGTGCTTCGTCGGCGAAGGCGGCGGGGTCGTTGGTCAGGCGGGTCATCAGCGAACCTCTGCGAGAGGCCGGCCGTGGTGCGCGTCCCGGCCCTTGGACCGGTTGGCGAGCCACAGCATCAGCGCGGCGGACATGAGCATGAAGGCCCCGACGAGGAACAGCGGCAGGTAGTAGGCCCCGCTGAAGTCCTTCAGCCAGCCGGTGACGTAACCGGCGGCGAAGCCGGCCACGTTGCCCGCGGTGTTGATCAGGGCGATACCGGCCGCGGCTGCCGCGCCGGTCAGGAACTGCGAGGGGATGGACCAGAAGACCGGCAGCGCGGCAAAGATCGCACAGGCGGTGATGGTGATCACGGCGACCGTGGCGGCCGGTGAACCCATGTAGAGGGCGATCGGGATGGAGACCCCGCCGACGACGGCCGGTCCCGCGATGTGCCACGTGCGGACGCCGTGCTTGGTCGCGTGACGTGACCAGAAGTAGAGGACGATCGCGGCCGGGAGATAGGGGATGGCCGTGATCAGGGCCTTGTCCATCACGCTGAACGTCGTGCCGAACTGCTCCTGGAAGCCGTTGATGATCGTCGGCAGGAAGAAGGCGAGGGCGTACAGGCCGTAGATGAAGCCGAAGTAGATGAGGGCGAGGGTCCAGACGCGGCTGTTGGTGAAGGCGGCCTTCAGAGCCTCCTTGCCGTGGTTGCTCTTCTCGTCCGCGCCGGTCTTGCCGGCGTTCTCGGCGGCGAGCTCCTTCGTCAGCCAGTCCCGCTCCTCCGAGTTCAGCCACTTCGCGTCGGCCGGCTTGTCGATGAGGTAGAACCAGGCGACGACGCCCAGCAGGATCGCCGGGATGGACACGCCCAGGAACATCACGCGCCAGCCCTCGAGGCCGAAGAGTCCGTGCTGGTTGATGAACCAGCCGGCCAGCGGTGCTCCTATGACGGTGGTCAGGGGCTGCGCCAGGTAGAAGAGGCCGAGCACCTTCGTACGGTGCCGGGAGGGCACCCACTGGCTGAGGAAGAGGATGGCGCCGGGGAAGAAGCCGGCCTCGGCGACACCGAGCAGGAAGCGGAGCGCGTAGAGCTGCTCGCTGTTCTGCACCCAGGTGAAGAGGAGGGCGACGACGCCCCAGCTCACCATGATCCTGGCCAGCCAGCGGCGGGCACCGAACTTGTGCAGCGCCATGTTGCTGGGCACTTCGAGAATGATGTAGCCGACGAAGAAGACCCCCGAGGCGAAGCCGAACTGGGCCGCGGTGAGTGCGAGGTCCTGTCCCATGCCGTTCGGCTCGGCGAAGGAGACGGCCGTGCGGTCCAGGTAGTTCACGAAGAACATCAGGGCCACGAAGGGGACGAGCCGGATCGAGACTTTCCTGATCGCCGACTTCTCGATGGCTGAATGTGCAGTGGCGCCCATGGGGAGACTCCTCGCTTGCGGACCGCTCTGTCCGGTTCTGTGTCTACTCCGGCGGGCGTGATCGAACTGTTGAAGCACGTGTTTCCAGCCGGTGAACAACTCCAAGCTAGCCCTGGATCTTAAATTGGTCACCAATTTACCAAAGTGACGTAGGTCGCTCCCCTGAGCTCTTCTCCTGGACCGATGAGCGCGTTATCGTCCGCCCGCTCCGGGGCTCCACCCGCCTGTCTGGTGTACTGGTCAGCGTGTCCACGCAGCCCGAAGCGCCCGATTTCACGTCACTTCTGCGCCCCGTCGTACGGGAGTCCTCGGTCAGTGAGGTGGCCAAGCGGCTCCTCGATCACCTGTCCGAGGGGAACCTGAAGCCGGGTACGCGCCTGCCCGCCGAGCGTCAGCTCGCCGACGCCCTCGGCGTCGCGCGCTCCAGCGTGCGCGGGGCGCTGTCCGCACTCGACGTCCTGGGCATCATCGAGATCAGGCCCGGCTCGGGCTCGTACGTCCGCGAGGGGACCTCGGAGTTCCTGCCGCGGGCCATCAACTGGGGCCTGATGCTCGGTCAGCGCCGCACCCAGGACCTGGTCGAGGTCCGCACCTTCATGGAGGGCATGTCGGCACGGCTGGCCGCGGACCGGGCGTCCGAGGAGGACGTCGAGCGGCTCGAGTCGCACCTGGAGCGGATGCGGGAGGCGGGGACGGACGTCAAGGCGTTCATCGACGCCGATATCGCCTTCCACCTGGAGACCGCGAACATCGCGCGCAACACGGTGCTCAGCGACATCCTGCACTCCATCCGGGCGCTGCTCCAGGTGTGGATGGAGCGTGCGGGAGACATCGAGGGCACGGTCAGCGGGACGCTGCACGAGCACGGGGCCGTGCTCGACGCGATCCGGGCGGGGGACCCCGAGGGGGCGGACGCGGCGATGGCCGAGCACATGAGGCTGGCGAGTGACCGGCTGAGGCTCTCGCTCAGCGGCGACGACGACTGAGCGACGGGGCGGGTCCGGGGGTCACTCCCCGGCCACCACCGCCGCCGGGACCTCCCGCCGCCCGGCACCTCCCAGCAGCGCCGGCAGTTCGGTCAGCGCGTTGATCCGCCAGTCCGCCGTCTCCACGACGTCCGGGTGGTCCGCCCACCAGTGGCCGTACGGCCCACGGCGGATGTGGGCCGCCCGCAGCCCCGAGGACTTCGCCGGGAACAGGTCGTCGGCGGGGTGGTCGCCCACGTAGAGGGTCGCCTCCGGTGAGGCACCCGACACCTCCAGCACGCGGGTGAAGAACTCCCGACCCGGCTTGGACGCACCCCACTCCTCCGAGGTGACGACCAGATCGGCCGGCAGGTCCAGCGCCCGCAGCAGTTCCCCGGCCCGGGCCGTCCGGTCGCCCGCCACGACGACCCGCAGGCCGAGCGAGCGCAGCTCGGCCAGGGCGGGGCGCACGTCGGGGTAGAGGTCCGTCTCGTCCAGGTGCTCGCCCCGCCCGGCCGCCGCACGGGCGTGGTACGCCTCGCGGACGTCCATGTCGGGGCGCAGGACGCGCAGTGCGTCGGTGCAGTCGCGGCCCTGTACGACGGCGGCGCCGACCAGTGCGCTGACCGTGTGGGGCGGGACCCCGAGCCAGTTGGCCCACGAGGACCAGTGCCGGTCGTCGCGGACGAGGGTTTCTCCGATGTCGAAGACGATCGTTTCCATCACCCCTCCGAGCCTACGGGGCAAGACGGACATAACGTCCAAGGCGCCAGTGCCGGAGGGGTGGTTACGCCGGTGAGAGGCCCTGGTCCGTACGGATCGACGCGCTCGTATGCTCGGGTCATGACCGATCCTCAGCGCCCCACGACCAACGCCATGCGGCGCGCCCTCCGGCGGGCCCGCGACGGCGTCGCCCTCGACGTGGCCGAGGCCGCAGTCCTGCTCCAGGCGCGGGGGGACGACCTGACCGACCTCGCCGCGTCCGCCGCCCGGGTCCGGGACGCGGGTCTCGACGCCGCCGGGCGGCCGGGAGTGATCACGTACTCCCGCAAGGTCTTCATCCCGCTGACCCGGCTCTGCCGTGACACCTGCCACTACTGCACCTTCGTCACCGTGCCGGGGAAGCTCAGGCGCGCCGGCCACGGGATGTTCCTGTCCCCGGACGAAGTCCTCGACATCGCCCGCAAGGGTGCCGAACTGGGCTGCAAGGAAGCCCTGTTCACGCTCGGCGACCGCCCCGAGGACCGTTGGCCCGAGGCGCGGGAGTGGCTGGAGGCCGAGGGGTACGACGACACCCTGGCGTACGTACGCGCCATGGCGATCCGGGTGCTGGAGGAGACCGGCCTGCTGCCGCACCTGAACCCCGGTGTGATGACGTGGACGGACCTGCAGAGGCTCAAGCCCGTCGCACCGTCCATGGGCATGATGCTGGAGACGACGGCGACCCGGCTGTGGTCGGAGAAGGGCGGCCCGCACCACGGGTCCCCGGACAAGGAGCCGGCCGTCCGGCTGCGGGTGCTGGAGGACGCGGGCCGGTCGAACGTGCCGTTCACCACGGGCATCCTGATCGGGATCGGCGAGTCGTACGAGGAGCGCGCCGACTCGCTCTTCGAGCTGCGCAAGACGGCCCGTGCCTACCACGGCATCCAGGAAGTCATCGTCCAGAACTTCCGCGCCAAGCCCGACACCGCGATGCGCGGGATGCCGGACGCCGAACTGGAGGAGCTGGCCGCCGCGATCGCCGTCGCCCGCCACATCCTCGGCCCCTCGGCGCGCATCCAGGCCCCGCCGAATCTCGTCGACGCCGAATACGCCCTGCTGATCGGTGCGGGCATCGACGACTGGGGCGGCGTCTCACCCCTCACCCCGGACCACGTGAACCCCGAGCGCCCCTGGCCGCACATCGACGAGCTGGCGGCCCGCACCGCCGAGTCCGGCTTCCAGCTGCGCGAACGCCTCACCATCTACCCGGAGTTCATCCAGCGGGGCGAGCCCTGGCTCGACCCCCGCCTCGTCCCGCACGTGCGGGCGCTCGCCGACCCCGACACCGGCCTCGCCAAGGAGGGCGTGATCCCGGTCGGGCTGCCCTGGCAGGAGCCCGACGAGGGCTTCAGCGCCTCCGGCCGCACCGACCTGCACCGCACCATCGACACCGAGGGCCGCACCGGCGACCGGCGCGACGACTTCGACGCGGTGTACGGCGACTGGGAGGCCCTGCGCGAGGCCGCCGCCCCCGGCATGGTGCCGTCCCGCATCGACGCCGACGTACGCCAGGCCCTGAGCCAGGCCGCCGACGACCCCACGAAGCTCACCGACGACCAGGCGCTCGCCCTGCTGCACGCCGACGGACCGGCGCTGGACGAGCTGTGCCGGATCGCGGACACCCTGCGCCGCGACGTGGTCGGTGACGAGGTCACCTACATCGTCACCAGGAACATCAACTTCACCAACGTCTGCTACACCGGCTGCCGTTTCTGCGCCTTCGCCCAGCGGCGTACGGACGCCGACGCCTACACCCTCTCCCTGGACCAGGTCGCCGACCGTGCCGCCCAGGCCTGGGACGTCGGCGCGGTCGAGGTCTGCATGCAGGGCGGCATCCACCCGGACCTGCCCGGCACCGCGTACTTCGACATCGCGCGGGCCGTGAAGGAACGCGTGCCCGGCATGCACGTCCACGCCTTCTCGCCGATGGAGGTCGTCAACGGCGCGTCCCGCACCGGCATGTCCACCCGCGACTGGCTGACCGCCGCCAAGGACGCCGGGCTCGATTCCATCCCCGGCACCGCGGCGGAGATCCTGGACGACGAGGTCCGCTGGATCCTCACCAAGGGCAAACTGCCGACGGCCGACTGGCTGAAGGTCATCAGGACGGCCCACGAGACGGGCCTGCGCTCCTCGTCCACGATGATGTACGGCCATGTGGACCAGCCCCGGCACTGGCTCGGCCACTTCAGGACGCTGGCCCGCCTCCAGCAGGAGACCGGCGGCTTCACGGAGTTCGTGACCCTGCCGTTCATCCACACCAACGCCCCGGTCTACCTGGCGGGCATCGCCCGCCCGGGCCCCACCGACCGCGACAACCGTGCCGTCACCGCGATGGCCCGTCTCCTGCTCCACCCGCACATCACCAACATCCAGACCAGCTGGGTGAAGCTCGGCGCGGAGGGTGCGGCGGAGATGCTGCGCTCGGGCGCCAACGACCTGGGCGGGACCCTGATGGAGGAGACCATCTCCCGCATGGCGGGATCCAGTTACGGCTCGTACCGCTCGATCCAGGACCTCGTCGCCATCGCGGACCTCGCGGGCCGGCCGGCGAAGCCGCGTACGACGCTGTACGGCGAGGTCCCGGAGGAACGCGTCACAGCGGCGACGGCCTCGGACGGCCACCTGCCGGAGCTGCTTCCGGTGCTGCCGCAGTAGCGGGGCACATGTCTGCTTCCGGAGCCCGGCCAGCTCCGGAAGCAACTGCTCGCAACTGCCCTTCTGTGTGTGTCACTCAGATGAGTGATTGGGCTCTTTCCGGCTCTTTCGGGCGACAACTGCGGACATATGCTCCTGGCAAGAACGGAACCGGTGCTCGCGGCACTTCGAGCATCACGCCACTCGCAGGAGTCCCGCATGGTCAGTTCGCCCCACGAAGCGATGCATCGCATCTTCCAGGAGCACCCGGGCCTGTTCTCCCGGGTCTCGGAAGTGCTGGGGGTCACGATCGCCCCACCTGTCTCGGTCACCGTGATGCCTACCGACCTGACCGAAAACCGTCCACTCGAACGGCGTGTGGACACCCTGTTGCGCCTGGACACGGAGAACGATGAGCCGTTTCTCCTGGCCGTGGAAGCGCAAGGGAAGAAGGACGCGGACAAGCCGGCGAGCTGGGCTACTACTGTCCTACCTGTACACGAAATACCGGCTCCCGCCGCTGCTGCTGGTCGTCTGCCAGGACCGTGCTACCGCGGAATGGGCCTCCGGTCCGGTCTCCATCGGCCCCCGCCAGTGGCCCGCGCTCACCCTGCGCCCGCTCGTCGCCGGCCCGCACAACATGCCGGTGATCACCGATGTCGCGGAGGCCCGCAAGGACCTGGCGCTCACCACGCTGGCGGCGATCACCCATGCCGCCGATCCGGACATCGGTGCCATACTGAAAACGCTGTCCACCGCTCTGCGGGACGTACCGGAAACCATCGCCGATCCCCTTGTCGAACTCACCGCACAAGGCCTGGGCAACCGCCCGGCCGCACAACAGTGGAGGAACCTGGTGGCCGTGGACCTCTCTTTCTACAAGTCCTTCATGGCAGAGGAAATCCGGGACCAGGGCCGGACGGAAGGCATTGCGCAGGGCATTCTGCTCTTCCTCGCGCAAGCAGGCGTCGACGTGTCGGGCGAGGCGCGTGACCGGATCACCACCTGCGGCGATCTCGACACCCTGAACCGCTGGCTTCTGAGGGCACCCACCGCCCGGTCCACCGAGGACGTCTTCGCCGGGGAGTAGGCGGCTCCTCGACCGCAGCGACCTTCCCGAACGGTGCTTACGAACCGACGGTCACCGGTACCCCGTCGCGTCCGCCGGTTTCCCGGCGCCTTCGACCTCGACCAGATAACGCCAGCAGTCGGGGCGGGAACCGACGGCGGAGAGACCCAGGTCACACGCAGCCGTGTCACATCCCGTAGGAGCTGGTCCGTCGTAGGGGTGTAAGCAACGGCAACAGCTCAGGAGCTGACCATGAACGCTCGTCTCAACCTCTTCGGCAACAAGGCCGCCGCCTCCTTCCTGAAGCACATCAACTCCGCCGGGAAGGTGGTCACCGACTCGGGTCTGCCCGCCGCGACCCAGGAGCTGGTCAAGATCCGGGCCAGTCAGATCAACGGGTGCGGGTTCTGCACCGACATGCACACCAAGGAGGCCACGGCGGCGGGCGAGACGGCGCTCCGGCTCAACCTGATCGCCGTGTGGCGCGAGGCCACCGTCTTCACCGACGCCGAGCGTGCCGCCCTGGAGCTGGCGGAGCAGGGCACCCGCATCGCCGACGCCGCGGGTGGCGTACCGGACGACGTGTGGGCGAACGCGGCCGAGCACTTCGACGAGGACCAGCTCGTCGCGCTGGTGGCCCTGATCGCCGTGATCAACGCGTACAACCGCCTGAACGTCCTCGTCCAGCAGCCGGCGGGTGACTACCGGCCCGGCATGTTCGGCTGATTCCGGCCCCTCGCCACCGCGGCCGGGGCGCCCTCCCGGCCGTGGTCGGCACGGGCCGGAAACCATCAGGAATGCCGCGCACAAGTGCTCTCGCGTACCAGTCCGTACATACTGTTCCGGCCCTGAGACGCCCCCCACCGTTCGATTACAGTGCTTGCGCAGTCACCGACGGCGGGCCGGACGGAAGGGGCACGGTGAGCACTGGGACCACAGCTGTCTGGGGCCGTGCCCAGCAGCAGGACTTCCGCGGCCGGGTGAGGGGATCCCTGCTCGGCGGGGCCATCGGGGACGCGCTCGGGGCGGGTGTCTCGGGGCTCAGCCTGGAGGCGATACGCGCCGCCCACGGTGTGGACGGACTGGCCGACTTCGTCCCCGTGCACGGCAGACGGGGCGCGGTCACCGCCGTCACCCAGCTCACCCTCTTCACCGTGGACGGGCTCATCCGGGCTCAGGTCCGCCGTGACACCGGTGCCTGGCATCCGCCGACCGACGTGCACCGTGCCCATCTGCGCTGGGCGGCCACCCAGAGTGCCTGGGGGCCCGACGAACGCCGTAAGGACAACGGCTGGCTCGCCAGGGAGGAATGGCTGTACACCCGCCGTGCCCCCACCCGGGAGTGCCTGGTCGGCTTCGGTGACGCCACCATGGGCACGCTCGCCGTGCCCAAGAACCCCGCCGCGCGGGACTCGGCGGCGCTCACCCGCTCCGCGCCCTTCGGGCTGCTCGTCGGCTGGGACCCCCAGCTCGTCCTCCAGTTGGCCGTCGAGTGCGCCGCCCACACCCACGGCCACGCCACCGCTCAGCTCGCGGCCGGGGCCCTCGCCGTGATGGTGCACGGGCTGGCCCGGGGCGAGACCCTGGACGGCTCGGTGCAGCGCGCGCTCGCGCTGCTCGCCGAACGCCCGGGCAGCGAGCAGGTCGCCGAGGCGCTCCGGCAGGCACTCGGCTCCGTACGCCAGGGGATTCCCGGGCCGGCTCTCATCGAGGCGCTCGGGGACACCGACTCGGCGGAGGAGGTCCTCGCCGTGGCGCTGTACTGCGCACTGGTCGGCGAGGACGTACGCCACGGGCTGCGGCTCGCCGTGAACCACTCCGGGCCGTCGGCGGCCACAGGGGCCGTCTGCGGGGCCCTCCTCGGGGCGCTGCACGGCGAGACGGCGCTGCCGCCGGGGTGGCTGGCGGAGTTGGAGGGACGCTCGACCCTGCTGGAGCTCTCCGACGACTTCGCGATGGAGATGACCCAGGGGTCCGCCCTGCACAGCCCGACCGCCGTCGCCCCGGGCTGGCTGGCCCGCTATCCCCGGGACTGAGCGGGAGCGCCCGGGGAAGGCGGAGGCGGGTGGGCGCCGCCGCGCCCACCCGCCGTCCGTACGCCCCTGTGTGCGGGGCGGTCAGTCCTTCACCCCCTCCGGAACTCCGGTGC
The DNA here is from genome assembly GCF_040295485.1 of Streptomyces sp. NPDC002793. Classification (NCBI taxonomy): domain Bacteria; kingdom Bacillati; phylum Actinomycetota; class Actinomycetes; order Kitasatosporales; family Streptomycetaceae; genus Streptomyces; species Streptomyces sp. NPDC002793. The sequence goes on along the minus strand of NZ_JBEOVL010000001.1, from coordinate 257,942 downwards.
TCTCGGGGCCGGGGCGCTGACCGGGAACAGCTGCCGCAGACGCTCCGGGGCCACCGGCCTCCGTGTTGATCGTCTCGATCAAGGCGTCGCGCTCCGGGGTGTCCTCGGGTTTGATGAACCCGATGACGATGTAGAGCACCAGGGAGATCGCCAGTGGCAGGGCCACTTGGTACTGCAGCGCGACGTCCGTCCTCATCGAGCCGTCGAGGTTGTAGTTGGTGAAGAAGAAGGCGAGCAGACCGGCCGCCCAGCTGGCGAGTGCCGCCGTCGGTCCGGAGCGGCGGAACCTGCGCAGCAGGCCCAGCATGAACGGGATGGCGATCGGGCCCATCAGTCCGGCCACCCACTTGATGACGACCGAGATGATGTCCTTGAACGTCGGCGAGTTGATCTGGGTCGCCAGCGCCATGGACAGGCCGAGGAACGCCAGGGTGGACAGCCGCGCGGCCAGGAGTCCGCTGCGGTTGTTCCAGCTGCGGGCCGCCTTGGAGAGGACCGGCGCGATGTCCCGGGTGAAGACCGCCGAGATGGCGTTGGCGTCGGAGGAGCACATGGCCATCGTGTGCGAGAAGAAGCCGACGACGACCAGGCCCAGCAGCCCGTGGGGCATGAGCTGCTCGGTCATCAGGGCGTAGCTGTCCGACGCGTCGGGCTTCTCGGCCTTGACGAGCAGCGGGGCCACCCACATCGGGAAGAAGAGCACGACCGGCCAGACCAGCCACAGGGCGGCGGACAGGTAGGCCGAGCGGGTCGCGGAGCGTGCGGAGTCCGTGGCCATGTAGCGCTGGGCCTGGTTCCACATGCCGCCGTTGTACTCGAAGGTCTTGATGAAGAGGTAGGCCAGCAGGAAGGTCACCGTGTAGGGGCCGGCCGTCGGCTCCGTGTGACCCTCGGGCAGCTTGTCCCAGACAGTCCACAGTGCGCTGAAGCCGCCGAGCTTGCTCAGGACGATCACGAGCATGGCCACACCGGCGAAGAGCTGGATGATGAACTGGCCCAGCTCCGTGAGCGCGTCGGCCCACAGCCCGCCGACCGTGCAGTACACGGCCGTGACGATGCCGGTGATGAAGATGCCCTGGGTGAGCGTGGCGCCCGTGAAGACGGAGAGCAGCGTGGCGATGGCGGCCCACTTGGCACCGACGTCCACGATCTTCAGCAGCAGACCGGACCAGGCCAGGGCCTGCTGGGTCGGGACGTTGTAGCGGTTCTTCAGGTACTCCAGCGGCGAGGCGACGTGCAGTCGCGAGCGCAGCCGGTTGAGCCGGGGCGCGAAGAGCTTCGCGCCGATGCCGATGCCGATGGCGATCGGCAGCGACCAGGTCACGAAGGACGTGACGCCGTACTGGTACGCGATGCCGGCGTAGCCGGTGAACATCACCGCGCTGTACCCGGACATGTGGTGCGAGATGCCCGACAGCCACCACGGCATCTTGCCGCCGGCTGTGAAGAAGTCGCTGACGTTGTCCACGCGCTTGTGCGACCAGAGTCCGATCGCGACCATCACACCGAAGTATCCGATGAGCACGGCCCAGTCGAGACTGTTCATGTGCCCCCTCCAGGGGTCCGCCTTGTGAACGGGAACGCGCTTCGTCGGTACGGCCGTTCAGCGGGGCCCCGTGCGGGTACGGGACTTGGGGGATTGAACCGCCTGCCGGGTTCACGGTCAAGGTTTTCTCGATCAGAGATGTGAACACAGGTCAGTAAGTCGAACGATTTTACTTGTTCTTGACCTTGCTAGGCGTTGTCGTGAACGTGACCGCAGCCACACGATGAGCGAGCACTTCGTCAGGCTGGGCAGAGAACGGCTCAAGGCAGGAAGCCCGAGAACGCAGAACGACCGCACGGGATGCGGGTCCCGTGCGGCCGGAAAAGGGGGAAGTCGAACGACGCGATTCGTGTGCACTGACGGAGCCGTACGCGCTGTCGGTGCTGACTGCTGAGGTCATGTGGCGTGCGGGCGCGAGGTGTGCGGCACGTCGGACGGCTGCGCCGGGTCCGGCCGTGGGCCGAGCCCCCTCGGCCAGGACGGCGGACCAGTCGAGAGGGCTCCTGGCGGTCGTGCGCGATGACCGGACATGGTGCGGCGCGTGCGCGTCGACGTGACGGTCAGGCGGTGACCGAACCCGACGCGACGTCACGCACGAAGGTGTTCCACGCTCCGGACACGAAGGAGAGCGAAGGGCCCTCGGGCGCCTTCGAGTCCCGCACGGCGATGGCCTGCGTGACGGGCGACTTCACTTCGACGCACGCGCCGTTGCCGCCGGAGTACGACGACTTCGTCCAGTTATCCGTAGCACCCTGAAGAATGGCCATTTTCACTCCGGTTCAGAGAGTTGATGTGAGTGGCACCAACTTCGTTCCTGTTGGCGTGATCGACGCTACTCGCCAACGTGGCTTGTTGGTGAGGCCGTTCACTCGACCGGATGGCATATCCCATGCGGGTCTTCCGCTGCGAGGTGGCGGCGGTGTATCTTCCCGCCCCCACCTCGTCCACGAGCGGTGTCAGGGGGCGTAATCCTTGGCGATCTCGCTGATGAAGTGGCGGGTCTGGTCCACGTTCAACGCCTGGGCCCGCAGGTGCTCGTACATGACGCTGTAGCGCTGTACGTCGTTCGCCTTCTCCAGGTAGAGGTCGCTGGTGACCCCTTCGATGTAGACGACGCTGGAGTCCGCGGCGTCGGGAAATTCCAGGATGGCGTACTGACCGTTGATGCCGGGGTGCGCCCCCATGTCGAAGGGCAGTACCTGCACGGTCACATGAGGCAGCTGGGACTGTTCGACGAGGTGCTCGAGCTGTTCGATCATGACCTGGTTGCCGCCCACGCGCCGGCGCAGCGCGGACTCGTCGATGACGGCCCACAGGCGCAGCGGGTGCTCGGGAGCGTTCACGCGGTCCTGGCGGCGGGCCCGGACGTTCACCCGCTTCTCGATGTCGGACGGCGGCGCCTCGGGCAGTGCGCCGGTGATCAGGGCCTCCGAGTAACTCCGGGTCTGCAGCAGCCCTGGAACGACCTGGGGTTCGTACACCCGGAGGGACTCGGCGTCGGTTTCCAGCCCGATGTACACGCTGTACGGGATGTCGCCGAAGGCGTGCCACCAGCCCTGCTGGCGTGAGTCCTTCGCCATCTGCATCAGCGAGTCGACGACACGGTGGTCCTCGACCTCGTACACCCCGCAGAGATCGCGGACGTCGCGCTGGCTGATGGAGCGACGGCCGTTCTCCAGGCGGCTGATCTTCGACTGCGAGACCAGCAGGCGCTCCGCCACCTCTTCGGCCGTCATGCCCTTGATCTCGCGGAGGCGGCGCAATTCCTGACCCAACCGGCGTCGCCTGACGGTGGGATTGACGTTGGTCGGCACGGGAACGGCACCTCCGGCTATGCAGCTTTTGTAGCTGTGCGTATCTGCTGTTCAGCAGATTGCCACCCGGGCCCCCGGGCGCGCTGGGAAATGACCACACGCAATCACCGCACGCAAGAGCGCGGGGCAGCCGGTGGATCCGGCTGCCCCGCGCTTGGTGCGGCTCCCGAACCGGGTCATGGGGACGTCGGTGCGGCGGTATTCGGTGCTCCGCGCAAGTGACCGCGCGGTCGTGCTGTCAGTGGACGGAGGTGTGCGCCATGCTGCCGCGACGCGTCTGTGCTTGCGGCTGCAACGGCACGCTCGCCGTCTGCTGGTTACGGCGTGGCTGGACGGCCACACCGTTCTGGACGTCCATCACGGCATGCGCCACGAGACCGCCCATCGGGTCGTGTCTGATCAGGTCCCGGAGCCGGGAGCGCGATGAGCGCCCCTCGTTCCCGGGGTACAGGTGCTTGCCGAGTCCGACCGCGTGGGCCAGTGCGGCGAGCGCCGCGGTCCGCGGGTCCGGCGGTACGCCGGTGCGGATCGCACTGTCCAGCCGGGTTCTGATGTCCCGGCTGATTGCCGTGTCCGTCGCCTGGTAGCGAGTCGTCGGCAGCACCCCGCACATCTGGCCCGCCACGGCGTGAACCATGCCGCACCGCTCCAGATGAGCGAGATAGATCTGGCGAAGTCCCAATCGGGGCCCGCCGATCCAGTGGACCGCCCGAACCGGACTGCCACGACGGCGCAGCAGTTCCAGTGCGGAGTCCAGAGTCGGATCTCCTGTCGGCCGTGGCATCACCACGGCGATACGATCCCCGTCAGGGGCTATCCGTCCTGCCAGAGCCAGCTCTACTAGCTGTGCCCCGGCCAGGCCGAGGTCGAGCGACTGCGGCTGCGCTGTGGTACCCGTGGTCGGGTCCAGAGCGAGCAGCAGAAGCTCCTCCGGAATTGTTCTGCGGCTCCTGCCCATCCATGCCTCCCCGCGTGGATGAGTGACAGGGTGACCCCTCTCACATTGGTCTGTCGAGAGTGCCTGGGTGCTTTGTGAGGGAACCGTTAGGTATGTCGTTCTCGTCTAGCGGCTCGGACAAGGGTTCACACAGGACACTGGTAGACGGTTCGGGCAGTGCGGGGCGTGCCCCGCAGCGCAACAAGGAGGTATCGGTGGCGGGCGAGTCCCCCGACAAATCGGATCAGCGGAAGCCGTCAGGGACGGCTGAGGAACGCGATCCGCGTTTCGCCGTGTTCCGTGAACCGTCCGCCGCGGCGGACGCGCATACGGCGGGCGGGACCACGGACACCACGCCGGACGGTGGGACCGACAGCGAGACGGCGGTCTTCCGCGTGCCGCCCTCGGTGACGGCCGACGCGTCCGAGGACGCCTCCGGCGTCTCCAAATCTCCTTCGGGCGGCTCCGCGGACGCTTCGGGCGCCCCTGAGGACGCTTCGGGCGCCTCCGGCGCACCCGAGGGCGGCTCGGGCGCCTCCCGTGCCTCGAAGGGCTCGGAGGGCCCCGCAGGGGCGTCTGAGCCCCGCGAGGAGGCCGGGGAGGCGGACGCGGAGGCGGACGCCGAGCCCGACGCGGGCCCGGCTGCCGAGACCGACGAGCGCCCGCAGGCCGCTGCGGACTCGGAGCCGGAGGTCGGCCAGGGCTCCGATTCCGGCCCTGACTCCGGCTCCGAAGCCGGCGACGGCTCCGGTCTGGACTCCGCGGCGAGCCCGACGGACACGCGACTGCGTGCCGCCGTCGCGGCATGGGTGGAGACCGGTTCCGATGACGAAGACACAGGTCAGGACGGTGCGGCCGAGAGTGCGGACAAGTCGTCGGTGAGCGACGGCGACACGTCCGAAGACGGCGGTGACGGCCCGGCCGCATCCGAAGACGAGACGGAGAGCGCCGACGGCAAGGCGTCGGACGGCGCCGATACGGCCTCGTCCGATGGCGCTCCGGCGGCTGAGGGCGGCGCACCGGCGACCGACGGCGACACCGACGAGCCAGCGGGCACCGAAGCCGAAGCCGAAGCACCGGCCGTCAGGGCCTCCGAGGACGCTCCCCGTGTCCCGAGGACCCGCGAGGAGACCGCCCCGGCGGAGGAGACGGTCTCTGCGGCCGACGGCCGAGGAATCGATCACCCGACCGCCGTCTTCAAGGCTCCTCGCGCGGAACGCGTCGACCAGCCGACGACCGCGCTGAAGCTCCCGCCGAAGGCGAAGGAGAGCGGGGAGGACGGGCGGAAGCCCGCCTCCTGGGCCGCCAAGCCCTCCGGAACCTCCGGGGCACCCGAGGCGCCCGAGACCCCTTCCGAGCGGACCAGCAAGTTCGTGCCGCTGCGCGCGGACGACGTGCGCCCCGCCGCCGTGGTCGGTCCCACGGTCACCCCGGACGTCGCGGCAGGGTCCGGTACGCCCGCGAGCCCCGGGGCCGGTTTCGCCGAGGCCGAGCGGACCAGGCAGCAGCCCATGCCGCCCCGGCCGCCGCTCGACCTCCTCGCCGAGCTGACGAACACCCCGCCGCCCCCGGAGACCCCGGTCCGCACGGCGGTCAGGCGGGTCAAGATCTGGACCCCGCTGGTACTCCTCCTCCTGATCGTCTTTGCGATCGCACAGGCGATGCGCCCGCTTCCGGAGCCGTCCCTCGAACTGACGACGAAGCAGACGTACGACTTCGAGGGAGGCAAGCCCTCCCTGCCGTGGCCGGACGAGGGTCAGGGCTTCATGGCGGCCACGGGTCTCGGCACGGTCGACTCGTTCGGTGAGCAGAAGGCCGTGCCGATCGGCAGTGTGGCCAAGGCGATGACCGCCTACGTCGTGCTCAAGGGCCACCCGTTGAAGAAGGGGGCGGACGGGCCTGCCGTGAAGATCGACGCCAAGGCGGAGGCCGAGGGCAAGCTGGACTCGGTGGGTGAGTCGACCCTGAACACGATCAAGGCCGGTGACACGCTCACGGAGCGGGAGGCCATCTCGGCCATCATGATCCCGTCGGCGAACAACATCGCCAGGCTGCTCGCCCGCTGGGACGCGGGTTCCGAGGAGGCGTTCGTCAAGAAGATGAACGACACCGCCAAGGAACTCGGTATGACGAAGACCACCTACACCGACCCGTCCGGGCTGAACGCGACCACGGTGAGCTCCGCCGAGGACCAGGTGAAGCTGGGCGAGAAGCTGGTCGAGATCCCGGCCCTGATGGACATCACCAAGCTGCCGTCCTGGACGGACCCGTCGGGGCACACCCACCGGAACTACAACACCCTCGTTCCCTACGACGGCGCGCTCGGCATCAAGACGGGCTCCACCACGAAGGCCGGTGGCAACCTGCTCTTCGCGGCGCACAAGATGGTCGGAGACACCGACCAGCTCATCGTCGGTGCGATCCTGGGGCAGCACAAGCCGCCGATCATCGACACGGTCAACGCGGTGAGCAAGAAGGCCGTGACCGCCACGCAGGACCTGCTGGAGAGCCGGACCGTCGTGAAGAAGGGGCAGGTCGTCGGCGTCGTGGACGACGGCTTCGGGCACACCACCGACGTCGTGGTGGCCGAGGACGTGAAGGCGGTCGGCTGGCCCGGCCTCACGGTCAAGCTCGAACTGACCGACGACGGCAAGACGCTCCCGAACGCGGCGGCGGCCGGCACGAGGGTCGGAACGATGACCGTCGGTGAGGGCGCGAGCCAGGTGGAGGTCGCGGTCACCCTGGGCAGCGCGTTGGCCGAACCGTCCTTCGGGGACAAGCTCACCCGCATCACCTGACCGGTCCGGCCCCTGTCCCCGCCCCCGCGGGTGACAGGGGCCGTCGGCCGATAGGGCAGCGCGGCGAAAATGCTGCGTGCTAGCGTCCCGAAGGGCAGCGGACGGGCGTGGGGACGCGCCCCTCCGAGTACGGATGGGCCCGTGCGGTACATGGACGGTTCGGCAGGCCCGGGCGAGGACGGGGAGAGTCGCAGTGACCACCGCTGAGCCGACACGGGCGGACACAGACCCGGTTGCCGAACGCGTTACCGTCCGGATCCCCGCCCAGGCCGGCGGGGACAACCGCGGCGCCGACGGTTCGATACGGAGCCGTCTGCGACGTCACCCGGTCCTCGTCACGACCGTGGTCGCCGCGGCCGCGCACCTGCTCTGGTTCTTCTTCTTCGCCAACAGCGGCGGCGACATCGCAGCCCAGGACGCCTGGGCCGAGTTCGTCGGCCGGCACCCCGGTACGGCGTACAACCTGGCCTGGTACGGGGGCATGCACCCCGTCTCGTACAGCGTGGTGTCGCCCTATCTGATGTCGGTGCTCGGCGTCCGCACGACGATGATGGTCGCCGGCACGGTCTCCTCCGCGCTCACCGCCCTGATCCTGGTGCGGGTACCCGCCGTCCGTAACCCTCTCGCCTGTGCGTTCGCCGGCGTGTTCGCGTATCTGTGCAACGCCCTGTCCGGCCGGGTGACGTTCGGGCTCGGCATGATGTTCGCGCTCGGAGCCGTCGCCGCCGTCTTCTGCTGGCCGCACCGCTGGCGCTACAGGCGCTGGGCGAAGGCCGTGGTCGCCGCACCGCTGGCCGGACTCGCGACGGCGGGCAGCCCGGTCGCAGGGCTCTTCCTCGGTGTGGTCGCAGCGGCGCTGTTCCTGAACAAGCGACGTCCCGGTGCGTACGCGATCGGCCTGCCGCCCGTCGCGGTGGTGGGCCTGTCCTCGTGGTGGTTCCCCTTCTCCGGCACACAGCCGATGTCGTTGGGGACCCTGTCGCTGCCGTTCCTCTTCGCCGTCCTGGTCTTCTTCCTCGTACCCCCGTCCTGGCACACCGTGCGCACGGCCGCCGCCGTCTACGGGGTGGGGACGCTCCTCACGTACGTCATCGACTCGCAGATCGGGTCGAACGTGTCGCGCATGGCGATGCTGTTCGCCGGCGTCGCGCTGCTCGCCGCCCTCCCGTACACGGCGCCGCGCACCCGCCGCTGGTACGCCCTGGTCATCGCCTTCGCCGGGCTGAACTTCTGGATCGGTTTCAAGGGCGTCGACGACATCGTCCGCACCGCCCCCACCGCGTCCTGGAACCGTGAACTGGCCCCGCTGGTCAACCAGCTCCAGAAGGCAGGGGCGGAGCGGGGCCGGGTCGAGGTGGTGCCCGCCAGCAGCCACCGTGAGGCCTCCGCGCTCGCGCCGTACGTGAACCTGGCCCGCGGCTGGAACCGGCAGGCCGACATGAAGCGCAACCCGCTCTTCTACGACGACACCCTCGACACCGTGAACTACCGCGAGTGGCTGGACCGCTGGGCCGTGCACTACGTGGTGCTGCCGACCGGGAAGCCGGACTCCGGGGGCGAGCAGGAGGCGGCGCTCGTCGAGAAGGGGCTGCCCTATCTCGAGGCGGTCTGGAGCGACGCCAACTGGAAGCTGTTCCGGGTCCTGGACCCGGTTCCGCTCGCGGATCCGCCCGCGACGGTGGAGAAGGCCGGTGACAACGAGCTCACCATCCACGTGCGGTCGGCGGGCCGTGTCCTGATCCGGATCCCGTACTCCCGTTGGCTCGCCGTCGTGGACGGCGAGGGCAAGGGCGTGGAGCGGCCGCAGGAGACGGAGGCGTCCAAGCTGCGCTCGGCGGAGGACGAGAGCGTTCCGAAGGACTTCACCAACGCCCACGGCTGCCTGATCAGGGTGGAGGAGGACGGCGACGGCGACGAGTGGACCGAGCTCCTCGCGCCCCGCCCGGGTGTCTACCGCCTGGCGGCGCCGTACCAACTGCAGCCGGGTACCCCGTGCCCCGAGGAGCTGAGCCCGTAGGACGGGAAGGCTCCCTCGGCGGGGCGGCAGGCGGCGGGGCGCCGGAACGTGTCCTGCCGCCGGCTCACCGGACGAACGCGCCGTCCCGTTCCGCGAGCTGTGCGGCGGGGCCGGCGGCCCTGAGCACCACATCCAGCGCGCGGTCCGGGTCGGAGCCGTAGCAGCCGCTGGCCCAGGCGGCGTTGGCCTCGATGACCGCCCACTGCCGGTCATCGGTGCGCCCTACGTCCACGACGATCGCGGACGGCAGCGTGTGCCCGGCGGCGGCGAGCAGATCCGTACCGAACGTGTGCGCCGCGGCGGTGAGCGGAGCCATGTGCAGCCGCCCTGACACGGCGTACCGGCTGCCGGTGACGACCTGCCCGTCGAGCAGGTACAGCCGGTACTCCTCATCGAACCGGACGACATCGCTCACCAGCACCACCGTCCCCGGATCCACCGCGTCCGGCCCGGGCAGCCGGGAGCCGTCCGTGTAGACGAGGGCCGGAATGCCCCTGTCGTTGGGTGACTTGACGAAGGCGGGGCGGCGCAGCCCGTACGCCTCGCGGAGGGGCATCGCGCGGATCTCACGCCGGACGAACGCGGCGGGCAGCCGGGCCAGCCAGTCCGCGGGGGCTTCGAGAGGTGCGATGCCCAGCACGGGGGCCACGGCGTCGGCGAAGGAAGGTCCGGCGTGCAGGTGGGCGCTCCCGCCGCGCAGCTCCTCGGGCACCGTGCGATCCGGCAACTGCACGGTTCGCAGGCCCCGCCGCCGTGCGGTGTCGCGGAGGGTCCGGGCTGAGGCGGTGAGGCGCGGCGGGAGAACAAGGGGCATGGCGCGCATCCTGCCGCAGCGGACGGGGCGCGGCCCATCGGATTTCGCCGGACGACCCGTCGGGCCCGGGAGCGGTGGTTCAGGACCCGCAGCCGCCGCCCACCGTGCCCTCGGCGGTCGTGACCGGCAGGGCGGCGCCGACGCCGAGCGGGACGGGAACGGGTGCCGGAGCGCAGCAGCCGCCTTCGTCGGGCCGGCTTGCGGCCGCCGGGTCGTCGAAGAGGCCGGCGCCGCCGCAGACTCCGGTCTCGGGGAGGGTGAGTTCGACGCGGTCGGCCGCCTCGGTGTCCCCCGCGAGGGCGGCGGTGACGGAGCGGACCTGCTCGTAGCCCGTCATGGCGAGGAAGGTCGGGGCGCGGCCGTAGGACTTCATGCCGACCAGGTAGAAGTCCTTCTCGGGGTGCGACAGTTCGCGGTGGCCGTGCGGGTAGACGGTGCCGCAGGAGTGCTGGTTGGGGTCGATGAGCGGGGCGAGCTCCACCGGTGCCTGCAGGCGCTCGTCCAGCGCGAGGCGGAGCTCGGTCAGGAAGGTCGGATCGGGGCGCATACCGGTCAGGACGATGAGCTCGTCCACCGGGTCGAGGCGTCGGCCGCCCTCGCCGACCAGGACCAGGCGGCCATCGGCGGTGCGCTCGACGGCCTCGGCGCGGAAGCCGGTGACGGCATCGGCGTACCCCTGGTCGACGGCTGCCCGGGCGGCCAGGCCCAGGGCGCCGCGGGCGGGGAGCTGGTCGGCGGAGCCACCACCGAAGGTGGACCCGCTGATGCCGCGCCGCAGGATCCACACCGCGTGCGTACCGGGTGCGTCCTTCGCCACGTCGGCGAGGGTGGCCAGGGCGGTGAACGCGGAGGCGCCGGAGCCGATGACGGCGGTGCGCCGGCCCGCGTAACGGGCGCGTACGGCCGGGTCCTCGAGGTCGGGGACGCGGTAGGAGACGCGGGCGGACGCGGCGTGCTCACCCAGGGCGGGGAGCCCGTCGGCGCCGATGGGGCCGGGGGTGGACCAGGTGCCGGACGCGTCGATCACGGCGCGGCCCAGGATGCGCTCCTCGGTGCCGTCGGCGCGCGTGACGCGGACGGTGAAGGGCTGCCGGTCCCGGTCGGCGTCGACGATCCGGTCGCGGCCCAGGCGGGAGACGCCTGTGACGGTGGCGCCGTAGCGGACCTTGTCCCCGAGGAGATCGGCGAGGGGCTGGAGGTACTGCCCGGCCCAGTCCCCTCCCGTCGGGTAGGTGCTCGCGTCGGGCCTGGTCCAGCCGGTCGGCGCGAGGAGTCTCTCCGCCGCCGGGTCGGTCAGTTCGCCCCAGGTGGAGAACATCCGCACGTGCGACCAGTCGCGCACGGCGGTGGCGGCTGTCGGTCCGGCCTCCAGGACCAGCGGTTCGATGCCGTGCTCGACCAGGTGGGCGGCGGCCGCCAGCCCGGCGGGGCCGGCGCCGATGACGACGACAGGAAGATCTGCGATGGTGGTCATGGCGGTGATGTCCTCCGGGACGGGCGACCGCTCGGGCCGCTGTATCGATCGCTGTCTATATGTGAAGGTTGGCACTCGATATAGATGAGTGTCAACATAGACGCATGTCGAATTCAGAGGCTGTCGAGCTGCCGGTCCTGGACGCCGGAGCGGTGGTCCCCTGCTGCCCGCCGATCACGGCCGGGGAGCTGTCGCAGGGCGATGCGGAGAGGATGGCCGTGATGTTCAAGGCGCTGTCCGACCCGGTGCGGCTGCGCCTGTTCTCCAAGGTCGCCTCCCACCCGGGCGGCGAGGCGTGCGTGTGCGACATCTCCGATGTCGGCGTCTCCCAGCCGACCGTCTCCCACCACCTGAAGAAGCTGCGCGAAGCCGGTCTGCTGACCTCCGAGCGGCGGGGGACCTGGGTGTACTACCAGGTCGCCCCGTCCGTCGTGGCGGCGATGTCCGCCCTGCTCGACCTGCGCGGCTGAGTGCCGCGTCAGGCTTCACCTCCCGGGGTGGTGAGGGCTGCCGGGCCGAACCTCTTGCGCCAGGCCAGCGCGACGTACACCAGCCCGATCAGGACGGGGACCTCGATGAGTGGGCCGACCACACCGGAGAGGGCCTGGCCCGAGGTGACGCCGAAGGTGGCGATGGCGACGGCGATGGCGAGCTCGAAGTTGTTGCCCGCGGCGGTGAAGGCCAGGGTCGTGGTGCGGTCGTAGGCCAGTCCCAGGGCCTTGCCGAGGAGGAAGGCGCCGAAGAACATGATCGCGAAGTAGGCGAGCAGCGGCAGTGCGATGCGTACGACGTCCATCGGCTGCGAGGTGATCGTCTTCCCCTGGAGCGCGAAGAGGATGACGATCGTGAAGAGCAGGCCGTACAGGGCCCAGGGGCCGATCCTCGGCAGGAACGCCGACTCGTAGGACCGGCGCCCCATCCTCTTCTCGCCGATGCGGCGGGTCAGGTATCCGGCGAGCAGCGGGATGCCGAGGAAGACGACGACGTTCAGCGCGATGTGCCACACGGGCACGTCGAGACCCTGCCCGTCGCCCAGGCCCAGCCACCGGGGCAGCAGATCGAGGTAGAACCAGCCCAGTACGCCGAAGGCGATGACCTGGAACACGGAGTTGAGCGCGACGAGCACGGCCGCGGCCTCACGGTCGCCACAGGCCAGGTCGTTCCAGATGATGACCATCGCGATGCACCGGGCCAGTCCGACGATGATCAGACCGGTGCGGTACTCGGGCAGGTCGGGCAGGAAGATCCACGCGAGGGCGAACATGACCGCGGGGCCGACGATCCAGTTGATGACCAGCGAGGACACCAGGAGCTTGCGGTCGCCGGTGACGGTGTCCAGCCGGTCGTACCGGACCTTGGCCAGCACCGGGTACATCATGACCAGCAGGCCGAGTGCGATCGGCAGGGAGATGCCGCCGACCTCGATCCTGGCCAGTGTGTCGTTCATCCCGGGGACCAGCCGGCCCAGTCCCAGGCCGACGGCCATGGCGAGCAGGATCCACACCGCGAGATAGCGGTCGAGGGTGGAGAGCTTCTTGACGATCGAGTCGTCCCCGGCCTGACCGGCGGTGGTGGTGGTGGGGGTCGTCGTGGTGCGCTCGGTGGTCACGGGCAGGCCCTCTTGTTCCCGGCGGCGGTACGGGCGGAGTCGGCCAGCGCCGCGAACTGCTCGGAGAGGCCGGCGAGGACCTCGGGGCGCAGCCTGTAATAGGTGAAGCGGCCGCACGGCTCGGTCTCGACCACACCGGCCTCGCGCAGGACCTTCATGTGGTTGGAGAGGTTGGTCTGCTTCGCTCCGGTCTCCTCGACCAGGTGGGTCGTGCAGAGGGTCTCGCGCGCCAGCAGGGTCACGATCCGCAGGCGGAGCGGATCGCCCAGTACCCGGATCAGGTCAGGATCGACTGAAGTCAGCATGCGCTGATACTGTCACATCATCGTCCGCTGATACCAGCGGGAGCTGAAGTCATCGGCGGTTGGTGCCGCCGTGCGACGAGAGAGAACGATCACCGTGGCCGAGACCTCCGGCAAGCCGTCCGTCCTGTTCGTCTGCGTCCACAACGCGGGCCGCTCCCAGATGGCGGCCGCCTGGCTGACGCACCTCGCCGGGGACCGCGTCGAGGTCCGTTCCGCCGGCTCGAACCCCGGTACCTCCGTCAACCCCGCCGCCGTCGAGGCGATGGCGGAGGCCGGCATCGACATCTCCGCCGAGACCCCGAAGATCCTCACCGTCGACGCCGTCCGCGAGTCCGACGTGTGCGTCACGATGGGCTGCGGCGACACGTGCCCCGTCTTCCCCGGCAAGCGCTACCTCGACTGGAAGCTGGACGACCCGGCGGGCCAGGGCGTGGAAGCCGTCCGCACCGTCCGCGACGAGATCCGGATTCTGGTGGAGGGCCTGATCGAGGAGATCGCTCCGGAGCCGACGGTGTGAGCGGGCGCTGAGGACGCTGTCGGCAGAGCCGGTCCCACACGGCCTCGGCCTGTGCCGGGCCGACGTGCCTCTCCCCCTCTCCGTACTTCGCAGGTCGCATGAGGAGGAGGGGACTCCGCCCCTGGGGTGATGCGGCCTCCGCTCCGGCCGGGGGAGGCTGCACAGCAGGACCGGAAGGAAAGGGAGGCCGCATGAACGCGATCATGGAGTCCGACTGGAACGTCGTGGGAATCCTGGGGGCCGCCCGGGGCGCGCAGGGTGCGGCCGACGGGGATGCCATCGGTACCGAACACCTGCTCGCCGGCATCGTGACGGCCAAGGGAGCCGCGCCCGAAGCGCTCGCCGGGGCGGGGGCGACCAAGACGGTGCTGGTGGCGGTGTTGCGGGACAGGACGGACCGGGACTCCGCGTGGGGCGGCACCGACGACAACGAAGGAAGCGTCGCCGCGAAGGACGTGCTGGGGGAGGACGGCGACGAGCGCGGCCGTTTCACGGGCGCCGCGGCCAGGGCCCTGACCGCGGCGATGGGGCAGGCCCGACAGGAGGGTGCGGCGAAGTTCGGCGCCGTTCACCTGCTGCGCGGGTTGCTGGCGGAGGACAACCGCGCGGTGGAGACGCTGGGCACCTGCGGTATCTCACCACGGGCCGTACTCGCCCGCCTCGAAGGCGACACCGGAGCGGAGGGCGAGGAGGACGGTCTCTTTCCCCTGCTGCACCCCACCCGCGAGGTACTCCTCGGCCGAAGCCAGTATCGCCAGATGCCCTTCTGGAAGCGGTGGCTGGTCAAGAGGATGGGGATCAACTGGGCGTCGCATCCCGCCTGGTGGGTCAGGATGGAGACCTACGAGCAGGCGCGCCGCCTCGGCGACCGCGCGGTGGGCAGCGAACATGTGCTGCTGGCCATCCTGGCCACCCATGAGGTCGCGCTCCGTTACCCGCACCTGCTGCGGCAGGGCGCTCCCGCTCCCGACACCCGGTACGAGGGCGGCGAGCGGCTGGCCCGTCTGGGCATCGACTACGCCTCGGTGCGCACCGAGCTGACCGGTGGCCGCGTCCGCCTGGCGGCTGATGCCCGGCCCGTCGAGCAGTACGTCGATGAGACGGCAGGACCGGGCGGGGCGCCTGCGGCCGGCGCCGGCAGCGAGTCGAGGACCGACCCGGGCACCGGCCCGCTGGTGGAGATCCTCCTGGGAGAGGAGACCCGCGCCCGTCGGCTGATCGACGCGATGACCACCGGTCCCCGGGGCTGACCGGGTCGGTGGGTACGGGCGGAAGCCGGCGGCTGCCACGTCCTGAGCCGCTGGAGTGACCACTGGTCGACGTAGGATCGGATGCCGATATCGGTTCCGTCACTGCCGGAGGTACCCAGGTGCGCGAGTTCCAGCGGGGTGCGGTGCGGCTGCACATCCTGCACCACGCCGCCGAGGAGGAGATCCACGGAGCCTGGATGACCGAGGAACTGGCCCGACACGGCTACCGGATCAGCCCCGGCACCTTGTACCCGACCTTGCACCGGCTGGAGGCGGACGGGCTCCTGGTCTCCGAGCAGCGGGTGGTGGACGGCCGCACCCGGCGGGTCTACGCGGCCACCGAGGCCGGGAAGGAAGCTCTGGCGGAGGACCGCAGGGCGCTCAAGGAGCTCGCCCGTGAGGTGCTCGGCGACGAAGCACGGTAGAGAGACGGCCGGTCGGCGCGCACTCCGGACGACGCCTCCACTCGGGACGACGCCTCCACTCGGAACGGTGGCGACGAGGATCACCCCCGAACGCCGCTCCTCCACGGACGGGAACCCCTCAGGGGTGACGAGCGGCCACAGCGCGGCGGACCGCGTAGGCCGCAGCGCCGACGGCCAGGACGGCAGCGCCGCAGAGGGCCGAGGAGAGGGGGAGGGCGAAGGCCAGGACGAGGCAGCCGACCAGACCGAGAGCAGGGACGGCCCTGGCCGGGCGGCCCTCTTCAGGTGTGAGGGTCCAGGCGGAGGCGTTGGCGATGGCGTAGTACGCCAGGACGCCGAAGGAGGAGAACCCGATGGCCGCGCGCACGTCGGCCGTCGCGGCGACCACCGCCACCACCGCGCCCACCGCGAGTTCGGCCCGGTGCGGGACCTTGAACCTCGGGTGGACCGCGGCCAAGCCGTGGGGGAGGTGCCGGTCCCGGGCCATGGCCAGGGTGGTCCGGGACACGCCGAGGATCAGCGCGAGCAGCGAGCCGAGCGCTGCCACCGCCGCACCGACCCGCACAGCGGGCGCCAGCCACTCGGCGCCCGCGGCCCGGGCCGCGTCCGACAGGGGCGCGGCAGCCGACGCCAGCCCCTGCGGGCCGAGGACACCCAGTACGGAGACGGCGACGACGGCGTAGACGACCAGGGCGATCCCGAGCGCGATCGCCACACCCCGGGGGATGGTGCGCCGTGGGTCGCGGACCTCCTCGCCGAGGGTGGCGACGCGCGCGTATCCGGCGAAGGCGAAGAAGAGCAGGCCCGCTGCCTGGAGCACCCCGCCGAAGGTCGCGTCGTCCCTGACGTCGAGCCGTCCCGCGCTCGCGGCGGAAGAGGTCAGGGAGGCGACCGCCACAGCGGCGAGCACCGCCAGGACCACGGCCACGATCACCCGGGTCAGCAGCGCCGACTTCTGCACCCCGGCGTAGTTCACCGCAGTCAGCGCCACCACTGCGGCTACCGCGACCGCGTGAGCCTGGCCGGGCCACACGTACGACCCCACCGTGAGCGCCATGGCCGCGCAGGACGCGGTCTTGCCGACGACGAACCCCCATCCGGCGAGGTAGCCCCAGAACTCGCCCAGCCGCTCACGGCCGTAGACGTAGGTGCCGCCCGAGGCCGGGTACAGCGCGGCGAGCCGTGCGGACGAGATGGCGTTGCAGAACGCGACAACGGCGGCCAGGGCCAGGCTGATCAGCAGCCCGGAGCCGGCCGCGCGCGCCGCCGGCGCGAGTGCGCCGAAGATCCCCGCCCCGATCATCGACCCCAGGCCGATCACCACAGCGTCGGACAGCCCGAGCCGACGCTCCAACTCACCGGATCCGGCGGCTTTTGACGGCTTGTTCATGGACCCACCCCTGGCAGCAGCGCGACACTTTACGGGCTCCGATATCGGATGACGATATATGAGGCACGAGCAGTCGGTCGGCCGGGAGGCGGCCCGTGCGTTCGTCGAACGCTGGAGGTGATGCTCCGCACGCAGCGGGGAGACACCGGGACAGGGCGGCACGCGCGTGAACATGAGAAAGGGCCAGTTCGAGAGGATCAAGCCTCCGAACTGGCCCTTGGTGTGCTGTGCCCCCGGCAGGATTCGAACCTGCGACACCCGCTTTAGGAGAGCGGTGCTCTATCCCCTGAGC
Organism: Streptomyces sp. NPDC002793; assembly: GCF_040295485.1. Lineage (NCBI taxonomy): Bacteria > Bacillati > Actinomycetota > Actinomycetes > Kitasatosporales > Streptomycetaceae > Streptomyces > Streptomyces sp. NPDC002793. The sequence goes on along the minus strand of NZ_JBEOVL010000001.1, from coordinate 240,754 downwards.
TACGAAGGCGGGGCCTGCGCGAAACCGTGCACGAACTGCAGAGCAGTCGATGCTGTGGCCTCTTTCCAAGCCCGGAGAGGTTGTGGCCTGTGACTACGGTGTGTGCGTGCACGGTCGCCCGTGCGGCACACATTGCAGCACCTGCCCCAGTCTCGATCCACAGCGTACCGGATCGAGGCTGGGGCAGGTGCTGTGGTTTCGTTCGCGGGGGGAGCGGAGGCCGGCCCGTGGGTCGGAGCTCAGCGCCGCCCCCGTTCGGCCCGGTGGATCAGCCGCGGCAGGACCCGGTCAGGCCACCGCGGCCCGGCCCGCGTTGCCCCTTGCCCAGTCGGTGATCTCCCGGGGCGGTGCGCCCGGGGTGAAGACGGCCGCCGCCCCAGGTCGAGCAGTTCGTGGACGTCTCCGCGGGGGATGATGCCGCCGCCGGACACCGAGATGTCCGTCGGGCCGCCCGAAGTCCGTCACCCTCCGGGGGAGCCGTCCCCGTGCCGCTGTTGTTCGGTGCTGATCAGTCGCGCTCCGTGATCCGCGCGCTGCCTTCCGGCCTGAAGCGCGTAAGCCTGCGCGGCGGGACGATGCTGGGCAGCAGCATCTCCCACAGGAGGGTCGTCTGCTCGCACAGGTCCGCGCGTCCGGTGAGCACCTGCGAGCTGAGTTGTAGTCCGGTCCAGGACCCGGTGACCAGCCGCGCCACCCGGTCGGGGTCGACGTCCGCCTTGACGTCACCGCGGTCCTGCGCCTGGGTCAGGCATTCCCGGAAGAGCTCGATCCACCGGGTGTAGGGCTCACTGACGATGTCCGTCTTGGAGCTCTGGTCGATCACCAGACGGATACCCGCGCGCACCCGGACGTCGTCCACCAGTTGCCGGGCCATCGACTGCAGGATGTCGATGATGGTCTGCACGCCAGGGTTCTCGGCGTTCGCCAAGGGGTCCAGGACGGAGAACTGCTCGTCGATGAGGGCCTGGGCGAGGTCTTCCTTCGAGGAGAAGTGGAAGTAGAGGGCGCCCTTGGTCACCCCGCCCTCCTTGACGATGTCGCCGAGCGTCGTGCCGTGATAGCCCTCGGCGTCGAAGGCGCGTGCCGCCCCGTCCAGAATGGCCGCCCGAGTGACCTCCGCGCGTTCCTGCCTGGCCATGTGCCCAACCCTTTCACTCCGTTGACCGGAGCTGTCGTCGAGGCTGTGCCCTCCGGGCTGCGACGCGACGAGCTCTCGGTGTCAGTTTGCCTTCCGGCCTCACAAAAAACCAACCAACTGGTACTGTTTTCCCGCAGTGCTCGACCGGCCCTCTGGTGGTGCAACGGCCTGCGGTCCGGTGGTTGGACGGTTTCCGGTGGTGCGTGGCCACATTGTTCGCAGTGGCTGAGGTGGGCTCGGTCTCGTCGTCCGCGGCGTCGGCGTGATCGGTGCGGTGCCGTGCCATCCGGTGCACTCCGCAGCCTGGTGTGGCAGTTCCGTCTTTACGCTGCCACGGGGCCGTCGGCGGTATGACGGCGCCCTTTCCGGTGTGGCATTCCGTGATTTTGTTCGCTCCAGCGCTATTTCCTGCTCGGGGTGTCGACCGGTTCCACCGGCCATCTCGCTTGCGAACGGCTTCTTCTGAGGGGTGGTTCGACCCGGCGAAGCCGGCGACGGCTCGGGGGGTTCGGGTTTCTCCGCGCTCACCGGATGGCAGCTGTCCGCCCAGTGGGGCAGGTACTCGGAATGGAACATTCCGTAGGCGGAAGTAGCGTCCCTCGGGAAGTGGGGGTAGTGGGAGATCTCTCCATGTGCCGCTCTGGCCTGGTGCTTCATCGTCGGTGCGGCTTCCTCTGAAGATCTTGACTCAACCGTTTGACAAACAGGTCGAATGGTTTCTTTACTGTAGAGGTGCCTGGTGGAGGCGGCTGTCCGCTTCGACGTCGACAGGGGGTGGGTCGGGTGCGATTCAATTTACTGGGTCCGCTGGAAGCGTTCTCCGATGACGACCCCGTGGGCCTGGGGGGATTCAATCAGCGGGCCATCGCGGGATTTCTTCTGCTGCGCGCCAACGAGGTCGTGCCCACCAGTAAATTGGTGCACGCGCTATGGGGGTACGACACTCCGGCGACGTCGCGGAAAATGGTGCAGAACGCCGTGTCCGGTCTGCGCAAGATCATAGAGCGGCATGCGGAAACCGCGGGAGCGGTCACGCTGACGACGACGGCTCCCGGCTACCGGATGACCGTCGCGGACGGCAACCTCGACCTGTGGAACTTCCGCCGTCTGGTGGAGCTGGGACGGGCCGACCTCGCCGCCGGCAGGGAGGAGTCGGGGCTGGGCAAGCTGTACTCGGCGCTGCAGCTGTGGCGCGGGCCGGTGCTCGCGGACCTCGCCGAGACGGGGGTCGCGTGGCCGGAGCTCAGCGCGGTCGCGGGGATGCGGATGTCCGTCTTCGAGGACTACGCGCAGGAGGCCCTCAACCGGGGCCGGCACCACGAAATCCTCGGTGAACTGGAGCAGATGGCCACCGCGGAGCCGGCCGGGGAGCGGATGTGCGGGCTGCTGATGGTGGCGCTGTACCGCTGCGGACGCCAGCACGACGCACTCGCGGCGTACCGGCGCACGAGGGCCGCGCTCCTGGACGACTTCGGTCTTGACCCCGGCCATGAACTCCGCGGCCTGGAGGTGGCCGTCCTGCACCACGACGCGTCCCTGGCCCTCGACGCCGAGCCCGAACGGCGCCGCACGATCCCCGGCCCCGTGGGCGTCCGCCGCTGCGAACGCATCACGGCGGGGCGCGGTGCGACGGCGCGCAGATCGCAGACACTGATGCACCGGCGCCACTCGTGACGGGCCGGCTTCCCGGGGCGTTTGGGCCCTTCGGGAAGCCGGTGGCAAGGACCCCGCAGGGGGTGGGCAGCCGGCCCCACCGGCTCGGGTTCGTGCACGGTCGACGTACCCGGGGAGGGACCTCGCGAAGCCGCCGCCGGTCGTGATGACGTCGGGGTGGGTCGGTTCCGCCAGGGACGTCGCGGCCGCCGCCAGGGCCGACGCTCCCGCCCCCACCACCTCGACCGCCCAGTCCTCGCGTGCCGTCCACACGGCCCCTCGGACGCGTGAACCCGATCTCCTCGCCCAGGATTTGGGCCGCCCGCCGCAGCGCCGCGCGGCCCGTCGAATGTCCCTCACTCCTTCCGCCTGCGCGATTACCGCACGGTTCCCGGACGGTGGCCCCTGCCATGGCGTACTGGACCCACGTGCGGGCGCGATACCGGCGCCGCTCGGTCCACAGTCCGACGCACGATCACGGTGTGACGACGAAAGAAGTGAGTGATGACTCCCCCGACATCACAGGCCCGCACCACGCGGGGCCTTGCGCTCGCCATCCTCTGCGCGATGCAGTTGATGATCATCCTTGACGGGACGATCGTCACGGTCGCACTTCCGACCATCCAGGACGGACTCGGCTTCTCCCAGAGCGGCCTGTCCTGGGTCGTGAACTCCTACCTCATCGCCTTCGCCGGTCTGCTGCTGCTGTCCGGCCGACTCGGAGACCTGCTCGGCACCAAGAAGGTGTTCCTCAGCGGTCTGAGTGTCTTCACCGTCGCCTCGCTGGTGTGCGGTATCGCGAACAGTTCCGAGGTGCTGATCACGGGCCGCTTCCTGCAGGGTGTGGGCGCCGCGCTGGCGTCCGCCGTGGTGCTCAGCATGATCGTCGGCCTGTACCCGGAGCCCGGCGAGCAGGCCAAGGCCATGGGCATCTACAGCTTCGTGTCCGCGGGCGGTGCCTCGCTCGGTCTGATCGCCGGCGGTGTCATCACCGACACGCTCGGCTGGCACTGGGTGTTCCTGATCAACCTGCCGATCGGCGTGGTCGTCCTGTTCCTCGGCCTGAAGCTGCTGGCGGACGAGCCGGGCCTCGGCCTGAAGGCGGGCGCCGACGCCATCGGCGCGGTACTGGTGACGGCCGGCCTGTCGCTGGGCGTGTTCACCATCTCGCAGGTCGCCGAGGACGAGTTCAGCAGCGGCGAGCCGGCCACGTACGGCCTGGTGTCGGTGGCGCTGCTGGCGGCGTTCGTGTGGCGGCAGGCCACGGCGCGGCGTCCGCTGTTGGCCCTCAGGATCTTCCGCAACCGGGAGGTGGTCGGCGCCAACATCGCGGTGGTGCTGATCTTCTCGGCCGGTTTCGGCTTCCAGTTCCTCAACGCCCTGTATCTGCAGCGCGTGCTGGGCTTCGATTCGATGCGGACCGGACTGGCGTTCCTACCGGCTCCGCTGGTCATCGGCACGATGTCGCTGTTCTTCACGCCGAAGCTGGTTGCTCGCTCCGGCACCCGGCTGGTGCTGCTCACCGGTCTGCTGTTCCTCGGCGGCGGTCTGCTGCTGCTCAGCCGGGCCCCGGTCGGCGGCGACTACTGGATCGACGTGGCGCTGCCGCTGGTCGTCCAGGGCTTCGGCATGGGGCTGACGGTGTCGTCGGTCATCATGCGGGCCATGGGCGCCGTGGCCCCGGAGGACGCGGGTCTGGCCTCCGGTCTGAACAACACGGCGCAGCAGGCCGGCGCCGCGGTCGGTCTGGCGGTGCTGGCGACGGTCGCCACCTCGCACAGCAACTCGCTGCTGGGCGAGGGGCGTCCGGCGATCGAGGCGTTGCGGGACGGCTACAGCCTGGCCTTCCTGTGGGCGGCCGGGTTCGTGTTCGTGGCCTGGCTGGTGGCGTTCTTCGTACTGAAGGACGTCGAGCGGCCCACGGCCGCCGGCGCGACGGCGGCCGAGGTGACGCCTGAGGCGGTGCCGACGGTAGGACACATCTGACAGGACCCCAACGGGCCGGAGGTGGCCGGGATCACCGGCCGCGCTCCGACCTGTGTGGGGAGGACTCGATCACTCAGGGGGTAGGCACATGGCGGACAGGATCCGGGTGGGAGTCGTCGGCGCACTCCACAGGAGCGCGGGTCCGGGGTTCACGGCCGGGTGATGCGGACCCGGTAGTTCCCGTCGGGTGCCTTGTCCCGCACCGAGATGCGGATGCCGTTGGCCCGGTCGGTGAACGTCTCACCCGGTTCGAAGGGGGCGTCGGAGAGCTCGGCGTGGACGTTCGGCCGCCGGGTGCAGCCGCCGCTGTCCTCGGTGCTGTCCTCGACGGACACCGGCCCCTGGCCGGTGTCCACGTCCGAGCTCACCTTGTAGATGAGGACGCCGGGCCGGCAGACCGCCTCGTCGTTGCCCCCGGCGGTCCGTACCTCCACCGCGTAGCCGGACTGCGCGCTCACCGGTACGAAGGCCAGCTTCGGTCCGCCCGTCGTGGCCAGCGGCCCGAGGACGTGTTCGCTGGTGCCGGGCATGGCGGCGCAGCTGATCTGGTCGCCGTCCAGCCATCCGAGCTTCCATTTGTGCCAGGCCAGGAGGTCGTTGTTGGCCCCCCAGTCCTCGGACATGATGTCCCAGTGCCCCACGGAGCCGCCGCCCTCCATCGTGTAGAGGTCGGGCAGCCCGAAGACGTGGCCGTTCTCGTGGGGCAGGACCCGGTAGCCGGTCTCCGCGTACGAGCCGGAGCCGTCGTCCTGGCGGCTGTACACGAAGGACGTGTTGGCGAGCGGCACGCCGTCGGCGGACGGGGCGTCGTCGTTCCCGGAGAAGGTCACCGACAGGACTGTGTCCAGCGCGGAAGGGCCGGCGTTCGGGGTGACCAGCACGTTGACCAGGTCGTACGCCGAGAAGTCGACCTTCGGGTCGGCGACGGCCACCAGGTCCCTCACGAGCTCGCGGTAGCCCGGCTCGTACGGTGAGCCGCGCTCTATGCCGTACTCCGCGAACGGCTTCGGCATCCGCAGCCAGTCCTCCACCGGTGCTTCCGGTATGTAGGTGAGCCGGCCGTAGGAGCTGGTGCTGAACCAGTCGGAGGTCTGCGGGAAGAATTCCGCGAGCCGGTCGGAGGTCGGCTCCGTCGCCCGCGCGTCCGGGAAGTCGATCATCAGGTTGAGGGCTTTGATCCGGCCGGTGGACCGCACGTAGCCGGCAGGCGTGGGCATGCCCTCCGACATCTGGACGCCCATGGCCGTCGGTATTCGGCACGGTGCGAGGCCGGTCCCGCGCGGCGCGGACACGGGTCCGGCGGCCGCGCGGTCGGACAGCGGCAGGGTGGAGCTGGCCGATGCCGTCACCGCGATGACCAGGGCCGTCGCTCCGGCGAGGGCGAGGGGGCGGCGGTATCCGCGTATCCGGTGGCGGGGCTGCTGCATGGGGCGGCGCCTTCGGGATCGGCGGCAGTCGGCCGGCCCTGACTGCGCTCTGGCGATCAGCCTCATCCGGGTCACGGGGGACCGCTCGCTGGGTGCGCCGATGGAGGGTTTCTGTCGGGCGGTTCGCGTGACTCAGGTCACACAGGGGTGGGAAATAAGCGGGGATCCCTTCCCCGTTTACACCTGTGTTCCCGAGAAACGGGGACACGGTCCCCGGTTGCGCCGGAGGCCGCCGCGCCCATCGAGTCGTACGCAGCGAGTCGAGAACGCGCACATCGAGCCGAGCCCATCGGAAGGGAAGAGCCGTGGCCGTGGAGTCCGTCGCCGAACCCGTTTCCTGCGCCGTACGGCGCCGCATGCCCCGCCCGCGGGCGGACGCGCTGCGCAACAGGGAGCGGATCGTGACGGCCGCGCGTGAGATGTTCGTCGAGTTCGGGCCGGATGTGCCGCTCGACGAGGTCGCACGAAGGGCCGGAGTCGGCAACGCCACGCTCTACCGGAACTTCCCCGACCGGGCCGCCCTTGTCCATGAGGTCGTCCTCGCCGTCACCTCCCGCACCACCGACCGGGTGGAGGAGGCCGTCGAGGCCGAGTCCGACCCCTTCGCCGCGCTCAGCCGCTTCGTGCACGCGGCGGCCGACGAACGGATCGGCGCCCTGTGCCCGATGCTGTCCGGCGGTTTCGACAACGCCCACCCCGAACTGCTCACCGAGCGCCGCCGCCTCGAAGAGGCCGTCGAGGGGCTCGTGGAGCGTGCCAAGTCCGCGGGGCGGCTGCGCACCGACATCGCCGTCGGTGACGTACTCGTCGCCCTCTCCCAGCTCACCCGGCCGCTGCCCGGCACCGCCTGCCCGGAGATCGACCGGTTCACCCACCGCCATCTGCAGCTCTTCCTGGACGGTCTGGAAGCTCCGGCCCGCTCCGAGCTGCCCGGATCGGCGGCGACCTTGGAGGACCTTCGCGGCGGGTGCTGACACCCGCGCACCGGAGAACCGACCCCTCAGCCCTCGGCCCTCAGCGGCCCCCATCAGCCCCATGAAACCGGCCCGGACCTGACACGCAGGGTCCGGCCCGGGCACCGCTCGCCCTTTTCCGAGTCCGTACGCGGTCCGTTCGCGGTCCGCCGGACCCGCAGCTCCTCATGTCCTTAGGTGGCAACTCCCATGTCCAGAACAGCCGGAACCCTTCCGGATCCCAGTCGCTGGAAAGCACTGGCCTTCATCGCACTCGCCCAGCTGATGGTCGTGCTCGACGCGACCATCGTGAACATCGCGCTGCCCTCCGCCCAGACCGATCTGGGCATTTCCGAGGGCAACAAGCAGTGGGTCATCACCGCCTACGCCCTCGCCTTCGGTGGGCTCCTGCTCTTCGGTGGACGCATCGCCGACCTCTGGGGCCGTAAGCGCACCTTCGTCGTGGGCCTGCTCGGCTTCGCCGCGGCCTCCGCGCTCGGTGGTGCGGCGACGGGCGAGGCGATGATGTTCGGCTCCCGTGCCCTGCAGGGCGTCTTCGGCGCACTGCTCGCCCCGGCGGCCCTCTCCCTGCTCGCCGTGATGTTCACGGACGCCAAGGAGCGCGCCAAGGCCTTCGGTATCTACGGGGCCATCGCCGGTGGCGGTGGCGCGGTCGGCCTGATCCTGGGCGGCTTCCTCACCGAGTACCTGAACTGGCGCTGGACCTTCTTCGTCAACATCCCGTTCGCGATCATCGCCGCCGCCGGTGCCTACTTCGTCATCCGTGAGCCGTCCGGCAGCCGCAACCGCTCGCCGCTCGACATACCCGGCGTCGTCCTGTCCACCCTGGGTCTGGTCGCTCTGGTGTACGGCTTCACCCGTGCCGAGTCGGCCGGCTGGTCGGACTCGCTGACCGTCGGCATGTTCGTCGCGGCCGTGGTGCTGCTGGCGGCCTTCGTCGCCACCGAGGCGCGCGTCAAGTCGCCGCTGCTGCCGCTGCGCGTCCTGATGGAGCGCAACCGAGGAGGGGTCTACCTCTCGCTGGGCCTCGCCATCATCGCGATGTTCGGACTGTTCCTCTTCCTGACGTACTACCTGCAGGTGGTCCAGGGCTACTCGCCGGTCAAGACCGGCTTCGCGTTCATGCCGATGATCGTCGGCATGATCACCGGCTCCACGCAGATCGGCGCCCGGCTGATGACCCGGGTCCCGCCGAGGCTGCTGATGGGCCCCGGGTTCCTGGTGGCGGCCGTCGGCATGCTGCTGCTGACCCAGCTGGACATCAACACCTCCTACACGGCCGTCATCCTGCCGGGCCAGCTGCTGCTCGGCCTGGGCATGGGCACGGCGTTCATGCCGGCCATGTCCCTGGCCACGCACGGCATCGAGCCGCGTGACGCGGGGGTGGCCTCCGCGATGGTGAACACCTCGCAGCAGGTCGGCGGTGCCATCGGCACGGCCCTGCTCAACACCATCGCCGCCGGTGCCACCACCGCGTACGTCGCCGATCACGCGGCCGGTGCGAGTGACCCGAAGCTGCTCGAACTGCAGGCCATGGTCGCCGGCTTCTCCAGCGCCATCTGGTGGGCGGTCGGCATCCTGGTCGCAGCCTCGGCGATCGCGGTGGCCCTGATCAACACCGGCCGCCCCGGCACCGGCGCGGGCGACGGCCTGACGGACGGAGCCGAGGAAGAGTTCAGGATCCCGGTCGTCGCTCACTGAGCGAGGCGACGGGACACCGGGTCTGCCCTGGCTCCGCTCAGCGGAGCCAGGGCAGATCCGCGTCCGTGCCCTCCGGCTGCAGACCGGTGGCGATGACCTGCATGATCTCGCCGAGGCTCTGTACCTGCTCGGGGCTGAGCCGGGCGAACATCGCCTGGCGCACCGCTTCGACGTGCCCGGGTGCGGACCGGCTGAGCATCGCGTGGCCCTCCTCGGTGAGGATCGCGTTCTGGCCCCGCTTGTCCGACGGGCACTCCTCACGGCGGACCCAGCCGTTCTTCTCCAGCCGCGCCACGGCGTGCGAGAGGCGGGAGCGGGTGATCTTGGCGTCCTTGGCCAGCTGGGTCATGCGCTTCTGCCGGCGAGGAGCCTGCGAGAGCTGGACGAGGAGTCCGTAGTAGATGTGCGGCATGCCCGCGTCGCGCTGCAACTGGCGGTCGAGGTGATCCTCCATGAGCGTGGTGGCGGCGAGATAGCTGCGCCACACGCTCTGCTCTTCATCGGTGAGCCATCGGGGCCCGCCGGGGGATGCCGTGGTCATGTACTCCACTGTACGACCTTTTCTTGAAAGTTGAACTAGATAGAGCTAAGGTCTCCGGTAGTTGGAACTTGAAGATTCAAAGATTTGGTCCCGAAGAACTGATCTGCCGAATCCACTGCGCTCGCGCTGGAGCGCGTTCCCGGTACCTGCAGGGAACACACATACCTTGATCGGCGGAGGAATGGGAGTGTCATGACAGTCACCGCGGAACGCATGCCCGCCCTCTACCTCTCCCACGGCGCCCCGCCGCTCGCCGACGACCCGGTCTGGCCCGGAGAGCTGGCCGCCTGGTCGGCCGGGCTGCCCCGCCCCAAGGCGGTGCTGATGGTCTCCGCGCACTGGGAGGAGGCCCCGCTCGCCCTCGGTGCCACCGAGCCCGTGCCGCTGGTCTACGACTTCTGGGGCTTCCCCGAGCACTACTACCAGGTGGAGTACGCCGCCCCCGGGGCCCCGAAGCTCGCCGACGACGTCCGTAAGCTGCTGCGCGGCGCCGGCACCCCGGTCCAGGACATCCCCGACCGCGGCCTCGACCACGGGGCGTACGTGCCGCTGGTCGAGATGTTCCCCGCCGCCGACATCCCCGTACTCCAGATCTCGATGCCGACGCTCGACCCGCAGAAGCTGATGTCCATCGGGCGCAAGCTCGCCCCGCTGCGCGACGAAGGGGTGCTGATCGTCGGGAGCGGCTTCTTCACGCACAACCTGGCGGCCCTGAGGCACCCCGGTGGCGGCACCCCCGGCTGGTCCGCGGAGTTCGACGACTGGGGTCACCGGGCGCTCCAGGCGCAGGACATCGACTCCCTGCTGGACTTCGAGCACGCCTCGCCCGCCGGCAGGCTGGCCCACCCCCGCACGGAGCACTTCGCACCGCTGTTCGTCACACTCGGGGCGGCCGAGGGGGATCTCGATCAGGGGCGCAGCGTCATCGACGGCTTCTGGCTGGGCCTGGCCAAGCGCTCGGTGCAGTTCGGCTGACCAGCCGCTTCTCGTACCAGGACACGTCCCAGTACCGGCCGAACTTCCGGCCCACCTCCGTGTACGTACCGACGTGGCGGAAGCCGAAGGCGTCGTGGAGCCGGACCGACGGCTCGTTCGGCTGCGCGATCCCGGCGTAGGCGCGGTGGACGTCCTCGTCGGCCAGGGCCTCGAACAGTGCCGCGTAGAGCAGCGTGCCGACACCGCGGCCCGTGGCGCCCGGGGCGAGGTACACGCTCACCTCGACCGATGTGCCGTACGCGGCCTTCGCGCGGAACGGGCTGCTGGTGGCGTAGCCGAGGACATGGGGTGCGTCGTGCCGGGTATCCGTGTCCGGAGCAACCAGCAGCCTGTGGGGTCCGTCTTCCGGGTGGGAGCGCAGCCACGGCAGACGCTCCTGCGGGGTGAAGGCGGTCGTGTCGAATGTGAGCGCGGTCTCACGGACGTAATGGTTGTAGATGTCCGTGAGTGCCCGCAGATCGTCCTCCACTCCGGGCCTGACCTGCACTTCTGCGGGTATCTGCGGCATCTGTCCTCCTCTGGGGGTCGGACAGGGTACTGCATGATCTCGAAAGTGAATGGGCGTCGTGGGAATTCTGTCCGGATTCCAGTCGTTGTTTCCATCGGATGCAGGGCACCCGGGAGGGTGTCGCGACCTACTCAGCAAGGGAGCACGCATGGCAACCCGTGCCGTCGCCCGTCGTTCGTCCGCCAGCACCGGCGGGACCAACCGGGCAAGCAGTGTTCGCGCCGTGGGCGGGGAGATCGCCGATCGCGACCTGGTCGGCATGTACCTGGACGAGATCGCTCGCACACCGCTGCTCGACGCCGCCAAGGAGGTCGAGCTCTCCCAGACGATCGAGGCGGGCGTCTTCGCCCAGCAGATCCTCGACGGAGTGGTGGAGAGCGAAGCCGGCGGTGCGAAGCGTGAGGAGCTGGAGGCGCTGGTCGCCGAGAGCGAGCGCGCCAAGGACATATTCATCCGTTCCAACCTCCGGCTCGTCGTTGCCGTGGCCAGGCGCTACCCGAGGGCGGGTCTGCCCCTGCTCGACCTGATCCAGGAAGGGAACGCGGGCCTGGTGCGCGCGGTCGAGAAGTTCGACTACGCCAAGGGCTTCAAGTTCTCGACGTACGCCACCTGGTGGATCCGGCAGGCCATCACCCGTTCCATCGCCGACCAGTCCCGCACCATCCGGCTCCCCGTCCACCTCGTGGAGGAGCTCGGCAGGATCCGGCGCGTGCAGCGCGAATTCAACCGTGAGCACGGGCGGGATCCGGACCACTCGGAGATCGCCGCCGAGCTCGACTCCAACCCCGAGCGCGTGGGCAACGTCCTGGACTGGGCCCGTGACCCGGTCAGCCTGAACATGTCCGTGGACGACGACGGCGACACGCAGTTCGGGGACCTGCTGGAGGACACCTCCGCCGTGTCGCCGGAGCAGTCCGTGATGACGTTGCTGCGCAGCGAGGAGCTCGAGGACCTGATCGGCAAGCTCGACAACCGCACCGCCTCCATCATCAAGATGCGCTACGGGATCGAGGACGGCCGTGAGCGGACCCTCACCGAGGTGGGCAAGCAGCACGGTCTGACTCGGGAGCGGATCCGTCAGATCGAGAAGCACGCATTGCTCGAATTGAAGCGAATGGCTCACGACACGGGCTTTGACGCTGCGGCGTGAGCCGATAACCCGTAATCTCCCCATCAAGCCGGTTCGCACCGGCCCGACGACCGGTCTCCTTTCCGGTCCCCTGAGCTGAGTCCCGGCGCCCACCCCCCCCGGCGCCGGGGCTCATTCATGTGTGCCGGTGCATGTCCCGCCGGTCGCCCGCGGTGACGCGGCGCGGGACAGACGCGCACCCAGGACGCCGAGGTGTTCCACGAGCTCGGGCGGACCGTGCGCCACGAACGCGCAGTCCACCAGGGCGAGCCGCAGCGCCACCCACTCCAGCGAGCTCTGGGACGTCGTACGCAGCCGGCAGCGTTGTTCGCCCCTCGGCTCCGGCGCGCCGAACTCCGCGGGCAGCCGGGCCGTCACGGCAGCGGCCGACGCCTCGAACGTCACATCGATGTGCAGCTCCGGCTGCGTACGCGCCATCGAACGCGCGAGGAACTCCGCCGCGTCGCCGTTCCCGGCGGGGAGCTCGCGCGGGGTGAACCGGGACCCGGTGGCCAAGGGGTCACTCACCCGGTCCACCCGGAAGGTGCGCCAGTCCTCGCGGTCCAGGTCGTACGCGACGAGGTACCAGCGGCTGCCCGTGCTCACCAGGCGGTACGGCTCGGCCTGCCGCTTCGACGCGGCGCCGTCCCTCGCCCGGTAGCCGAAGCGGAGCCGTTCGCGCGCGGTGACGGCAGAGGCGATCGCCGTGAGCGTCCGCGGATCGATGGTCGCGCCGTCGCCGCGGGTGAGGAGGACGGTGGCGTTCTGAAGGGAGGAGACCCGGTGCCGCAGCCGTGAGGGCAGCACCTGCTCCAGCTTGGCCAGGGCCCGCACGGACGCCTCGTCGACGCCTTCGATGGCGTGCCCGGCGCCGGCCCGCAGCCCCACCGCGATGGCCACCGCCTCCTCGTCGTCCAGCAGGAGCGGCGGCATGGCGGTCCCCGCGACCAGGCGGTAGCCGCCGACCGAGCCGCGTGACGCCTCGACCGGATAGCCGAGGTCGCGCAGCCGGTCGATGTCGCGCCGGATGGTGCGCGGGGTGACGCCGAGCCGCGTGGCCAGCTCGCTGCCCGGCCACTCACGAGGAGTCTGGAGGAGCGACAGCAGATTCAGCAGTCGTGCCGGGGTGTCGGTCATGGGGTACAGGATGCCCATCCATTAGGTCACTAACTGACCTGTTCGGCCTCTAGCTTCTGGCCATGCAATCTTCCGAATCCCTGCCGACCACGGCAGCCGTCGGCACGGCGCCGACCGGGCCGACCGCACCGCAGGACCTGACAGACCAGGCGGGTACCGCGGACCGACGCCGCTGGTTCGCGCTCGCGATCGTGATGACCGCGGCCTTCATGGACCTGGTCGACGTCACGATCGTCAACATCGCCATTCCGAGCATCACCCGGGACACGGGAGCCTCGTTCACGGCGATCCAGTGGATCACCGCCGGATACGCGCTGGCCTTCGCGGCCGGTCTGATCACCGGCGGCCGGCTCGGCGACATCTACGGCCGCAAGCGGCTCTTCCTCATAGGCATCGCCGGTTTCACGATCGCCTCCGCGCTCTGCGGGTTCGCCGTGAACCCCGAGATGCTGGTCGCCTCGCGCATCCTGCAAGGCGGCATGGCCGCACTGATGGTGCCGCAGGTGCTGTCGATCGTGCACGCCACCTTCCCGGCGCACGAGCGCGGCAAGGTCTTCGGGCTCTTCGGCGCGATCGTCGGGCTCGGCGCGGTGTCCGGGCCCCTGCTGGGCGCACTGCTCACCGAGTGGAACTTCTTCGGTCTCGAATGGCGGCCGATCTTCCTGATCAACCTGCCGGTCGGCATCGCAGGACTGCTGCTGGGGCGCGTGTTCATCACCGAGTCCAAGGCGCCCAAGGCACTCCGGCTCGACCTGGCCGGCGTGGCCCTCGTGACGCTCGGTCTCCTCATGCTTCTCTACCCGCTGACCCGGGGACGCGAGCTGGGCTGGCCGCTGTGGGGCCATGTGTCGATGGCCGCCAGCCTGCTGGTGTTCGCGGCTCTCGTGCTGTTCGAGCGCCGCAAGGGGGACAGGGACGACTCGCCCCTCATCGAACTGTCGCTGTTCCGGGTGAAGAGCTTCGCGGCGGGCACCGCGGTTCAGCTCACCTTCGGTGTCGCCCTGGGCATCTTCTTCCTGGTCTGGACGCTCTACCTGCAGATGGGCCTGGGCTGGAGCGCCCTGCGGGCCGGTTCGACCGGGATCCCGTTCTCGATCGCCGTCTCGTGCGCCGCCGGGGTCTCCGTGCAGAAGCTGGTGCCCCGCTTCGGCCGCAAGGTCCTGCAGGCCGGCGCGCTGCTGATGATCACCGGGCTGCTGCTCTACATCTGGGAGGCCGGGCGCTACGGACTGGACATCAGCCCGTGGCAGATGGTGCTCCCGCTGGTGGTCATGGGCGTGGGCATGGGGCTGATCGTGGCTCCGCTGACGGACGCGGTGCTCTCCGGGGTGCCGAAGGAGCACTCCGGGTCGGCGTCGGGGCTGATCAACACCGTGCAGCAGATGGGCACGGCGCTGGGTCTCGGCCTCGTCTCGGTCGTCTTCTTCGGCACGATCAGCGACCGGCTGCCGCCGGAAGCGATGGGCGCGGCGTTCGTGGACGCGTTCCAGCAGTCGCTGTGGTGGGTGGCCGGGGTACTCGCGGTGATCTTCCTCGTGATGTTCGCCCTGCCCGCCAGGCCCCGGTTGCACCTGGAGGGCGGCGGGGACGGGACGCCGGCCGCCCGGTCGCAGGGCGACGGCTTGCCGAAGGAGCCCGCACTGACGAGGTGAGGGGGCTGCGAGCCGAACGCCTGGGGCCGGTCGGTCAGCAGATCCGGGTGCGGTTCTCCATGGCCAGGCGTGCGGTCTGCTCGTCGTCGTAGACCTCGCACATGTGGCGGCCGTCGGGTGTGGCGGTGTGCTCCACCTCCCAGAGGCTCGTCTCGCTGCCGTCCAGGAGGAGGAAGGCGTGCTCGTAGAGCGTGAACCCGGCGTCGCGTCCGTCGACGCGGCACTGGCGGCCGAAGACCTGGGTGATGTGGTGGGCGAACGCCGCCCGGAGCAGCCCCGCAGCCCCGGCGCCAGGCCGGTCGCCGTTCTCCGCGCGGCGCAGGACGCGGCGGGCGTGGTCCGCCGAATTGTCCGGGGCGTACACGCGGGGCAGAGGGGTCGGAGGGACGCTCATGAGCAAGGTGAACGCCTCCAGGTCCTCCCTCTGGCTGTCGTCACCGAAGGCGGGGGTGTCCCAGAAGCCGCCGACGAGGCGCGCGGCGGCGATCTGTGCGTCGCCCTCGTCGTCGTACAGCTCGTGCCTGAGGGGCGCCGGGACGTCCCTGCCGCCTCCGTGCACCAGCTCCCACAGGGTGAGCGTGGTGCCGTCGGAGAGCAGATAGCTGTGCCGGTAGGTCTCGCGGTGCAGGACGGCACTGTGATGGGACGAGTGCAGGGCACTGCTGTGCGCCAGCGCCGTCCCGAGCCGGTCCACCGTGACATCGCACAGGTCGAAGGAGTTGAGGGCGCATCGCAGGAGTCGCTCGAGGTGCTGCTCGGTTGTCTCGTACGGATCGCTCAAGGTGCTGTCTCCAGGCCGTTGCCGCGTGTTACCTGATGCGTGCATAACGTAGTCCCTGGGTCTGACATCGTGACCGGGGTTCGCAAAAAACGTACCGCGCACGCAGAAAGTTCCCTCATTGTTCGAGACGGCGCGCCCAGTCGAGGGTGTGAAGTCCCGGAGCGAGCCGCCCCGGGTGTGCCCCTCAGGCCCCTCAGGGCCCCTCGGGGCGCCAGGTCTCAGGACGTGCCGTCCTGAGTGCGCCGTCTTGGGCGCACCGTCTCAGGAAGTGCCGTCTCAGGACGTGCCGTAGAGCTCGCCGTACGAGGGGAACGTGCCTCCCGGGCCGTCGACTCCTTCCGCCGCTCCGACGGCCTTCACGATGGCGCGGGTCAGCGCGTCGGCCCCCGCCGCCAGGATCTCGTTGAGCGTGGCGGTGGGCTCCGGAGGCAAGGACACCCGGTCGGTGGACAGTGCGAAGACGGTGTCCCCGTCGGTGAGCAGGTGGACCGGCCGGATGGCACGCGCCATCCCGTCGTGGGCCGTGCCCGCGAGCTTCTGTGCCTGGGGCCGGGTGAGCGCGGCATCCGTGGCGACGACGGCCAGCGTGGTGTTGAAGACGCCGCTCCCCTGTGCGTCGCCCTCCGGCCGTGCGCCGCCGCCGATGTCGGCCAGCCGTCGGCGCGCGGCCGCGTGCACCGGGGGAGCGGGGTGCGCGGGCGGCTCTCCCGCGCCGTACTCCCCGTACAGCACCCCGGTCCGCGGATCGACGACGGAACCCGCCGCGTTGACGACGGCGAGCGCGGCGACCGTGACCCCGGAGGGCAGGCGTACGCTCGCCGTGCCGACGCCGCCCTTGAGCTGTCCGGCCACCGCCCCCGTGCCGGCGCCCACCGTGCCCTCGGCGACCCGCGCGCCCGGTCCGGCGGCGGCGGCCGCCTCCACGGCGGCACGACCGGTCGACGCGTCGGGGCGGGCCCGCCAGTCACCGCCCCGGCCGAGGTCGAAGAGACAGGCCGCCGGCACCACCGGCACCACGTGTGAGGGATCGGGGCCGACCCGGACCCCACGCCCCTGCTCCTCCAGCCAGGCCATCACGCCTGACGCGGCGTCGAGGCCGTACGCGCTGCCGCCGGTGAGGACGACCGCGTCGATCCGCTGCACCAGATTGCGCGGATCGAGCGCGTCCGTCTCCCTGGTGCCGGGTCCGCCTCCGCGCACATCGACGGCCGCCACGGCTCCGCCCTCGGGGGACAGGACGACAGTGGTCCCGCTCAGAGCGTCCGGGCCCGGCACCCGGGCGTGCCCGACGCGGATCCCGGCCACATCCGTCAGCGCGTCCATCGGGCCGGGATGCGCGGCCACCGGGCCAGGTGCGGGCAGTTCCTCGGTCATGTCGAGCTCAGCTCCTCACGGGCGGGACGGCGCTGGTGCCGTGCAACGGTGAACGTACAGGTGACTGCCGGGAGCGTGGATACGCGCCGCAGCCCTCCGGTCCCAGCCCCGTGTGCGCGGGCCACTTGGGCGACACAGTCACACCATCAGTGGATATAACGGGACTTGGGGACTGCCCCGGCCCTACGGTGGCCGGGTGACCGAGCCACCAGAACCCGCCGCAGCCGAGCAGTCCGAGTCCGGGACCCCCACCGGCACGTCAGGCGGGGCGGCCGGGCGGCCGACCGGCCCAGGGTCCTCCGTCGCCGCGCGGGCAGCCCGGAACCTCCCACGATCCGTCTCCGGCCGCGCGACCCTGGCCGGCGCCGTGGTCTCCGGGCTGCTGATCCTCGCGATCGTCCTCGGCAGCCGCCTGCTGCACGACTTCGACTCGGCGCTGCTCCCGTACGCCGTCGCCACCGTCTTCCTCGCCTTCGGTGTCGCCTACCGCTACACGGCCTGGGTCTCGGCCCCCGGCGCCCGACGGCTCTTCAGGAACGGCTGGCGCAGCCTCTTCTCGTCCGAGAACTTCCGCAAGGCGCCCACCGCCCTGCCGAAGATGATCGCGACCTATCTCGGCTTCCAGAAGTTCCTCGGGGCCCGCTCCCACGCACGCTGGGCCGCCCACCAGCTGATCTTCTGGGGCTGCATCCTCGCAGCGCTGATCACCTTCCCGCTGACCTGGGGCTGGTTCACCTTCACCTCGGGCAGCGGCTCGGGACCCGGCTACGAGATGCGCATGTGGGGCATCAAGATCATCGGATTCGACTCGCTGAACTTCCTCGGCTGGCTGATGTTCCACGGCCTGGACATCGCCGCGGTGCTGGTCATCCCCGGCGCCGGATACTTCCTCTGGCGCCGCATGAAGGACCGCGGGGCCATCACCGGACAGCGGTTCGCCTACGACATGGTGCCGCTGCTCGCCCTGATCATCATCTCGGTGACCGGCCTGCTGCTCACCTTCTCCTCGATCTTCCTGCACGGCGGAGGATACGAGTTCCTGGCGATCCTCCACATGGTGTCGGTGGTCTTCACCCTCATCTACATCCCGTTCGGGAAGTTCTTCCACATCGTGCAGCGCCCGGCAGCCGTCGGCATGCAGCTCTTCAAGTACACCGGGCGCCAGGACGACAAGGTCTTCGCGTGCCGCCGCTGCGGGGAAGCCATCGACACCGGCCCGTACGTCGAGAATCTGCGCGGCACCATGCGTGACCTCGAACTCGGCTTCGACGCATGGGCCGAATACTGCCCCCGCTGCAAGCGGGTGCTGCGCGGTAGCGCCTATCTCACCCAGGTCAAGAAGGGCTTCAAGTGACCGCGTACCCACCCGCAGCCGACGGCCGCACGGTCCTCCCCATCGACCCCTCGCTCGCCCCACCGGGGACTCGGGGATTCCGGGACGCGGGCGGGATCCCGGCCGACCAGTGGCACGCCGACCAGAACGGCGAGACGCTCGTCCCCACTCATTGCTGCTTCTGCGGCGTCCAGTGCGGGATGTATCTCCGCGTGGACCGCGGGGGCAAGGTCTTCGGCGTGGAACCCCGCAACCACGACATCAACCGCATGCGGCTCTGCCCCAAGGGCATCAACGCCTACCAGCAGGTCAACCACCCGGACCGGCTCACGGCCCCCCTCATGCGCCGTTCCCGCGACGAGGACCTGCGGGAGGTCTCCTGGGACGAGGCGCTCGACTTCACGGTCTCCGAGATCAAGCGCATCCAGCAGGACCACGGACGGGACGCCTTCGGCGTACTCGGCGGGGCCAGCCTCTTCTCCGAGAAGACCTACCTGGTCGGCAAGTTCGCCCGGGTGGCGCTGAAGACCAAGCATGTCGACTACAACGGCCGGCTCTGTATGGTCAGCGCCGCCGGTGCCAACAAGCTCGCCTTCAACATCGACCGGGCCGGCAACCCCTTCTCCGACATCCTGCTCACCGACTGTCTCCTGCTCGCCGGGGCCAACGTGGGCGAGTGCTTCCCCGTGCTGACCCAGTACGTCTGGGGAGCCCGGGACCGCGGCGCCACCCTGATCGTGATCGACCCGCGCGAGACGGCGGTCGCGCGCACCGCGGACATTCATGTCGCGCTCAAGTCCGGCACCGACTCGGCCTTCTTCAACGCCGTGCTGAACGTCGTCATCGAGGAGGGTCTCACCGACGAGGCCTACCTCGCGGCTCACGCCACCGGCTGGGAGGAGGTCAAGGCCGACGTCGCCCAGTACCCCCCGTCCCGCGCCGCCGAGATCTGCGGGATCCCCGCCGAGCAGGTCGTCCAGGTCGCCCGCGCCTTCGCCCGCGCACCCAAGGCCATGGCCTTCCACGCCCGGGGCATCGAACACCACACGCAGGGCGTCGAGAACTGCCTCAGTGTGATCAACCTCTGCACCGCCACCGGCCACATCGGCAAGCCCGGCGCCGGCTACGGCACCCTCACCGGCCAGGGAAACGGACAAGGAGGCCGCGAGCACGGCCAGAAGGCCGACCTCCTCCCCGGCGGCCGCTCGATCCTCAACGAGGAGCACCGCCGGCAGATCTGTGAGATCTGGGGCATCGAGGAGTCCGAACTCCCGACCGCCGGTACGTCGATGATGGAAATGGTCTGGCAGATGCAGCGCCAGGAGATCCGCGGCCTGATCGGCATCTGCAACAACCCCTTCGTCTCGCTCCCCAACTACGCCGTGGTCAAGGAGGGGTACGACACCACCGAATTCCACGCCCAGTTCGACTTCTTCCTCTCCGAGACCGCCGCCAACGCGCACGTCGTCTTCCCTGTCACCATCTGGGCCGAGGACGAAGGCGTGATGGCCAATGCCGAGGCACGCGTCGTCAAGCACAACAAGGCCCAGGAACCACCCTCCGGGGTACGGACCGACACCTGGGTGATGTGCGAGATCGCCCGCCGGCTCGGACAGGGGGACAAATTCACCTACGGCGGCTCGCGTGACGTCTTCGACGAACTGCGCAGGGCATCCGCCGGCACCGTCATCGACTATTCCGGCATCACCTACGAACGGCTCGAGGAGACCGGCGGGATCGCCTGGCCCTGCCCGTCCACCGACCACCCCGGCACCCCCCGGCTGTTCGAGGACGGCACGACCTACCACGCCGACGGCAAGATCCATATGCAGGTCGTCGAATGGCACCCCCCGGCCGACCCGTACGACGACGAGCACCCGATGACGCTGACCACCGGACGCACCGTCGCCCACTTCCTCTCCGGAAACCAGACCCGCCGGCTGGGCGCCCTCGTCGAGCAGACTCCCCGGCCCTGGGCCGAGCTCCATCCGTCCCACGGATTCCGCAACGGCGAACCCGTCCGCGTCGTCACCCGGCGCGGCAGCGAGGTCTTCCCCGCCCTGGTCACCGAGGCGATCCGGCCCGACACGGTGTTCATCCCCTACCACTGGCCCGTCCCGACCGCGGCCAACGCACTCACCATCGACGCCCTCGACCCCCGCTCCAAGATCCCCGAGTACAAGGTCTGCGCCTGCCGTGTCGAGCACGCCGAAGCGATCGACGAGGTCCCCGCGCCACCCGTCGCCCCCGGCCACGTCGCCTACCCGGAGACCCAGGTCTCCCGCACCGACCCGTTGCCGCCCACAGCCCCGCAGGGCCGTGGAACCTCGGAAAGGAGCTGATGTCCGGATGATGGGCAGAACGATGTTCATCGACCCGGGGCGCTGCATCGGCTGTCAGGCCTGTGTCTCCGCCTGCCGGGAGTGCGACTCGCACCGCGGCAAGTCGATGATCCACCTCGACTACACCGACGAGGGCTCCTCCGTCGCCTCCCTTCCCACGGTCTGCATGCACTGCGAGGACCCGGTGGCCCCCTGCGCCGAGGTCTGCCCGGCCGACGCGATCCTGGTCACCGCCGACGGAGTCGTGCAGCAGGCCGACACCACCCGCTGCATCGGCTGTGCCAACTGCGTGAACGCCTGCCCCTTCGGTGTCCCGAAGATCGACCTCCAGGCGAAGCTGCAGATGAAGTGCAACCTCTGTTACGACCGCACCGCCTACGGGCTCGCCCCCATGTGCGCCACGGTCTGTCCGACCGGCGCCCTCTTCTACGGCACGGTCGAGGAGCTCCAGGCGGAACGCCCTGGTGTGCAGGTCGCCGACACCTTCGTCTTCGGTGAGAGCGAGGTCCGTACCGGCGTGGCCATGGTCGTGCCCGCGGAGCGGGTCCAGTGGCCGGTGCCCGGTGGTCTGCCCGTCGTCGAGATCAACGGGAAGGACGTCCGCCGATGAGCGTCACCGAACAGCAGCAGCCGGGTCCCGACCACAGCCCCGGGAGCGACTCTCGGGAAGCATTGCACGACAGGATCGCCGCCGACTCGCTGACCACTCGGCGTGACTACCTCCGGATCGTCGCCACCGTCTCCGGCGGCCTCGCTGTCGGCGGTCTGGCCGTGGCCGGCGGCATCCTCCACCGGCACGGTGAGACGGAGGACGGGAAGGCGCCCGCCCCGAAGCGCATCGCCGCGCAACTGCTCCCCGGCCAGTCCCTCGCCTTCCGCTACCCGGGCGACGAGGACCGGGCCGTCGCCGTGCGGATGGACGACGGCACCCTCGTCGGCTACTCCGCCGTCTGTACCCACCTGGCGTGCGCCGTGCTCTGGCGCAAGGACCGGGGGACGGAGGGCGAGCTCTACTGCCCCTGTCACGAGGGCGTCTTCGACGCCCGCACCGGTGAGGTCACGGCTGGTCCGCCGCCCCGCGGCCTCCCCAAGGTGGCGCTGACCGAGCTGGAGGACGGCAGTATCTGGGCCGTCGGCACCACCCGCTCGGGGGAGAGCGTCGAGGAGGGGCTGTGCCGCCAGCTCAGCGACGACCGTCCGGATCTCGCCGAACGGATCGGCTGCCCCGGTACCGGGGGCGGCGCGGAGGCGCCGCCCGCGCCCGCCCCGTCCGATGCCACGGGCACGGGGGTGCGGTCATGACCGAGCCCCTGGACCCGATCGAACCGCCGCGTCCCCCCAGACCCGCCGGTACGCGATATCCCGACTACCACCCCGGCAGCGCGCGCGCCGAGCTGAACCGACCCGTCCATGAGCGCTACCCCCAGATCCGGCCCACCAGCGGCTACGCCGATCCCCGCGTGCGCCACACCGGTCCGGGGCCCGGGGCCGGCTCGGAGCAGGAACCGGAGCGCTCCGCGAAGCTGACGGCCCGGCTGGTACTGGCGATGAGCGTCGTCATCGGTCAGCTGTGGGCCCTGACGGAGGTCGTCAACGTGTGGATGGAGGGCAACACCGGAACGGCCTGGTGGGGTGCCGGCTTCCTGTGCCTGTCGTTCCTCGTCGTGCTGGGGCTGTGGCTGCTCGACCCGAAGGATCGCTGAGCCCGGCCGTACCCTGGACGTATGAGTACCGCCCCCACCCCCGGACCGCGAGAATCGAAGCCGCAGTCGTCGCAGCCTGCGCAGGAGCCCAGGCCCAAGCCACCGGCTCTGGTCTTCGACGATCCGCTGGACCGGCAGTCCTCGGACGACACGGATCAGGGGTGGGGTGAGCGGGCTCCTGCCGGCGGTGGCGCGGCCGACCTGGCGCGCTTCCTCGACGAGAAGCCGCCCCACCACGTCTGACACCGGAAGCCGGCGGGAGTTCCGGCTGGGACGCGGCACCGATGACGACGGCCACCGCGAGTGTGCGTACGTCGGGTGAGTTGACGCGACGCCCGTCCTATTCGGCATGGGACACCGCCACCGCGAGCTGACCCGACGCACCGGCGCCCGCCAGCGCCGTCGCGGTGTCCCGCTCCACGGACAGGACCACCAGGGCGCCGCCTCCCGGGCCCGTGCCCACGTCTGCCCCCAGGGACGCGGTCCGCCCCACGCCCGTGCCGCGCGGAACCTTCGCCACCCGTACGTCGCGTGCCACCACCCTGGCCTCGGCGTCCCCGTCGACAGCGGCGATCACATCGACGCGGTCGCCGGGACGCAGCAGCCCGACCGCCTCCGCGTCGGCGATCCGCACCGGAGCGGACACCAGCCGCACGGCCCGCCGCTCAGGCCCCGGTGGCGCGCCCCCGGGAAGGGCGGCCGCCCCTCTTTCTCCACCCAGCCCCGACACCGCGAGCACGGCGGAGGTCAGCGCGAACCCCGCGGCGAGCGCCCGGCGCTGTCCGCGCAGCACACGCCGGAGTCGTTGACCACCGCCGCCCCGCACACGCAGCGGCCCGAAGGACGGGACCCCACAGGGTGCGGGAGGCGCGGGACGTGTATCGGGCACGGAGTAAGCCATGGCTGACACCACCTGTCGTGAAGGGGGAGTCCTGCGGATTTCCGCCGGACTCCCCTCACGATCCACCCACCGCACAGATCCCGCTCGGCCCTGTGGACAACCCGCACGATGTGGAAAACCCGGCCACCCGTACGGGGCCGGAGACGTACGAGGTCGGAGACGAACAGGGCCGCAGACGAACAGGCCGCAGACGTACGAGGCCGCTGGCGTAGGAGGCGTGAGACGTACGCGCCGAGGCCTACGGCAGCTTGATCCCCGTGTCGATCCCGTCCAACGCGTGCGCACAGACGCAGTGGCGCTCGTCGTTCGCGGGCAGGCCGGCCACCGCGTCGAAGAGCACCGACCGCAGCCGGTCCACGTTGGCGGCGAACACCTCCAGCACCTCCGTGTGGTTGACGCCCTCGCCCGCCTCGGCGCCCGCGTCGAGGTCCGTCACCAGCGTCAGCGTCGTGTAGCAGAGGTTCAGTTCACGGGCGAGCACCGCTTCCGGGTGTCCCGTCATCCCGACGACCGACCAGCCCATCGCCGCGTGCCAGCGCGACTCCGCGCGGGTCGAGAAGCGCGGGCCCTCGACCACGACGAGGGTTCCACCGTCCACGGGCTCCCAGCCGCGTCCGCGCGCGGCCGTCAGGGCGGCCTTGCGTCCTTCGGGGCAGTACGGGTCGGCGAAGCCGAGGTGCACGACGTTCGGTTCGGTCCCGTCGGCCCGGGGCTCACCGTCGTAAAAGGTCTGTGTCCGAGCCTTGGTGCGGTCGACCATCTGGTCCGGGACGAGCAGGGTCCCCGGCCCGTACTCCGGGCGAAGGCCGCCGACCGCGCAGGGGCCGAGCACCTGGCGTACGCCGACGGAACGCAGGGCCCAGAGGTTGGCACGGTAGTTGATCCGGTGGGGCGGGAGATGGTGGCCACGGCCGTGGCGGGGGAGGAAGGCCACCCGGCGGCCCGCGAGCTCACCCAGGAAGAGGGAGTCGCTCGGCGGCCCGTAGGGGGTGTCCACCTGGATCTCGGTCACGTCCTCCAGGAAGGAGTAGAAGCCCGATCCGCCGATGACACCGATTTCCGCTGTACCCGTTTCTGCGTTCACCATGCGGTCACACTAACCGGGCACGCACGACAGGGACCCCGCCGAGTCGATCAGCGGGGTCCCTGTGAAACGTGTGGTGTATGCGGGCGCTCTCAGGCGGCAGACGTGCCGCTCGACGACGTGGAAGAGCTCGAGGACGAAGACGCGGCGGCCGAAGCGGCGGGCTTCGACTCCGACTTCGACTCCGACTTCGATCCCGACGAGGACGACCCGGCGGACGAGTCGGACGCCTTGGAGGACGACGACGTGGCCGGCGTGCTGCTCGACGAGGAGCCGCGGCTGTCGTTCCGGTAGAAACCGGATCCCTTGAAGACGATGCCGACGGCCGAGAACACCTTCTTGAGGCGTCCTTCGCAGTTCGGGCACACGGTCAGGGCGTCATCGGTGAACTTCTGCACCGCTTCGAGGCCCTCGCCGCATTCGGTGCACTGGTACTGGTAAGTCGGCACTTGCTCCTCCTGGCACTCTCACTCAATGAGTGCTAACGACGCTCCATACTGACGTATTCCGCGCGATCAGTCCACCGTGACCGGCTCGCGGTGACCGATCCCACGTGCCACGGTCCGCCCCGCGGGCAGTGGCGTCAGCCGTGAACGCAGTGCCAGCAGGGTCGCCAGCGCCAGCACGGTACCGGCCATCGGGACCATGAAACCGGTGCTCGCGCCATGGGCGTCCGCGAGCTGTCCGGCGACCGTGACGGCGGCCGCCTGGCCGAGCGCCACGGCGCCCGTCAGCCAGGTGAAGGCCTCGGTCCTGGCGGAGGTGGGCACCAGTGCGTCGACCAGGGTGTAGCCGCTGATCAGCGCGGGAGCGATGCACAGCCCGACCAGCAGTCCGAGCCCCGCCAGCAGTGGCACGGAGTGCACCGCCCAGAGCCCGGAGGCGGTGAGTGCCAGGGCCACGTAACCGACGATCAGCCGGCGGCGCGGGCTGCTCTTCCAGGCGATGGCCCCGCAGGCGATTCCGGCCAGCATGTTGCCCGCCGCGAAGACTCCGTACAGCAGGCCGTTCACGCCGGGTCGGCCGATCTCCTCGGAGAACGCCGTCAGGGAGACCTGCATGCCGCCGAAGACGGTGCCGATGCCCAGGAAGGTGATCGCCAGGACGCGGACGCCCGGCACGGAGAGCGCCGAGCGGTGCGGCTCGGCGGCGGTCGCGGCGTTCCGTGTGGCGGGCTGGGTGGAGCGCTGGGCGGCGAACAGGAGGCCGCCGACGAGCGTCAGCACGGCCTCCGCGATCAGTCCGGCGGCCGGGTGTACGCCGGTGCACAGCGCAGTGGCGAGCACGGGGCCGACGACGAAGGTGAATTCGTCCGTCACGGACTCGAAGGCGGCGGCCGTGGTCATCAGCGGGGAGGCCGGCCGACCCGGCGCGGCACCGAGCCGGGCGGCCCAGCGCGCCCGCACCATGGGCCCGACCTGCGGGATGGAGGCTCCGGTGGGCACCGCGGCCAGGGCCAGCGCCCACAGGGGGACGTCCGCGAGGGCCAGCGCCGTGAGGGCACCGACCGAGGCGGCGTGGATCAGGACGCCGGGCAGCAGTACGGCACGCTGGCCGAACCGGTCGGCGAGCCTGCCGCTCTGGGGTGCGAACAGGGCCATCGAGACGCCGGAGACGGCGGCCACGGCGCCCGCGCTGCCGTACGAACCGGTGGTGTGCTGCACCAGCAGCACGATGCCGATGGTCAGCATCGCGAAGGGCTGCCGGGCGGCGAAGCCCGGCAGGAGGAAGGTCCACGCACCAGGGGTGCGCAGCAACTGCCCGTAACCGGGGCGGTCGGAGACCGTGGACGCCACGGTCCATGCCTTTCTGCCGCCTGGTGGCCGTGCTCCTGAGCCGGTCCGCACCGGGGTGCGGGGGCATGCGGGAGCTGCCGAGAGCTGTCCTCTTCGCGCGGAACTGCGGTAGATGCCGGGCGCTCGCTCCAGAGGCGAAAGACGCCACGACTGAGGCGAAAGGACGCCACGACCGCCATACGGTCGCGCCAGCTCTGCGTCAGGCAGAGTTGGTCGATCAGGTTCACATCGAGTGGATCAAGAGATCCAGTCCTTCATCTTACAGGCTCGGGCCCCGGCAGGCCTGCGAATGTGTGCGGTCGCTCACGCGACGCCTCCGGTCAATGGTGGGCCTGCCTGCCGCCCGCTCTGTCCCGGGGGCGGTCCTCGGAGTCCTTGCCCAGCCTCTTCGCCAGTCTCGCGACCGGGGGCAGACCCGCCTTGCCGCCGGTCCGGCGGTCCGCGCCGCCGGTGCCCAGCCAGCCGGCCAGCTTGCCGCCCTCGCCAACCGCCCGCAGCCGTGCCTCCGTGGCATCGCGCACCGGATCGGTAGCGACGACGAGCAGTTCGTCCCCGCGGCGCAGGACGGTCGCGGGCGCGGGGACGAAGCTCTTGCCGTCCCGCACGACGAGAGTGACCGCGGCCCCTGCGGGCAGCCGGAGTTCCGCCACCTCCACGCCGTGCATCTTGGAACTGCCGGGTACCGCGACGGACAGGAGATGGCCGCGCAGCCGCTCCAGAGGGGCCGACTCGATGCCGAGGTCCGACGTCTCCGAGGGGGCGTCGGAGATCTTCAGGGCCTTCGCGAGCCAGGGCAGTGTCGGTCCCTGGATCAGCGTGTAGACGATGACGAGTACGAACACGATGTTGAAGACCCGGGTGCTGCCCTCGATGCCGGACACCATGGGGATAGTCGCCAGGATGATGGGCACGGCACCGCGCAGCCCGGCCCAGGACATCAGGGCCATCTCGCGCTTGGGCAGACGGAACGGCGCGAGGCTGAGGAAGACCGACAACGGCCGGGCGACGGCGGTGAGGACCAGCCCCACGATCACGGCGGGCCAGAAGTCGTCGATCAGGTCGTGCGGGGTGACCAGCAGTCCGAGCAGGACGAACATGCCGATCTGCGCGAGCCAGCCGAGCCCGTCGGCGAAGCCCCGGGTGGCGGGCCAGTGGGGAAGCTTGGAGTTGCCGAGGACCATCGCCGCCAGGTAGACGGCCAGGAATCCGCTGCCGTGGGCCATGGCGCCCGCCGCGTACGCGGACACCGCGATGGCCATGACGGCGATCGGGTAGAGCCCGGAGGCGGGCAGTGCCACATGGCGGATACCGAGGGAGCCGAGCCAGCCCACGGCGAGACCGATCGCCGCGCCGATGGCCAGCTCCAGGGCTATCTCACCGACGAGTACGTACCAGTGCTCCACGGGGCCGGCGGTGGAGAACGCCACCACCAGGATGACCACGGGGGCGTCGTTGAAGCCGGATTCGGCCTCCAGGACACCGGTGATCCGGGAGGGGAGGGGTACTTTGCGCAGCACGGAGAAGACGGCCGCGGCGTCGGTGGAGGACACGACGGCGCCGATGATCAGGGCCTGCCGCCAGTCCAGACCGACGAGGTAGTGCGCCGCGCTCGCGGTGACGCCCACACTGATGGCCACGCCGACTGTGGACAGGACGGCTGCCGCCGGCAGGGCGGGTTTCACTTCTTTCCACTTCGTGCCCAGGCCGCCTTCGGCGAGGATGACGACCAGGGCGGCGTAGCCGATCACCTGGGTCAACTCGGCGTTGTCGAACTTGACGTCGAAGATGCCGTCCTGCCCCATGGCGATTCCGATGCCGAGGTACAGGAGCAGGCTGGGGAGCCCGCTGCGGGACGAGATGCGGACGGCCGCCACGGCGACCAGCAGCACGACCGAGCAGACAAGCAGAAGTTCGTTGAGCGCGTGGACAGTCAGGGTCCGTTCCTTCCCTGCGTACGCCTCCCGGATCGGCCTCCGGCGGCCAGTACTTCGTTACCTTACCTAATCTTTAACGTTTTCTTGACGCCTTCGAGTGTCCGTGCGAACCGGTGCGCAAATGGATGCATCCCCATACCGCGTCCGAGTGGCTTCGGCGGGGCGCCTATGGTTGCTCCTGCACTCCCAGGACCACCCTGCCCCTCGAAGGACAGCGATGCCCGCCAACACAACCGCCCCTTCCGGGTCTTCCGCTGCGAAGAAGACCAGCAGGAAGAAGGGGCGACGCGCCCGCCTGTTCGTGATCGTCCTGGTGCTGGCGCTTGTCGCGGGTGTCGGATACGGCGCGTACTGGTCCGTTTCCACGGTCCGGGCCTCGTACCCGCAGACCACCGGTTCGATCGAACTCAAGGGTCTGTCCGGTGACGTCGACGTCAAACGCGACGACTACGGGATCCCGCAGATCTACGCCGACACCGACAGCGACCTCTTCCGCGCCCAGGGCTTCGTCCAGGCCCAGGACCGATTCTGGGAGATGGACGTCCGCCGTCACATGACGTCCGGACGGCTCTCCGAGATGTTCGGCGCCGGCCAGGTCGAGACCGACTCCTTCCTGCGCACGCTGGGCTGGCGCAAGGTCGCGCAGGAGGAGTACGACAAGGTCCTGGACGAGGACACCAAGAAGAACCTCCAGGCCTACGCGGAGGGGGTGAACGCGTATCTGGACGGCAAGGACGGCGCGGACATCTCCGTCGAGTACGCCGCGCTCGGTCTCACCAACGACTACAAGCCCACCGAGTGGACCCCGGTCGATTCGGTCGCCTGGCTGAAGGCGATGGCCTGGGACCTGCGCGGCAACATGCAGGACGAGATCGACCGCTCGCTGATGACCAGCAGGCTCAGCGACGAGCAGATCGAGGACCTCTACCCGGACTACCCGTACGAGAAGAACACGCCGATCGTCGAGCGGGGCGGCGTCTCCCCGGCCACCGGGAAGTACGACCCGGAGGCTGAGCCGTCCGGCGGCATCGGCTCCGAGACCGTCGAAGGCGCGACCGAGGGCCTGAACACCCAGCTCTCCGCGCTCAGCGACACCCTGGACGAGATCCCGGCGCTCCTCGGCCCCAACGGCAACGGCATCGGATCGAACTCCTGGGTCGTCTCCGGCGAGCACACGACGACCGGTAACGCCCTGCTGGCCAACGACCCGCACCTGGCGCCGCAGCTGCCTTCGCTCTGGTACCAGATGGGGCTGCACTGCCGTCAGCTCTCCGAGTCGTGCCGGTACGACACGGCCGGTTACACGTTCTCCGGGATGCCCGGTGTGATCATCGGTCACAACCAGGACATCGCGTGGGGCTTCACGAACCTCGGAGCCGACGTCACCGACCTCTTCCTGGAGAAGGTCTCCGCCGACGGTTACCAGTACGACGGCAAGACCCAGCCCTTCGTCACCCGTGAGGAGACCATCAAGGTCGCGGGCGGCAGGAGCAGGAAGATCACCGTCCGTGAGACCAACCACGGCCCACTGGTCTCCGACCGCAACGGCGAGCTGGAGAAGGTCGGCAAGAAGGCTCCCGTCGGCAACACCGCGCCCGACCGCGGCGACGGATACGGCGTCTCCCTGAAGTGGACGGCGCTCGAAGCCGGCAAGTCCATGGACGCGGTGTTCGAGCTCAACCGGGCCAAGGACTTCACGAGCTTCCGCAAGGCAGCCGAGCACTTCGAGGTGCCGTCGCAGAACCTCGTCTACGCCGACACCGAGGGCCACATCGGCTACCAGGCCCCCGGCAAGATCCCGGTCCGCCTCAAGGGCGACGGCACGATGCCCAGCCCCGGCTGGTCCGCCGACTACGGCTGGGAGGAGGAGTACATCCCCTTCGACGAGCTGCCGTACGAGTACGACCCCGACCGCGGCTACATCGTCACCGCCAACCAGGCCGTCATCGGCGACGAGTACGAACACATGCTCACGAAGGACTGGGGCTACGGCGCCCGCAGCCAGCGGATCAACGACCTGCTCAAGAAGAAGATCGACGGCGGCGAGAAGATCTCGACCGACGACATGCAGACGATGCAGATGGACAACCAGAGCGCGATCGCCGCGAAGCTGGTGCCCGAACTGAAGAAGATCGGCATCTCCGACAAGGACGTCCGCGAGGCCCAGAAGCTGCTGGAGGGCTGGGACTACACCCAGGAGCCCGATTCGGCCGCCGCCGCGTACTTCAACGGCGTCTGGCGCAACATCCTCAAGCTGGCCTTCGGCAACAAGCTCCCCAAGGAGATGCGGGCCAAGGGCGACTGCATCTACGTGAAGCCGGTCGCCGGCTCGGGCCCGGTGGACGAGCAGGACAAGCTCGTACGGGAGTGCGGGCAGCGCGCCCCGGACGCGGCACAGCCGGACGGCGGCGACCGCTGGTACGAGGTGGTCGAGAACATCCTGGACGACCGGGACAACGAGTGGTGGAAGGTCCCGGCCCAGGGGCGCGAAGAGGCCATCGACAGCCGTGACGAGCTCTTCGCGCGTGCCATGGAGGACGCGCGCTGGGAGCTGACCGCCGAGCTGGGCAAGGACATGAGCACCTGGAGCTGGGGCCGGCTGCACCAGCTGACCCTGCGCAACCAGACGCTCGGCACCGAGGGCCCCGACCTTCTGCAGCGGGCCCTCAACCGGGGGCCCTGGGACCTCGGCGGTGGCGAGGCGGCGGTCAACGCCTCCGGCTGGAACGCGGCGGGCGGCTACGAGGTCATCTGGGTGCCGTCGATGCGGATGGTCGTCAACGTGGAGGACTGGGACAAGTCCCGGTGGATCAACCTCACCGGCGCCTCCGGGCACGCGTTCAGCGCGCACTACACCGACCAGACGGACAAGTGGGTCGAGGGTGAACTGCTCGACTGGTCCTTCGAGGAGAACGCCGTGGAGCAGTCCACGGTCGACACCCTGACACTCAAGAAACCCTAGGGCTCCGCTTCGGGAAACGCCGTGCTCCGGCCGGCGTGACCACGGCATCAACGGGGTGGTCGTGCGGTTCCTCAGGGACCCGCGCGACCACCTCGTCGTCGTACAGCAGGACGATGAGGGCGGGGCACGCCCCGGCCGAGGCGAGGCGCGCCAGCACCCGGTCGTAGCTCCCCCCGCCGCGTCCCAGACGCATCCCGCGCCCGTCCACGGCGAGCCCGGGCAGCAGCACCGCGTCGGTCTCCAGGACCGCCTCCGGCCCGAGGCGTGTCCCGTCCGGCTCCAACAGCCCCCGGCCGGCGGGCACGAGGTGCTCCGCTCCCTCGAACACGGCCCAGTCCAGGTCGTTGTCCGCCATGAGTACCGGCAACAACACGCGTACGCCCCGCGCCCGAAGGGCGTCCAGGAGCGCGTGGGTTCCCGGTTCGCGCCCCACGGACACGTAGGCCGCCACGGTCCGGGCGTCGGTCAGCTCGGGAAGATCCGAGGCGGCCGAGGAGAGAACCGCGGCGGCCTTTCCGACGTCTTCCGAGGTGAGGAGCCGTCGCGCGGCGAGCAGTTCCCGTCGCAGCGCCGCCTTTCGGGACATGTCATCGTTCAACGGGTGCTCGCATAGCTCGTTTATGTGGATGTATGAGAACGAAGTTAACCGGACGCTCATCTTCCGCCCATAGGCACCGGTTACAGTTCTGCGCATGACTCAGTCGCGCCCCAGGATCAGCAAAGCTGTCATTCCAGCTGCAGGTCTCGGCACCCGGTTCCTGCCGGCCACCAAGGCCACTCCCAAAGAGATGCTGCCTGTCGTCGACAAGCCCGCCATCCAGTATGTCGTCGAGGAAGCGGTCACCGCAGGCCTCTCCGACGTACTGATGATCACCGGTCGTAACAAGCGTCCCCTGGAGGACCACTTCGACCGGAACTACGAGCTGGAGTCCGCGCTGACCCGTAAGGGAGACGCCGAACGGCTCTCCAAGGTCCAGGAGTCCAGCGACCTGGCCACCATGCACTACGTACGCCAGGGCGACCCGCGCGGCCTCGGACACGCCGTGCTCTGTGCCGCTCCGCACGTCGGTGACCAGCCGTTCGCCGTCCTGCTCGGTGACGACCTCATCGACCCGCGTGACCCGCTCCTCGCCAGGATGGTCGAGATCCAGGAGCGCGAGGGCGGCAGCGTCGTGGCCCTGATGGAGGTCGACCCCGCACAGATCCACATGTACGGATGCGCGGCCACCGAGGCCACCACCGACAGCGACGTCGTCCGGGTCACCGGACTCGTGGAGAAGCCCGAGAGGGCCGAGGCGCCCAGCAATCTCGCCGTCATCGGCCGCTATGTCCTGGACCCTGCGGTCTTCGGCATACTGCGCAGGACCGAGCCCGGCCGCGGCGGCGAGATCCAGCTCACCGACGCCCTCCAGCTGCTGGCCGAGGACGAGAAGATCGGCGGCCCGGTGCACGGCGTCGTCTTCAAGGGCCGCCGCTATGACACCGGTGACCGCGGCGACTACCTGCGTGCCATTGTCAGACTCGCGTGCGAACGTGAGGACCTGGGCCCGGACTTCCGGTCCTGGCTGCGCAGTTACGTCAACGAGGAGTTGTAACAGCTTGAGCAGCACGATCTGGTCGGTGGACGAGCACCTGGACGACATCCTCGCCGCGGTGAAGCCGCTCGAACCCATCGAGCTGCAACTGCTCGACGCCCTGGGCTGTGTACTGGTCGAGGACGTCGTGGTGGACGTCGCCCTGCCGCCCTTCGACAACAGCTCGATGGACGGGTACGCCGTCCGGATCTCCGATGTCGAGGGCGCCGGCGAGGAGTTCCCCGCTGTTCTCACCGTCATCGGTGACGTCGCCGCGGGCGACGGAGGCCTGGCGGACGGCCGGTCGGTCGGGCCGGGCGAGGCCGCGCGCATCATGACCGGTGCTCCGCTGCCCGCCGGCGCCGAGGCGGTCGTCCCGGTCGAGTGGACCGACGGCGGCGCGGGCGGAGGCCCCGTCGACGGCATGCGGGCGCACAGCGACGCACCGGAAGGGGCGAGCGGCGAGGTCCGTATCTACCGCCCCGTCGAACCGCGCGCCCATGTCCGGGCCAAGGGCAGCGATGTGCGGCCCGGTGACATGGCACTGCGCGCGGGTGTGATCGTGGGACCGCCGCAGATCGGTCTGCTCGCGGCGATCGGCCGTGCGACGGTGCGGGTGCGGCCACGTCCGCGCGTCGTCGTGCTGTCGACCGGCAGCGAGTTGGCGCAGCCGGGCGAGGAGCTGACCGCCGGCCGGATCTACGACTCCAACAGCTTCGCGCTGACGGCCGCCGCCCGGGACGCGGGGGCCATCGCCTACCGCGTCGCCGCGGTCGCCGATGACGCGGAAACGCTGCGGACCACGATCGAGGACCAGCTGATCCGCGCCGACATCGTCGTCACCACGGGCGGTGTGAGCGTCGGTGCGTACGACGTGGTCAAGGAGGCCCTGTCCTCCGTTTCCTCGCCGGGGGACGAGGACGAGGACAAGGCCGGCGGCAGCGTCGATTTCCGGAAGCTCGCCATGCAGCCGGGCAAGCCGCAGGGTTTCGGTTCGATCGGCCCGGACCACACGCCGTTGCTGGCGCTGCCCGGAAATCCGGTCTCCTCGTACGTCTCCTTCGAGCTCTTCGTGCGCCCGGCGATCCTGACGCTGATGGGCCTTCAGGACGTCCACCGTCCGAAGGTGCGGGCGACGCTCAGCACGGACGAGGCGCTCGCCTCGCCGTCCGGAAAACGCCAGTTCCTGCGCGGGACGTACGACGCCGAGGCGGGCACCGTGACACCCGTCGGCGGGCCCGGGTCGCATCTGATCGCCGCCCTCGCCCAGGCGGACGCGCTGATCGTGCTGCCCGAGGACGTCACCTCCGCCGAGCCCGGCGCGGAGGCCGAGGTGATCCTCCTCCGCTGACTTCGGCGCTGTGGCGGTACGGTATCTGGCGCTGTGCCTTACCGGGGGAAGCCCCCGGGCCGTCCCGTCCCGCGCCTCGGCGCGGGACGGGCGGGCAACCGGCGCCCTACCGCGAGGCGGAGTGAGTTGAGTACGCAGAACAGGCTGACGCACATCGACGAGGCGGGTGCCGCCCGCATGGTCGACGTGTCCGAGAAGGACGTCACGGCACGTGTCGCCCGGGCGAGCGGCCGGGTCCTCGTTTCACCGCGTGTCGTCGAACTCCTCAGGGGCGAGGGTGTCCCCAAGGGCGACGCCCTGGCCACCGCGCGCATCGCCGGGATCATGGGGGCCAAGCGCACCCCGGATCTGATCCCGCTCTGCCACCCGCTCGCCGTCTCCGGCGTGAAGGTCGACCTGAGCGTCGCCGACGACGCGGTGGAGATCACGGCGACTGTGAAGACCACCGACCGTACGGGGGTCGAGATGGAGGCGCTGACCGCCGTGTCGGTCGCCGCGCTCACGGTGATCGACATGATCAAGGCGGTCGACAAGAGCGCCGTGATCACGGATGTCCGCGTCGAGGCGAAATCCGGGGGCAAGTCCGGCGACTACCGGCGCCCCGCGCCGGACGGGGCGGACGCATGACCGCCCCCGGCAGTCCGGCTGCCACCGGCGGTTACCGCGCCCTCGTCGTGACCGCCTCCAACCGGGCCTCCGCCGGCGTGTACGCCGACAAGGGCGGCCCGCTCATCGCCGGGGCCCTCACCGGTCTGGGGTTCGCCGTCGACGGCCCCCAGGTCGTACCCGACGGAGATCCGGTGGAAGCGGCCCTCCGGGCAGGAGTGGTCGCGGGTTACGACGTGATCGTCACCACCGGCGGTACGGGCATCTCGCCCACCGACCGCACTCCGGAGGCGACCCGCCGCGTCCTGGACCGCGAGATCCCGGGGATCGCCGAGGCGATCCGCGCCGAGGGCAGGGACAAGGTCCCCACCGCCGCGCTCTCCCGAGGCCTCGCGGGCATCGCGGACCGCACCCTTGTCCTCAACCTGCCCGGTTCGACCGGCGGCGTACGCGATGGACTCGCGGTCCTCAGCAGGCTTCTGGTGCACGCCGTCGACCAACTGCGCGGCGGAGACCACCCCCGACCCGGGAGCCCGAGCTGAACGTCCGGACCTGGCCGGTGATCCTGTCCGACGGTGCCGTCACCCTCCGCCCGATAAAGCTGCGCGACCAGAGCGCGTGGCGCGAGGTCAACCGGCGCAACCGTGACTGGCTGCGTCCCTGGGAGGCGACCGTCCCACCGCCGGCCCCCGGCGGCCCGGTGGCCCAGCGTCCTACCTACCGTCAGATGGTCCGCCACCTGCGGGCCGAGGCGAACGCCGGACGGATGCTGCCCTTCGCCATCGAGTACGAGGGGCGTCTCGTCGGTCAGCTGACGGTGGCGGGCATCACCTGGGGCTCGATGTGCTCGGGCCATGTCGGTTACTGGGTCGACCGGAGCGTGGCGGGCCGTGGCGTCATGCCGACGGCGGTGGCGCTCGCCGTGGACCACTGTTTCCGTACGGTCGGGCTGCACCGGATCGAGGTGTGCATTCGGCCCGAGAACGGCCCTAGCCGGAGGGTCGTGGAGAAACTCGGATTCCGTGCGGAAGGACTTCGTCCACGTTATCTCCACATCGACGGTGCGTGGAGGGATCACCTGATCTTCGCCCTCACGGCGGAGGAGGTGCCCGACGGGCTGCTGCGACGTTGGCGCAGGATGCGGCCGGGAACGCCGGGGGCACCGCACGCCCCTGGAGAAATGAAATAAGTGTTCGAATTTAATCCCTCTCCGCGTGTAATCAGCCTCACTTTCAGTGCCTGTCGACCCGAACAATCGCAAAAAAAGATCGTCGTATCAGCCTGAACGTGCGACACACCGGGCCAATTGGCGGATGCTGCCGTGCAAACCCCTCTACGGTGTGAGCGTGAGCAGTAGCGGCCTCATCTACGCAGTCATCGTCGGTGCCTGGGCCGCCTACTTGGTGCCGATGTGGCTCCGCAGGCAGGACGAGCTCAATGAGGCGCGTCCGACTGAACGCTTCAGCACCGCCATCCGGCTTCTGTCCGGACGGGCGGCCATGGAGCGCCGTTATGCCAAGGAGTTGCGGGAGCGGGATGCCGAGCAGGCGCCTGGCGACGTGGACCCGGATGCCGTCACGGACCGATTGGAGTCCGTCGACGTCCGGGCCTTTTCCGCGCCTCCGGCGCATACGGAAGCGCGGTTGACCGACCCCGCGACAGCCCGTCCGGACCAGCAGCGTCCGCAGGGCCGGGTCTCCCGCCCACCGGCGCCCGCCCGGCGTTCGCGCCCTTCCGGCGCGGAGTCCGAGCGTGAGCGCCGACAGCGCTCGCAGGTCCTGGCGCGTCGCCGGCGTACCACCACGGTCCTCTTCATGGCGTTCACGCTCGGCGCGATCGTCGCGGCGGTGGGCGGACTGCGGTTCCTCTGGGCGCCGGCCGTCCCGGCCCTGCTGCTGAGCACGTACATCGTGCACCTGCGCACCCAGGAGCGCCGACGGTTCGTCTTCACCATGGACCGGCGCCGGGCAGAGGTGGCCGCGCAGCGACTGCGCGAGAACCGGCCCCGCAGGCACCAGCCCGCGTCCTCGGCCCCGGCCGAGCCCGACGAGGAACCCGGAGGGGTGCCCGCGCCCGCACCCACGGTCTCGCCCCAGGAGGCGGGCCGGCGCGCTCTCGTCGAGCAGACGGACCACGCGGAGTGGGTCGACCAGCAGCGGGAACGCGGACCGGCCCAGGGCGACAGCTGGGAGCCGGTTCCGGTACCCCTGCCGACCTATGTCACCGCCCCGGTCGCCCCGCGGGCGACGGGCGGGGTGGAGGTCGGCGACCCGGAGACCTGGAGTGCGGCCCGCTCCAGCCCGGCCGAACCCAGCCGTACGGGCAGCCACGAGACCCAGGAATCCGCCGCACCCGCCGCCGACGAGGCCCCGCGCCGCCGCGGTAACGCGCCCCGGCGTACCCGTGACCGAGGCCGGACCCCGCTCTTCGACCAGTACGACGAAGAGGACCGGCCGCGCGCCGCCAACGAGTGAGACCGGTGGGAGACCCCGACTCGGTGACCTGCCGGGATACGGATTTCCGAGCACCCCGGTGAGGGTGCTAGAGTTTCACTCGTTGCAAGGGCCTGTGGCGCAGTCTGGTAGCGCACCTCGTTCGCATCGAGGGGGTCTGGGGTTCAAATCCCCACAGGTCCACCGCACGCAGGGCCGTCTGCGAGTCACCTCGTAAACGGTTCACGAAATCCCGTCCGATCACTTCGATCGGTCGGGATTTCGTCGTTTCCGGGCACGGCGAGAGGTCGGGGTGCGCGCACCGAGATGGTCCGGTGGCCGCCGTACGGCCGCCCTCCGGTGTGTGGGCATGGGTGTGCGCGCCGACCTGTTGGGCGGTCAAGGCGTGCGTGGACGGTCTGGGGTTGTCCGTGCGGGTCGACGGCGGCTGTGCGGAGGTCGGCGCCGTCCGGGGCTCCCGGCCGGTGGTGATTGTGGGAGTGCCACTCGAACTCGCCACGCAGGTATGGGACTTGCGAACGTCCTGGCCCGAGCCCGTGACACCGACCGCACAGCGATCCCCTGGAACCGATCCGCCCCGATCAGGCGTCGCTAAGGATTCGGCACACGAGTCGACTCTCGTCACACAGCCGCCGCAGCAATCACAGAGATGAATCGGGGAATCTGTGCGCATCACCGCAACAGTGCGAAGGGTCAGGAGAAACCTGGCGGCCTTCGCCGTCACCGCTGCTCTCGTCGGCGCCGGGACCGTCGCCGGAGCCTCCAGCGCTTCGGCCGCCACCACCTGGCAGGCGATGGACAAGGTTTGCAAGTCGTACACCGAAAGCGACGGCGTCACTCCGACGGGGCAGATCTGCGCCGAGGTGCAGAAGCGCGTCAC
This sequence comes from Streptomyces sp. NPDC002793, assembly GCF_040295485.1. Taxonomy (NCBI): domain Bacteria; kingdom Bacillati; phylum Actinomycetota; class Actinomycetes; order Kitasatosporales; family Streptomycetaceae; genus Streptomyces; species Streptomyces sp. NPDC002793. Next base: position 202,838 of record NZ_JBEOVL010000001.1, on the reverse strand, counting down.
CGACACCGGCTCGGTCACCGGCTGGCGGGGAAGGGTGATCCTCTCTCCCGTCAACGGCTACGGGATGAAGCCGACCACCTATCACTGGTACACCGGCTCACCCCTCGCCCAGGTCTGCACGGGCGGCTGCACCATGAAGACCGCCGCGTGGACATCCGCCTGGTCCCCGGTCCAGACCCTCACCTCCGGTCCGTACAAGGTGCAGGGCGAGTTCAGCAACGGCTATGTCTGGGACCTCCACGCCTCGTGGGGCAAGTGGCAGACGGCGGCCGAGAAGTGCAGCACGTACGCGGCCGGCAAGGTGTGCGTGCGGTACCAGGTACGCCACTACCGCGACATCCCCCAGGAGCGCAGCAGCCTCTCCTACAAGCCGGCAGACGGTGGTTACATCGTCCCGCAGTCGATCAAGGTCGGATCCGTCATCGACGGCGTCAGCACGTCCAAGACCCTGAACCTCTGCGACCCGTCGTGCACCAAGCGGACGAGTAGCTACTCCGCCACGGTGGCGCGGACCACACCCAACCCCGCCTCCACCAACGAGTACTACGCCACCGGCACCTTCAAACGGCCCGACGGCTCGACGTCGACCCTGAAGGCAGCGATCACCGGCTGACCCCGGCACATCCGCACACAGAGGATCCCGGTCGGACGTTCACCGTCCGACCGGGATCTCGTCGTCGAGGTGTGCCGGCTCGATTCAGCAGCCGACCACGCACGAGGCTCGACCGGGAACCCCGGCCGAGCGCCTGCCCGAACTGCTCGCGGCCTGACCAGCCGACCACGTGTCGCAACGACCACTCGGATGCGACGGGTGCCGGGTGCCGCCTGGGTGGCTCAGCCCTCGGTCCAGCCGTGGCTCTTCGCGAGCTGGGCCAGACCACCGCGGACCTGCAGGATCTGTTCACCGGTGAGCGAGGGCGCCGCCTTCAGCAGGGCCTCGGTGACCTCCTGGGTGAACTCCTCCGCGCTGAGCACGTCGCAGAGCGAATCGTCGTACGGAACCGCCGGCTTGCCGGTCTCTCCGGGGGCGAGTCGGACCCCGGCGGCCTTCGGCCCCCGGTCACCCTCCTCGATCTCGAATGTCAGCATCACACCGGGACTTACCAGGGCTTCGGGCACCTGCATGTCGTTCACGTGCAGGAACACATCGTCCCCGCCGCCTTCGGGCGCGATGAAGCCGTAACCCCGTGCACTGTCGAAACGCACCACACGACCAGTCGTCATGTCAACCCCCACCACATCAAACACCAGTTACCCTCCGGCCCCTTGCCGAGGGATCGAGTCGAGCGTAGCGGTGAGGACGCCGCGAGGGGACCCCACCCTTCGGAGTTGTGGAGCTGGACTGTCAGGCTAGGGGCAGTCTGTGTCACCACCGTAGGGTCGGAGCATGCCGACCGAAGACAGCGCGCCCCCCAATGCCAGGCACTGGCAGGACTGCACGGACGTGTACGACTTGCTGGAACAGATCCGGCTCCGGCCCAGCACATGGGTCCCCGGCGGTTCGCTCCTGCACCTGCAGTCCCTGCTCACCGGCTACCGTGCAGCCCTTGGTGTGCACGGCGTCGAGGAACCCTTCGCCTTCTGGCCCGAGGACGATTTCAACCGTTGGCTCCACGAGCGACGCGGCATCACCGGCTCCCACACCTGGGCGGCCGAGATCGAACGCAACACCCCCGTAGGCTCGACTCCGGTCGAGGAGTTCTTCCGCCTCCTGGACGCGTACCGGAGTGAACGCGCCCAGGACTCGGCACCTGGCGCGACCTCGACCCGCTTTCCCGGCATCGAGTACATGCAGAGCACCTTCGTCACCCTCTTCTGGCGCCGACAGCTCCTCAGGGAAGCCGAACTGCGGCTCGAGGGGCGCGGCTTCCGCGTCGTCCACCTCGCTGCGGGCGAGTGGGCCTCCGAGCAGGACATGCACAGGGACGTCGCCGCCGCGCTGCGGTTTCCCGACTACTACGGCCACAACCTCGACGCGCTCGACGACTGTCTCGGGGATGTGGCCTGCCACGGCCCATACGACGACTCACCAGAAGGTACTGGGCTCGTCCTGTCCATCACCGACTACGACCGCTTCACGGCAGCCTGCCCGGGAGCGGCCCAGGTCGTTCTGGACATCGTCGCCAACCAGGCCCGACACGCGGTGGTGCTTCATCGCCGCTTCTTCTGCCTGCTCCACAGCAACGACCCGGACATCCGGTTCGAACCGGTCGGCGCCATGCCCGTCATGTGGAACAGCGACGAATGGCTCGACGCCAAACGCCGCTGAGAGCGTGGCGTCGGCCTCCGTCGCCGCGTCATCATCCGCGCCACGACCACATCCACGTCCACATCCATGTCCATGTCCATGTCCATGTCCATGTCCATGTCCACGGGCCGGACCTACTTCGTGAGGGGCTCCACCCCGAGGAGGGACGCGGTCCTGGTGTACACGGTCCGGGCGAGGGCGTCGTTCATGGCCAGGCGCGAAGGGGCGACCGACTGGGACTTGCTGAAGAATCCCCCGCTGGGGCGTGGTGCGGGCGAGGCATCGGCGAGCCGGACCGGGGTCTGCACACCTTCGTCCGGCGTGATGGCGAACGGACGGAACAGCGGGGCGGTCAGCCGCATCGGACCGCCGGCGTTGCGGTTCATTCCGGTGCCTCTGACCATGCCGGGATCGGCGTTGTACAGGCTCATGCCTTCAGGCAGACGGCGTGCGAGTTCCCGCGCGGCCAGGAGGCTGACGAGTTTGCTCGTCGCGTAGACGTTGGGCTGGTTGTAGAAGCGCTTGCTCCAGGATGTTCCCGCGACGTCCGGATCGGTGGCATCGAGCTTGCCACGCTTCTCCACGAACGAGGACATGTTGATGATCCGCGCTTCGGGTGCGAGTGCTCCCTCGGCCAGAAGGGCGTGGGTGAGCAGGAACGGGGCGTGGTGATTGAGCGCGTAGGTGCGTTCCACCCCGTCCGGCGTCTGCTCGTACCGGGGGAACGCCGCTCCCGCGTTGTTGATGAGGACGTCCACCGGGACTCTGTCGGCGGCCAGCTCCGCCGCCAGTGCCTGAACCTGTGACCACTGTTCCAGGTCGGCGGTGTAGATCCTCGGTGGTGCCGCGTCACTCCCTGCAGGAATCAGGCCGCGCAGGCTGTCGGCGGCGGCCCGGGTGCGTGTCGCGTTTCGGCCGACAAGGATGATGCTCTGACCTGCCTTGACCAGATGACGCGCCGTCACCAGGCCCAGGCCTGAGGATCCGCCCGTGATGACCGTGGTCCCGCTTCTCATCGCTGCTCCTCCTCGGCGGGGTTCTTGACGTCGGCGGACTCACCTGGTGGGCGGGGACCATCGATCACTTCGCGGAGAAGCGTGTGCAGGCGCAGCCTGCTTTCGCGGTCGAGGAGCGCGAAGGGTGAGTGTTCGGTGGTGTGCTGGATGACGCGATCGCGCAGCGCGCATCCCTCGGGGGTGAGCTGGATGACTTTGGCGCGACGGTCCAGGGGGTGGGGCACACGGCGGACCAGGCCACGCTTCTCCAGTCGGTCGATCATCGACGTGGCGGTCGAGGCGTCGCACTGCAAGAGGTCGGCCAGACGGCGCGCGGTCATCTCCCGCCCGCGACTCAGCCTCCACAGCGCATCGGCCTGAGTGTCGGTCAGCCCCACATCCCGGGCCAGCTCCTTGAGCTCGGCATGCACCTGGGTGCGGATCGCGAACACATAGTCGTAGAGCTCTTCGGTCAGCTGCCGGTCATCCATGACCAGACAGTACATGGATAATCCGATCATTGGAAAATCCATGCATCTCGGGGGTGGGATCCTTCAGCGCAGGAGCGCCCCGCTCGCCGGTCAGGCTCGCAGATACGTGAGGACGGCCAGCACTCGGCGGTGGGTCTCGTCCGACGGAGGCAGGTCCAGCTTGGTGAGGATGCTGCCGATGTGCTTACTGACGGCGGCGTCGGATACCACCAGGGCTCGAGCGATCGCTCCGTTGGTCTTGCCCTCAGCTATCAGCGCCAGGACCTCGCGTTCGCGCGGGGTGAGGCGTTGCAGCGGGTCGCGGCGGCGGCGCAGCAACTGGCGCACCACCTCGGGGTCGACGACCGTGCCCCCGTCCGCGACCTCGCGCAGGGCGTCGACGAACTCCTCGATCTGGCCGACACGGTCCTTCAGCAGATAGCCGACCGCCGAACCGTCGCCTGAATCCAGGAGATCGGCGGCGTACGTACGTTGTACGTACTGGCTGAGGACCAGGACCGGCAGTGTGGGCCGTTGCTCGCGCAGGCGCACCGCGGCGTGCAGGCCCTCGTCCTGGAAGCCGGGCGGCATGCGCACGTCCGTCACCACGATGTCGGGGGCGTACTCCTCCACTGCGGCGAGCAGGGCCTCCGCGTCCCCGACAGCTGCCACCACCTCGTGGCCACAGCGGCTGAGCAGGCCGATGAGCCCTTCCCTCAGCAACACGCTGTCCTCGGCCAGCACTACACGGAGTGATCGGCCTCCTTGATCGACTCGCAAGGAACCTCCACACGCAGCAGGGTGGGTCCACCCGGTGGACTGGAAAGGGAAAGTCTGCCATCCAGGACCGACACCCGGTCCGCGAGGCCGGTGAGTCCGCTCCCCGCCGAGGTGTTCGCGCCACCCAGGCCGTCGTCGCACACCTCCAGGAACAGACGCCCGTCGTGGTGGCCGCCGCTCACCCGCACGCGGTCGGCCCCGCTGTGCTTGGCGACGTTGGTGAGGGCCTCGCAGACCACGAAGTACGCCGCGGACTCGACTGCCTGGGGCAGCCTGCCCGGAAGGTCGAGGTCGAGGTCGACCGGGATCGCGGAATGATCCGCGGCGTCGGCGACCGCGGCCTGCAGAGCTGGTGGCCGTGCTCAATCTGATGGGCATCTGGAGCGCACTGGGGCTGCTCTCGGTGTGGGCGGGCATCGAGATCCCGTGGGTGGCACTCGGTGCGACCGTGGCTGCCTGTGCGGTGCTCGCCGTGATCTCGGCGGTCGTTCCGGCCGGCCTCTCCCTGCGCCGCAGGGCAGTGGAGTCGGCGGGCGTCCAGGAGTGACCCAGGGGCCGGAGGCGGGCCGGAGGGCGGGCCGACCCTGGGGAGGGGCGGCCCTCTGTCGGGCCGGCACCCGGTAGCCTGGTCCGTCCTCGCTCAACCGCCCTCCCGAATAAGGGTGTTGGGGGGATGCTGGGAGGACGCGAGGCCGTTCATGGATTGGTTCGGAGGACGCACTGTGACTGCCCGCACGCCGAGCTCCCGCATCGACACCAGCAAGCCGCACCCGGCACGGGTCTACGACTGGTTGCTCGGCGGGAAGGACAACTATCCGGTCGATCAGGCGGTCGCGGAGAAGCTGCCTGCCGAGGCGCGGGCCAACGCGGCGCGGAACCGGGCGTTCATGCACCGGGCCTCCGCCTGGCTGGCCGGGGAGGGGGTCGATCAGTTCCTGGACCTCGGCACCGGCATCCCCACCTCGCCCAACCTTCATCAGGTCGTCCAGGCCGTCACACCGAGAGCCAGAGTCGTCTACGCCGACAACGACCCCATCGTGCTGCGGCATGCGGAAGCGCTGCTGGTGAGCCGGCCCGAGGGTGTGACGGACTTCCTCCACGCGGACGTGCGGGCTCCGGGGGAGATACTCGAACAGGCCGCGCGGACACTGGACTTCGACAGGCCCGTCGCGCTGTCGCTCATCGCCCTGATGCACTTCCTGCCCGACGAGCAGGACCCGTACGGCATCGTCCGCACCCTGGTGGAGGCGCTTCCTTCGGGGAGTTATCTGGTGTTGTCGCACGGAACCGCGGATCAGCATCCGGAGCTCAAGCAGGCGACGGAGTCCGCGTACGACAAGGGCGCCATCGCGCTGCGCATGCGTACGCGGGAGGAGGTCGAGCCCTTCTTCGAGGGCCTGCGACTCGTCGAGCCGGGGCTGGTCACGGCGCCCGAGTGGTACCAGGTGGAGCCCGCGCCGGTGTATGAGCGGAGCGGGTTCTACGTCGGGGTGGCCCGGGTTCCGTAGCCGGGGCGGGCTCGCCTAAGAGGGCTCGGTCAGCGGCTTGGCCATGCAGATGCTGCTGTCGTACGTGCGGTAGTGGCCGAACTTCGTGCAGACGGTGTAACCACTCGATGTGTACAGCGCGATCGCCTCGGGCTGCTGGTCGCCGGTCTCCAGGACCATGCGGGTGCGTCCGGCCGCACGGGCGTCGGCCTCCAGGGCGGCGAGGATGCGGCGTGCCAGGCCCTTGCCGCGGCCTTCGGGTATCACGAACATCCGCTTGATCTCGGCGTCGCCGTCGGAGTAGCCCTCGTCGTTCCGCTCCTGGCTGCGCCAGCCGCCGGTCGCCAGGGGTCGGCCCTCGTCGTCGTAGGCGAGCAAGTACAGTCCGCGCGGTGGGTCGAACATCGTCGCGTCGAGCGGTGTGATGTCGCCCTCGTCGCCGTAGCGCTCGGCATATTCGAGCTGCACCTGGTCGTTGAGCTTCACGGCGTCAGGGTGGTCGAAAGGGCGGATGTGGATATTCATGCGAGACATGGTACAGGTATGCATCGCCGCTTTGTAGGTACTGTACCGGGATGCTGACTGTTACCACCGTGAACGTGAACGGGATCCGTGCCGCGGCGAAGAAGGGCTTCGTCGAGTGGCTGGGGCGGACCGAGGCTGATGTGATCTGCCTCCAGGAGGTCCGTGCCGAAGCGCAGCAGCTCCCCGAAGAGGTGCGTGAGCCCGAGGGTTGGCATGTCGTGTACGCCCCGGCCGCTGCCAAGGGGCGCGCGGGAGTCGCCGTCTATACGCGGCATGCGCAGGAGCGCGTCCAGATCGGGTTCGGTGGGTTCGGGGTCCCGGGGAGTGATGAATTCGACACCTCCGGCCGCTACGTCGAGGTCGACCTCCCGGGTGTGACGGTCGCCAGCCTGTATCTGCCCTCCGGTGAGGTCGGCACGGAGAGGCAGGAGGAGAAGGAGCGCTTCATGGCGGCCTTCCTCCCCTATCTCCAGGGGCTGAAGGAGCGGGCGGCGGCGGAGGGGCGCGAGGTGGTCGTGTGCGGCGACTGGAACATCGCCCACCGGGAGGCCGACCTCAAGAACTGGAAGTCCAACAGGAAGAACTCCGGCTTCCTCCCCGAGGAGAGGGAGTGGCTGACCCGGGTGTTCGACGAAGCGGCGTACGTCGATGTGGTCCGCACGCAGCACCCGGACGAAGAGGGCCCGTATTCCTGGTGGTCCTACCGTGGTCGGGCCTTCGACAACGACGCGGGCTGGCGCATCGACTACCAGATCGCGACCCCGGGTCTCGCCGCCCGCGCGGTGAAGGCCTGGGTGGAGCGCGCCGCCACGCACGGCGAGCGGTGGAGCGACCACGCGCCGGTGACGGTCACCTACGAGCGCTGACGGTCGCCTGTGCACGCTGACCGTCGCCTACGAGTGCTGACGGTCGCCTACGAACGCTGATCGTCCTCGCGCAGCCGTCGGTCCAAGGCCATGGAGAGCTCGGCATCCACGACCGCGTGGGCCAGCGCGCGCAGGTGCTCGGGCTCCGTCCGTGCCGTGTGGGCGCGCAGGACGCGTACGAAGAGGTCGGCGAGCGCGTCCGCGTGCTCGCGGACCTGGCGGCCCGAGGAGAGCACGGCGTCGAGCGGAACCCCGGCCCGCACCAGTTCGGACGATGCCTCCAGCAGGCGGCGGCTGATGTGGACGATCTCGTCGCCGTCGATGCCGACGTAACCCAACTCCATGGCGGCGGCGAGGTTCTCCGCCGTCGCCTGGTCCCGGAAGTAGTCGGCGAGCTGCTCCGGTGTGAGCCGGACCGGGGTCTCCTCGGTCGGTTCGCCCAGGCCGAGCACCTCGGCGACATCGCGGCCGCTGTCGAAGGTGCTGGCGAGATCGGCGATGCCGTTGAGGGTGTGGCCCCGTTCCAGCAGGCCCGTGATGGTGCGCAGCCGGGCCAGGTGGTGGTCGTCGTACCAGGCGATGCGGCCCTCGCGGCGGGGTGGCTGGATCAGCCCCCGCTCCCGGTAGAAGCGCAGGGTGCGCACGGTGATGCCGGCCTCCCGGGCCAGCTCCTCCATGCGGTATTCACGGTGCTCGCGTCCTTCAGCCACACTCGCACCCTATGTTGTACCGCCGGTAACTTTCCCTGCTCCGCCCCCTACCCATCGGTACGGAGCTGCTCTACTCTCCCAACAGTGCCAGTGATTGCTGGCAGAGTTGTGGCACGTACCGCGGGGAGGCGGCAGCATGGCCCAGCACGAGCACGTACGAGTGGCGGTGATCGGATCCGGATTCGGGGGCCTCGGAGCCGCGGTCCGGCTCCGCCGCGAAGGCATGACCGACTTCCTGGTCCTCGAACGGGCCGGCTCGGTCGGCGGCACCTGGCGGGACAACAGTTACCCGGGCTGCGCCTGCGATGTACCGTCCCACCTGTACTCGTTCTCGTTCGCACCCAACCCCGACTGGCCGCGCACCTTCTCGGGACAGCAGCACATCCGCGCCTACCTGGAGCACGTCGCCGACACCTTCGGTCTGCGCCCGCACATCAGGCTGAACCACGAAGTCACGGTCATGCGCTGGGACAACGACGAGTTGCACTGGGTGATCGAGACGGCGAACGGCTCCACGATCACCGCCGACGCGGTCGTGTCCGCCACAGGCCCGCTCTCCGACCCGAAGCTGCCGGACATCCCGGGGCTCGCCGAGTTCCCCGGCAAGGTCTTCCACTCCGCCCAGTGGGACCACGACTACGACCTCAGCGGCAAGCGCGTCGCCGTTATCGGCACCGGGGCATCCGCGATACAGATCGTCCCGGAGATCCAGCCGCAGGCCGGCCGGCTCACTCTCTTCCAGCGGACTCCGCCGTGGGTGATGCCGCGCATGGACCGGGCCATCAGCGGGGCCGAGAAGTGGCTGCACCGGAAACTGCCCTTCACGGCCACAGCGCGTCGCGGACTCCTGTGGACCATCCGGGAGTTGCAGGTGGGGGCGTTCACCAAACACCCCGACCAACTGGGGCTCGTGGAGTCCATAGCCAAGGCGAACATGGCGCGTGCGGTCAAGGACCCCGCGTTGCGGGCCAAGCTGACCCCCTCGTACCGCATCGGCTGCAAGCGCATCCTGCTCTCCAACGCCTACTACCCGGCGCTCGCCCGGCCGAATGTGGACGTGGTCGACTCCGGCCTGTCCGAGGTGCGGGGTTCCACGCTGGTCGGGTCGGACGGTTCGGAGACCGAGGCCGACGTGATCATCCTCGGCACCGGCTTCCACGTGACGGACATGCCGATCGCCGACCGGGTCGTCGGCGCGGACGGCATCACCCTCGCCGAATCCTGGAAGGACGAGATGCAGGCGCTGCGGGGTGCGACGGCGGCCGGTTTCCCCAACTGGATGACGATCATCGGCCCCAACACCGGGCTAGGCAATTCCTCCATGATCCTGATGATCGAGTCCCAGCTGAACTACATGGCCGACTTCATGCGCCAGCTGGACGTCCTGGGCGGGCGCGTCGCCCTCGACGCGCGGCCGGCCGCCGTCGGCACCTGGAACCGGCGGGTCCAGGAACGGATGAAGCGGACCGTGTGGAACACCGGGGGCTGCACCAGCTGGTACCTCGATGCCAACGGACGCAACACCACGGTCTGGCCGGGCACGACGGCCGAATTCCGGCGGGCCACCCGCTCGGTCGACCTGGGTGAGTACGACGTCATCCGTCCCCCCGCCGCCCGCTCCACGGAGCAGGCCGTGACCGAGGAGGCCGCGCGATGAGCCGACCGACGCAGGCGGGCCGCACCGCGCCGGTGCCCGCGCGGGAGCTGAGCGTCGTCTCCGCCGACGGCTCACGCCTCCACGCCGAACTGCACGGCCCCGAGGACGCCCCCGCGGTGGTCCTGGCGCACGGCTGGACCTGTAACACCCGCTTCTGGGACGCCCAGGTGCGTGACCTCGCGGCCGACCACCGGGTCGTCGTCTACGACCAGCGGGGCCACGGCCGTTCACCGGAGGCCGGGCCTGACGGATACAGCACCCGTGCTCTCGCCGACGACCTGGAGGCGGTGCTGAAGGCCACGCTCGCACCAGGACAGAAGGCCGTGCTGGGCGGGCACTCCATGGGCGGGATGACGCTGATGGCGGCGGCGGGCCGCGATGCCCTGCGCGAGCACGGGGCGGCCGTGCTGCTGTGCAGCACCGGAAGTTCGCGGCTGACGGCCGAATCGCTGGTGCTGCCACTGCGGGCCGGTGCCCTCCGCACCCGGATGACGGCGGCGGTCCTCGGTGCGCGTGCGCCGCTCGGGCCGGTCACGGCGGTCTCCAAGAAGATCCTCCGGTACGCGACGATGGGCCGCGGTTCCGCCCCGGACAAGATCGACATCTGTGCCAGGATCGTGCACGCGTGTCCTCGCGGGGCGCGCGTCGCCTGGGGGCACGTACTCGCGGAGCTCGACCTGGAGGCGCGTCTGCGGGAGCTGCGGCTGCCGACCGCGGTGATCGCGGGTACGGAGGACCGGCTGACGCCGCCCGTGCACGCGCGATCCATCGAGGCGGCCCTGCCGCAGAGCCTCGGGCTCACCGAGCTGGCGGGTATGGGTCACATGACACCGGTCGAGGCGCCCGAGGTGGTCACGGCGAAGCTCCGTGAACTGGTGGCCTCGTACGTCACTGTGGAAGGTGCGGGCAGCACGGCGGCCGCCGTGCGTGAGGAGGAGGTCGCATGAGCGGCAGGCGGAGTCTCGAAGGACAGGTCGTCGTCGTCACGGGCGCGGCGCGTGGGGTGGGCGAGCTGCTGGCCCGCAAGCTGTCGGCGCGCGGTGCCACGCTGGCGCTGGTCGGACTGGAGCCGGACGAGCTGAAGAAGGTCTCCGAGCGGCTGCACTCGGAGAGTGACCACTGGCACGCGGACGTCACCGACCACGCGGCGATGAGCCGGGTCGCCGAAGAGGTCAAGGAACGTTTCGGGAAGATCGACGTCGTCGTCGCCAACGCCGGTGTCGCCACCGGTGGTCCGCTCGTGGACTCCGATCCGGAGGCGTGGCGGCGGGTCATCGAGGTGAACCTGATAGGTGGCGCGGTGACCGCGCGGGCGTTCCTGCCGGTGCTCATGGAGAGCCGTGGCTACTTCCTGCAGATCGCCTCACTGGCGGCGATCACGCCGGCGCCGATGATGAGCGCCTACTGCGCGTCCAAGTCGGGTGTGGAGGCGTTCGCGCACTGCCTGCGCGGCGAGGTCGGCCACCGGGGCGTGAAGGTCGGGGTCGGCTATCTGTCCTGGACCGACACGGACATGGTGCGCGGCGCCGACGAGGACGACGTCATGCGGGAGTTGCGGCAGCGCCTGCCGTGGCCGACGAACCGGACGTACCCGCTGGGCCCTGCGGTCGACCGGATCGTCGCAGGGATCGAGCGGCGCTCCTCGCACGTGTACGCCCAGTGGTGGCTGCGCGGGATGCAGTCGATCCGGGGGTACCTGCCGATGGTGATCGGGGCGGTCGGGCAGCGCGAGATGAAGCGCTTCGGATCTCGGCTGGACGGTGTGAGCAAGGGGCTCGTGGGGGCCGGTGGGCGGGCGGACAAGGCAGCACGAGCTCCGCGCGGATGATCGAAATGCGATGGATGTCCGGGTGTGTAAGTCTGAGCGAGGTCCCACCGGGGCCACCCCCACGCACCCACATTGGAGTGAACAGCATGGGCATCGCAGACCAGTTCAAGGACAAGGCGCAGGAGCTCGCCGACCAGGCCAAGCAGCAGAAGGCGGGCGGCAAGCAGGACGAGGCGCGCGAGCGTTCCTCCGACCGTCCGGACCGCGACTCGGACCAGGCGTCGGACCGTCGGCCCGGCGCGCGGGACCGCGCGCAGGACGTGACGGACGAGGCGCGTGAGCGCTTCGAGCGCGGCTGAGCATCTGCGGTCCGTCGGGGCGTACCCGGGTTTCGGGTACGCCCCTTCTCGCGTGCGTGCCCCGGAACGACCCCGGCCGTGGCCCGGGGCGGCGCCCGGACCCCGGAGGGGCGGTGGTCACCTCGGCGGAAGCGGGGGCCTGCGGAGGTTCGGGGCCGTTCCGTAGGTGGGTGGTGTGGCCGCCGGGTGTGCGGCCAGGAGGTCCAGGGCCACCCTGACCGCGTCGTCCAGCACCGCGTGACGGCCCTCCGCCCAGTCCAGCGGGGTGCGCAGCGCCTCCAGGTCGGGCTCGACGCCGTAGTTCTCGACGGACCAGCCGTACGTGTCGAACCAGGCCGCGTTCATCGGCACCGTGATCACCGTGCCGTCACCGAGCCGGTGCCGGCCGGTCATGCCGACCACGCCGCCCCAGGTGCGCTGGCCCACCACAGGTCCCAGCTTCAGCAGCCGGAACGCGGCTGTGATCATGTCCCCGTCGGAGGAGGTCGCCTCGTCGGCGAGCGCGACGACGGGCCCCCGGGGCGCGTTGGACGCGTACGAGACCGCCTGGGCGTTGCGGGTCAGGTCCCAGCCGAGGATCGTGCGGGTGAGCTTCTCGACGACCAGCTCGCTGATGTGACCGCCCGCGTTGCCCCGTACGTCCACGATCAGGGCGGGGCGCGACACTTCCAACCGCAGATCGCGGTTGAACTGGGCCCAGCCGGAGCCTCCCATGTCGGGGATGTGCAGATACCCGCACTTGCCGTGACTCAACTCCCGTACGACTTCGCGGCGTTTGGCCACCCAGTCCTGGTAGCGCAGTGGTCGTTCGTCGATCAGGGGCACGATCGCGATGCGGCGGGACCGGCCCCCGCACTCGCCCACGGCCGGGCGGAACGTCAGCTCCACCGTGGTGCCGCCCGCCGCCGTCAGCAGCGGGTACGGCCCCGCCACCGGGTCGACGGGCCGGCCGTCGACATGGGTGAGGACGGCTCCCTCCCGGATCCCCGTACCGGCGAGCGGTGAGCGGGCCTTGGAGTCGGAGGAGTCGCCCGGCAGGATGCGCCGCACCATCCAGTCGCCGTCCCGGCACACGAGGTTGGCGCCCAGCAGCCCGATGGCCCGCTGGTAGTGCGGGGGGCCTTCGTTGCGGCGGGCGGGTGCGACGTACGCGTGGGAGGTGCCCAGCTCGCCGAGCACCTCGCGCAGCAGATCGGCGAACTCGTCGGGCGACGAGACCCGTTCGACCAGCGGGCGGTACTGCTCCAGCACGCCGTCCCAGTCGATGCCGCACATGTCCGGTTCCCAGAAGTAGGACCGGATGATGCGCCCCGCCTCCCCGTAGGCCTGGCGCCATTCGGCCGCCGGGTCGACGTCGTGGAGGATGCGGCGCAGGTCGAGGAAGACCGTCGTGTCGTTGTCACCGGGCTCGTTGGAGGGGACGGCGCGCAGTTCACCGTCGTCCATGACGACCAGCCGGGTGGCGTCCCCGCTCACCGCGAACCAGTCGAGATGGCCGACCAGTTCGGTCCTGCGGGCCTTGGCGATGTTGAAGTGCTCCAGGGTGGGCCGGCCCGACATGTCCGCCGGGTTGGCGAACGTCTCGCCCAGCGCGCCGGAGATCGGCCAGCGAAGCCAGACGAGGCCGCCGCCGCTGACCGGCTGGAGAGCCGAGTACTTCGACGCGGAGACGGGGAACGGGGTCACCCTGCTCTCCAGTCCCTCGAACTCCACCATGACCGTCGGTCCCTCGACCGTGCCCTCGGGAACGTCCACCGGGTCCAGACCGCCCGCCGCGGGCCTGCCGTCCGGGAGCAGGGCGAAGGGGGAGGGGGTGGCCGAGGTGAGGGGGACCAGGTACGGGCGGCAGCCCAAGGGGAAGGAGAGGTCGCCGGTGTGGACGTCGTACACGGGGTCGAACCCACGCCAGGAGAGGAACGCGAGATAGCGGCCGTCGCCCGTGAAGACGGGGTTCTCGTCCTCGAACCGGCCGTTGGTGACATCGACTATCACCGGGGCGTCGGGGCCGGTGATCCGGGCCAGTTTGATCTGCCGCAGCGACCGGCCGATGCCGGGGTGGGACCAGGTCAGCCAGTGGCCGTCCGGGGAGAACGCCAGATCGCGGACCGGGCCGTTCACGGAGCGGATGAGTTCGGTGAGGCCGGCCCCGGCACCCCCGGCACCCCCGGCACCCCCTGCCTCCGTGGCGGTCGCACCGGCGTCGGTGACCACGGCCCCTGCGTCCGTGACCACGGCCCCGGCGTTCACGAGGCTGCCTTCGACCCGCCCGCTTTCCAGGTCCTCGATGATCTCGACGACGTCGACGGTTGTGGCCCCCGCGTCCCCCGCCGCGTCCTCCGCCGTGTCCAGGAGCAGCAGTCGGCCGTCGTTCGACGCGATGGCCAGCCGCTCGCCCTCCGGATCGGAGGTGATCTCGTGGACCCTGCCCAGCCGCCCTGCCGCCAGCCGGTGGGGCGGGCGATCGCCGCTGGCCCGGGGGAGGAAGGCGATCTCGATGGCGTCGTCCCCCTCGGCGTCCGTGACGTACGCGACCCGGCCGCTGCTGCCGAGCATCTCCGGCAGCCGTACCCGTACCCCCGGTGTGTCGGCGATCGTACGGGCGGGGCCGTCACGGTGGGTGAGCCAGTAGAGGCTGCCCCGCACCGAGACCGCGCTCGCGCGGCCCGTCTCGTCGACGGACAGCGCGTCGACATGGCTGGAGGCCGGTACCTGGTACGTACGGCGGCCGGTCCGAGGCCCCCCGAGCCGCACCTCCAGCTTCCGGGGGGCCGCGTCCGGCGCTTCCAGGTCCTCGACCAGCCACAGGTCGCCGCCGCACTGGTAGACCACTCTGGAGCCGTCGCTGGAGGCGTGCCGGGCGTAGAAGGCGTCGTGGTCCGTGTGGCGGCGGAGGTCGCTGCCGTCCATCAGGCAGGAGTACAGATTGCCGACGCCCTCGTGGTCGGAGAGGAAGGCGATCCGGCGCCCGACGAACATCGGTGCGTCCAGATGCCCGCCGATGTCCGGCAGCAGGCGCTCGCCGTGGAGCCACAGCCGGCCGGTGGCGCCGCCCCGGTACCGCTTCCAGGCGGCCGGCTCGTGCGGCGGCTTCCCGGTGAGCAGCAGGGTGCGGCGTTCGCCGTCGATGTCGGCGACGGCGATGTCCGAGACGGGTCCCCAGGGGAGCTTTCCGCCGGGGCTGCCGTCGGTGGGGACGCTGTACGCCCAGGAGAAGTAGGAGAACGGCTGGTTGTGCGAGGAGACGGCGAGGATCTGGGACGCGTCCCCGGGGTCGGGGCTCCAGCCGCAGACCCGGGCGTCGGTGGAGCCCCAGTAGGTGAGTCTGCGGGCGGGCCCGCCGTCGACCGGGGCGAGGTGGATCTCCGGATCGAGGGTGCGCCAGGTCGTGTAGGCGATGCGGCTGCCGTCGGGCGAGAAGCGCGGATGGCTGACCCTGGTCCGGTCGACGGTCAGCCGCCACGCCCGGCCTGGCCGCTGCCCCGCCGGGGCGAGAGGGGAGACCCAGAGGTCGTCCTCCGCCGCGAAGCAGAGCAAGTCCTTGTGGAGGTGCGGGAAACGGAGATACGCGACGTCGTCACTCACCCTCCAATGCTTTCCGCGCGGAGGGCCCGCGGCAACTTGTGGTGCAGGACACAAGCGAAACTGTTTCGTTTCGCTACGGAGGGGAGTGCCTTCAAAGTGTACGAAACAGTTTCGTTCCGTTAGTTGATCTTCGACTGACGTACGATCCAGCAGGCGCAAGGAAGAGGAGGTCGACCATGGCACGCAGCCGGCTCACGCCTGAACGCGAGAGCGAGCTGTACTCCGCTGTGATCGATCTGCTCGGCGAGGTCGGCTATGAAGCCCTGACCATGGACGCCGTTGCCGCCCGCACCCGTTCCAGCAAGGCCACCCTCTACCGCCAGTGGGGGAGCAAGGCCGAGCTGGTCGTCAAGGCGCTCCGGAACAACAAGCCGGTCCACCTTGCCGATGTCGACACCGGTTCGCTTCGCGGTGACTTCTTTGCCGTGATGGCGCAGACCGACGACTGCCAGATGGAGCGGAACTCCGCGCTGATGCGGGGTCTGAGCCATGCCGTCCACAACAACCCCGATCTCTTCCAGGCGCTGCGGGACCTGCTGATCGAGCCGGAGATGACCGGCCTCGGGACGCTCCTTCAGCGTGCTGTGGACAGGGGAGAAGTGCGTCCGGACAATCCGGCGCTCCTCTACGTGCCGCACATGATGATCGGCGCCGTCGCCGCCAGGGAACTGGTCGACGACCGCCCTGTCGACCAGGCGTTCCTCACCGACTACGCAGAAGCCGTGGTGTTCCCCGCCCTCGGCGTCTGACGTCCCCGCACCACCCTGCGTACGGCTTCCGTACGACCTGTCTCCCCGACGCTCCACCTGACACGCCGCTCTCGTCGTCGGGCTGGTTCCTCACGCCCTTTTTTTCCCAACGACCTGACCGGGAGTACACCCCCCGTGGCCACATTCCTGTACAAACTCGGACGGCTGACCTTCCGGCGCCGCCGTTACGTCGCCCTGATCTGGGTGGCGCTGCTGGCGCTGGCCGGCTTCGGCGCCGCCTCCGCGACCACCGCCACCTCCAGCTCGTTCTCGATCCCCGGAACGGAGGCCCAGCGGGCTTTCGACCTGCTGGACGAACGTTTCCCCGGAGGCAGCGCCGACGGCGCGACCGCCAGGGTCGTCTTCAAGGCACCCGAGGGCGAGAAGGTCACCTCGGCGGCCAACAAGGACGAGATCCAGGGGATCGTCGGCGAGCTGAAGTCCGGCTCGGACCAGATCGCCTCGGTCGCCGACCCGTACACGGCGAACGCCGTCAGCCGGGACGGTTCGACCGCGTACATCTCCGTCTCCTACGAGGTGAGCTCCATGGAGCTCACCGACGGGACGCGGGAGGCGCTCCAGGAGGCGGGTGAGGCCGCGCAGAGCAGCGGGATGACCGTGGAGATCGGTGGTGACGCGCTCCAGGTGATGCCGGAGACCGGAGTCACCGAGGTCATCGGGGTCGCCGTCGCCGCCGTGGTGCTGGTCATCACCTTCGGATCCCTGATCGCCGCGGGACTGCCGCTGCTCACCGCGCTCATCGGTGTGGGGATCGGTGTCTCGCTGATCACCGCCCTGGCGAACGTGCTCGACCTGGGATCCACCACTTCCATGCTCGCGATGATGATCGGCCTCGCGGTCGGCATCGACTACGCCCTCTTCATCGTCTCCCGCTACCGCGCCGAGCTGGCCGAGGGCCGGGAACACGAGGACGCCGCGGGACGGGCCGTCGGCACCGCGGGATCCGCAGTGGTCTTCGCCGGCCTGACCGTCGTCATCGCCCTGGTGGGCCTCGCCGTCGTCAACATCCCGATGCTGTCGAAGATGGGCTTCGCCGCCGCGGGCACGGTCGCGATCGCCGTCGTCATCGCGCTCACCCTCGTCCCGGCGATGCTGGGCTTCGCGGGCAAGCGGGTCATGGGGCGCAAGGCGCGCAAGGCCGCCGAGGCGGAGAACCAGCCCGAGGCGAAGCCGAACATGGGCACCCGCTGGGCGCGGTTCGTCCTGCGCAGGCCGGTGTGGGTGCTGCTGGCCGGGGTCATCGGCCTCGGCGCCATCGCCGTACCCGCCGCGTCGCTGGAGATGGGGCTGCCGGACGACGGTTCGCAGCCGAAGAGCACCACGCAGCGTCAGGCCTACGACCTGCTGTCCGACGGCTTCGGCCCTGGATTCAACGGTCCGCTGCTGGTCGTCGTGGACACGAAGGGCAGCACGGACGGCAGGACCGCGGTCGAGCGGGTCTCCCAGGAGATCGAGGGCATCGGCCACGTCGCCGCCGTCACCCCGGCCGCCTTCAACAAGGCCGGTGACGCCGCGACCATCACGGTCATCCCGCAGGACCGGCCGAGCTCCACGGACACGGAGAACGTCGTCCACTCCATCCGTGACGCGGGCGTGGACATCAAGGGCGACACCGGAGCGGAGGTGCTGGTCACCGGCGCCACAGCGATGAACATCGACTTCTCGGAGAAGATGAACGACGCGCTGCTGCCCTATCTGACGCTCGTCGTCGGACTGGCCTTCCTGCTCCTGATGGTGGTCTTCCGCTCGCTGCTGGTGCCGCTGAAGGCGGCCCTCGGCTTCCTGCTCTCGGTCGTCGCGGCCCTGGGTGCGGTCGTCGCGGTCTTCCAGTGGGGCTGGCTCGGCTCGCTCTTCGGGGTCGAGCAGACCGGACCGATCATGAGCATGATGCCGATCTTCATGGTCGGCGTGGTCTTCGGTCTGGCGATGGACTACGAGGTCTTCCTGGTCACCCGGATGCGTGAGGCCTACGTCCACGGCGAGACGCCCGGTCAGGCGATCGTCACCGGATTCCGCCACGGGGCAAGGGTGGTCACGGCCGCTGCGGTGATCATGATGGCGGTCTTCGCCGGCTTCATCGGCTCCAGTGAATCGATGATCAAGATGATCGGCTTCGCGCTGGCCATCGCCGTCTTCTTCGACGCCTTCGTGGTGCGGATGGCCATCGTCCCGGCGGTGCTCGCCCTGCTCGGCAGGCGTGCCTGGTGGCTGCCGCGATGGCTGGACCGGGTCCTGCCCGACGTGGACGTCGAGGGCGAGGGCCTGCGCAAGAACCTCGCCGACGGCCCGGCCGTCGGCGAGGAGCGGGAGACGGTCCGCGTGTGACACATCCCTGACCCCGGGGCCGCGCCTGAGCGGAGTGCGGCCCCGGAGCACCGGTTACCTGTGGGGGCGGGGGGCCGGGGCGACGGAGAGCCCTCGTGCACACGGCACGAGGGCTCTCTGCCGCGTCCGGGCTCTGCTCAGGCGTCGGCAGTGGCGGCAGGGGCGGCCGGCGGGCGCTCCGCCGTCCTCGCGCGGGTCCGCGACAGGAAGCGGATGAGGGGAGCGTTGTCGAACTGGAAGACGGCGACACCGTCCGTCGAGTGCAGTTCCAGGACCAGTTGGGCGCGGCCGCAGGGCCATATCCGTATGTCGCCACGGGTGACCGGGGAGCGCAGCCCGCGTTCCAGGAGGTCGAGGTCGAAGGCCCACTCGACGCCTCCGGGCAGCCGGACGCGGACGGTCCCCGGCTCCCCGGGTTCGCAGCGCAGTTCGACGGGGACCAGCCGGGGGTCGGGGCCGTCGGTGATGAGCCGGGCGCGGGCGTGCTCGTGGATCGCGAGGGACATGACCGGCTCCTCCTGTGTGCAGATCTCTTCCCCTAATGTCCCATATATTCACATACGGGCATTTCGGTGGTGGGTCTGGTTGTCATCATGGGCGGTCACCGGCTGGAGCGGCCACTCGGCGTCGCCCCGCGTACCGCGTCGGTTCCGCGTCGGTTCCGTGTCCGTTCCGGGGCCGTGAACAGAAGGTGACCCGGCACCCGTTCCACCTACGCCGCGATGCACCATGGGGGGATGAGCGGGAGCGCGGGAGCAGGCGTGGATGTACGGGGCACGGTGACACCGGGATTCGAGGCGGTACGGGACGCTTTCGTCCGTAACTTCGAACAGCGCGGGGAGCGGGGAGCGGCTGTGGCCCTCTACCGTCACGGCCGGAAGGTCGTGGACCTGTGGGCCGGTACGCGTGACGTGGACGGGGCCGAACCCTGGGCCGTGGACACCGTGCAGGTCGTACGCTCGGCCGGAAAGGGCGTCGCCGCCGCCGTGCCGCTGCTGCTGCACCAGCGAGGTCAGGTGGACCTGGACGCCCCCGTCGGCACGTACTGGCCGGAGTTCAAGGCGAACGGCAAGGAACGCGTCCTCGTACGCCATCTCCTCGCGCACCGCGCCGGGCTGGCCGCCCTCGATGCCACGCTGACACCCGAGGAGGCCGCCGACGGGGTCTCGGGCCCAGGAGCCGTCGCCGCCCAACGGCCTCAGTGGGACCCCGGAACCGATCACGGCTACCACGCCCAGACCTACAGCTGGCTCGTCGGCGAACTGGTGCGCAGGGTCACCGGAAGGACCATCGGCCGCTGGATCGCCGAGGAGATCGCGCGGCCGCTCGGCCTCGACTTCTGGTTCGGGCTCCCCGGCGACGAGGCACACCGGATCGGGCGGATCGGCCCCGTCGAACCCCCGTCGGCCGAAGGCGGCGGCGCTCTCCGGGTGCGCCCCAAGCGCTCCGTCATCGAGGCATACGCCGATCCGGCCTCCCTCACCCGCCGCGCCTTCGGAGCGATCGCACCCTTCCCCGACGAGAACGCCCCGGCCTACCACGCGGCGGAACTCCCCGCCTCCAACGGCGTCGCCACCGCGCGCGGGCTCGCCCGCTGCTACGCCGCGATGATCGGCGAGGTCGACGGCCACCGCCTGTTCGCGCCCGCCACCCTCACCCTGGCCCGCACCGAGGAGTCCGCGGGACCGGACCGGGTGCTGGTCGTCAACACCCGTTTCGGCCTCGGCTACATGCTGCACGGCCCGGCCGCGCCGCTCCTCGGCCCCGGGTCGTTCGGGCACCCCGGCCGCGGGGGCTCGCTGGGCTTCGCCGACCCCGAATCGGGCATCGCGCTCGGCTATGTGACGAACGGTCTGCAGAAGGGAGTCACCGCCGATCCCCGTGCCCAGGCCCTGGTCCGGGCAGTACGGTCGGCGCTATGACTCCTCCTCGCTTCCACGGGTACGCCGCGCTCCTCACCGGCGCGGGACAGGGCATCGGGGCGGCCACCGCCCGCCGGCTCGCCTCCGAGGGCGCGGCCGTCCTGGTCACCGACCTGGACGCGGCCCGCGCCGAGCGAACGGCGGCCGGGATACGCGAGACCGGCGGCACCGCCGAGGCCCTGGCCTGCGACGTGGGCGACCGGGCGGCGGTCGACGCGGCGGTGGCCCACGCGGTCGCCGCCTTCGGCCGGCTCGACGTCCTGGTCAACAACGCCTACGCCAACCACGAGGACGCCCCTCTCTTCGAGGACGAGGACGAGGACTCCTGGGCCCACACCCTCGACATCACCCTCACGGGCTCCTACCGCTGCTCCCGTGCCGCGCTGCCGCACCTGGTGGCATCGGGCCGGGGCGCGATCGTCACCATCGGCTCGGTCAACGGCGAACAGGACTTCGGTGGCCACGCCTACAGCGCCGCCAAGGCGGGCCTGGCCTCCCTCACCCGTACGCTGGCCGGCCACGCGGGCCCGCGCGGTGTCCGCGTCAACCTCGTCGCCCCGGGCACCATCCGTACGGACGCCTGGGCGGGCCGCGACGAGGACCTGAAGCGGGTGAGTGCCCTCTATCCGCTCGGCCGGATCGGCGAACCGGACGACATCGCGTCCGCCGTCGCCTTCCTTGCGTCCTCGGACGCGGCCTGGGTCACCGGCACCACCCTGCGGGTGGACGGAGGCCTCCTCGGCGTCAACACGGGCTTCCGCAGGGCGATGTCGGGGGACGCGGGCCCCGGCCCCGAAAACCGGTAGCCACCGCTGCGGACGCTGTCTACCCTGGCCGGATGATCGACCGCGGGCTCCTGGACCGGACCGGTCGGAGCGTCACCCTGCGCGAGGTGGACGACGCCAACTGGCGTGCCGTCGCCGACATCGCCCCTTCGGACGGCCAGCGGGCCTACGTTCCCGCGCTGGCCGCCCGCTATCTGCTGCTGTCCCTGCGGGAGGACACCTGGCACTCGCTCGCGGTGTACGGGGACGACACCGTGACCGGGCACGTGATGTGGGCCCGGGACGATGACGGCTCGCACTGGATCGGCGGGATGCTCGTCGACGGTCACGAACAGGGCCGCGGCGTCGGCCGCGCCGCAGTGCACACGCTCACCGGGTGGCTGGCGGAGCAGGAGGACTGCACGGTGCTCCGGCTCTCCTGCGATCCCGGCAACACGGCGGCAGTGCAGCTCTACACCTCGCTCGGCTTCCGGCCCACGGGTGAGCGTGAGGGCGACGAGATCGTCATGGAGCTGACGGCCTCGGCCGTACGGTGACAGCCTGCCGCGGTCCTGTGGCAGGGGGACGCGCGCCCTTCCGCAGCGCGCCGGAGGGACCCGGCGGTGGCCCGGCTCCCTCAACTCGTCTGCGCCATCAGGCCGATACGGCCCTGTCGGCCCGGCTGTCGCGATCCGCGGAACCCCGAACCAGGGTGGTCACGCGGTCCGCTCGCGCACGTCCACCACGGTCCCGCCGGCGTGTGCGATCAGGCTTTCGGGATCGAGCGGGAAGACCGTGTGCGGGGTGCCCGCGGCTGCCCAGACCACCGCGTGGCCGAGCAGCCCCCGGTCTGCCAGCACCTGGGTCCGCGTGCGGTGCCCGAAGGGCGGAACACCGCCGATCGCGTATCCGGTGGTCTCCCGGACCAGGTCGGCCCCGGCCCGCTTGACCTTCTCGGACCCGAGCTCGGCCCGCACGCGGTCCACGTCCACCCGGGACGAACCGTCCATGAGGACCAGGACCGGAACGCCGTCCGCCTCGAAGATCAGTGACTTCACGATCTGGCTGAGTTCGCACCCGACTGCCGCCGCCGCCTCGACGGCGGTCCGGGTTGCGTCGGGGAAGCGGCGTACCTCGACGTCGAGCCCCAGCTCCCGGAGCGCCTCGGCGAACCGGGGATGGGCGTCGGACGATGTCGTGGCTGCGGTGGTGTCGGACGTGCTCATACCTCGCACACTACTGAACCGCCGCGGGGGCGACGGAGGCGTTCTGCCGAACCCGCGGCGGAATGAGCTCCTTCGGTCGACCGGGGCTTCCGCCTGCCCCTGCCCTTCGGCGTGGTGGGGCCCCGGGGACGCGCAGCCGGCGCCCCGGGGTGCGGATGGCATCAGGAACCCGCGCGCAGCACCGCCGCCACGACCGGGCCGGCCGCGTCGCCGCCGTGGCCGCCGGACTGCACGACCGCAGCTGCCGCGAGGTCGTCGCTGAAGCCGGTGAACCAGCTGTTGGAGGTGGCCTGTCCGTCGACCTCGGCGGAGCCGGTCTTGGCGCCCTTGTCGCCGCCGACCGAGGCCATGGCGGCCTGGCCGGTGCCCCAGGAGGCGGTGGCCCGCATCATGTCGTTCAGCTGCCCGGTGACGTTCTGCGACAGCGAACGCGACGCGGTGGCGAGCTTCCGGCCGTCCAGGGACTGCGGGACGATGACCGGCTGACGGAACGTTCCGGTGCGGGCGGTCGCCGTGATGGACGCGACGGTGAGCGCGTTCATCTGGACGGTGCCCTGTCCTATGTACTGCTCGGCCGCCGCCCCGCCGGTCTCCTCCGGCACGCTGCCGTCGTAGGAGACCACGCCGCTCTGCCAGTCCAGACCTATGCCGAAGACGTCCCTGGCCTCCTTGGCGAGGGCGGCGTCGTCCTTGGTGTCGTCGATCAGCTTGATGAAGGCGGTGTTGCAGGAGCGGGCGAAGCTCGTGGTGAAGGGCTCGGTGGACGGGAGCTCGAAGTGGTCGAGATTGTGGAACGTCCGGCTCTGCCAGGTCGCCTCCTTCGGGCACTCGACCGGGCTGCCCGCCGATACGAGTCCCTTCTCCATCAGCATCGCGGCCGTCACGATCTTCATCGTGGAGCCGGGCGCCTGCTTGCCCTGCATCGCCGCGTTGAATCCGGTCGCCGGGTTGTTGGCGACGGCGCGGATCGAGCCCGTGGACGGCTTCACGGCGACCACCGAGGCCCCGGTGAACTGCTTCACCGCCTTCTCCGCCGCCGCCTGGGCGCCCGCGTCGAGCGTGGTCTGCAGCTTGCCGGGCTTCCCCTTGGCGAGCGTCAGCAGCGTGGTGGCCGGCAGTTGTTCGTCGGCCGGTTCGATCCAGGTCTCGATCCCCGGTGAACCGCCCGCCTTGTCGCCGTACTTCTCACGCAGGCTGTCCAGGATCGGCCCGAGCGACGGGTACGTCTCCTTGTCGAGCACCTTGCCGTTGTGGTCGACGGCCTCGATCGCCGCGGTGGAGGACTCGCCGGTCCTCAGTGTCGCGCCCTCGGTGAGCTGCGGGTGGATGACCGTGGGCTGCCAGTCGACGAGGGCCTTGCCGGTCGTCAGGCCGCGCACCACGGTCAGTTCGGAGGAGTACGACCAGGGCTTGGTCTTCCCCTCGTAGGACACCGTCGCCTTCACCATGTACGGCACCTTCGCGCCGACGGCGGCACCCGGTGTGATGACCGCCTTCGTGACGTGGACCTCGTCCGCGTAACCGGCCAGAAGGGGCTCGGCAGCGGTTTCGTTGTTCGTGAGCAGGGCGGCGGCCGTCGCGTCGCCGGACGCCCATGCTTCGAGGAAGCCCTTGGAGGTCTCCTCGATCTCCTCCTTGTCCGGAGGGCCGGTCTTCACCTCCGAGGACTCCGAGACGGTCCCCGTGGCCCCGGTCCCGTCCCCGTCCAGCAGCACCTCGTAGGCGCCGTAACCGAGTCCTCCCGCGACCAGTACGAACACTCCGCCGACGACGGCGACCTTCGCTCCACTGCGCATCTGTGCAGTCCCCCTCCCCAGGAGTCCTCTTGAACGTGTTCAAGAGGGTCTTCTTCCGGCACTTTACGGGACACGAGTGAAGTCCGAGGCGGTTGTTACCGGACCGCGACGCATGAGGGAGAGCGCTTTCCGGGCTCACGCCCCGGTGTCGTGGTCGCAACTCGGCCCCGTGCCGCCGAAGTCGGGATGCGTCGCGTCTGTCATGACCATTGCCGACGGTGACGTGCCTCGCTATGTTAATGAGAAATCACATCACTCAACGCGAGTCAGAACATGATGGTTGCGCAACACGCGCGTCAGAAAAGGTGCATAGCGCCGTCTGGTTCAGCCGGGAAGTGGGTAAGTAAATGGGTAATCTCAATAGGCGAAGTGTCCTGTCCCTCGGGGCCGCACTCGGCCTCGTGGGCGTGGCCGACCCCGCCAAGGCGTGGGCATGGGCGTCGGCGGACTCGGTGGCAGGCACCGGCACGGGTGCCGATCCGGAGTACATCTGGGACGACGCGACGGACCCCCTGATGGTGTCCCTGCTCGAGAACGGCCAGGTGCCGTCGGTCAACGCCGCGATGGCGAAGTGGGTGAACAACAGCGACCCGCTGCCCAGCGGCCTGCCGCCCGAACTCACCGCACATCTGCGGACGGTCAACAAGCTGCCCTCCTGGGCCGACCCCGCCAAGCTGGCCCGCGCCGCCGACTTCAACCGGCGCAAGGACACCTACCTGTTCATGCTGTACGGCCTCGGCAGCGGGATCATGAGCACCGTCATCCCCCGGGAGGCCAGGAGCGTCTACTGGTCGTTCGGCGGCGCCGACATGAAGGACCGCGCGGCCAAGACGTTCACCTTCGGGTACGACCTGTCCCAGCTCGACGCCTTCAAGCCCTCGGGCCAGTTCGTCGTCACCGCCAACAAGACCAGGCTCGTGCACGGCGCGGTGCGTCACCTGCTGCCGCAGTCCCCGCACTGGAAGTCGGGCGCCGACCAGACCATCCCGATCAGCGTCGCCGACATCCTGGTCACCTTCCACAGCCTGGGCACCTACGTGCACAAGAAGATGGTCGACTGGAAGATCCCGATGTCGGCCGCGGACGAGGTGGCCTTCCTGCATTCCTGGCAGGTCGCCATCTACCTGCTCGGCGTGCCGGAGGAGTACATCCCGAAGAGCTGGGCCGCCGCGGAGGCCCAGTCCGCGCAGGTGCTCACCCCGATCCTCGCCCCGACGCCCGAGGGGCTCGACCTGGCCGAGGTGCTGCTCGGACTGACCGCGGAGATCGATCTCGGTGTCACGCGCGGGTTCCTCAACGAGTTCGTGCGCTACGCCCTGAGCAACGAGGTCGGCGACTGGCTGAAACTGCCTCGCGACTACGCGGCCGCCGCCCTGGTCCGCACCGCGTGGCCGGCCTTCATCCTGTTCCGCGAAGGCCTGTCGCCCGTCATGCCCGGCACCTTCTACATGTTCGACCAGTTCATCCGGGCCGTGGCCATGCTGTTCCTCAACAAGGGTTCCTCCGGGACCACCACCCCGATCACGATCCCGACCGGGAACAGGCCCGGCTGAGCCGCCGCCCCGATCCCACGGGGCCCGCCCCTCGGCCGTCCCGCCGAGGGGCGAGGCCCGATGGACAACGGGCCTCAGAGGCCCAGGGCGCCCACGACCAGGGCGGTCACGGCGTCACGGTGGTCACGGCTGTCCCGCCACCGGAGCCCCCGCCCGGCCTCGACCGCCACGCCGAACCCCGCGTGCACCAGCACCCGGGCCTGCCGCGGGTCCAGCTCCGGACGGACCAGCAGCAGCTGCTGCTCCCAGACGGCGATGTGTTCACGCTGGGCGAGGACCAGGGACCGCCGCAGGTCAGCCGGCAGACCGGCGAGTTCGGCCTCGGCGACGCTGTTGAGCGCGGTGTACTCGAAGCTGTAGGCCACGTACGTCGCCGCGAGTGCCACGACGGCGTCGTGCGGGCCCGCCACCTCGTGAAGACTGTGCTCCACCCCCTGCGCCAGGAGCCTCGCCGCCTGGAGACACGCCGCCGCCAGGATGTCGACCTTGCCCGGGTAGTGGCGGTAGAGCGCCGACGGGGCCAGCCCCACCGCCTTCGCGATCTGCCCGTTCGTCACGCTGGCGAACCCGTCCCGCGCGAACAGCGGGACGGCGGCCGCGAGGATCTCCGCGCGACGGGTGCGCGGCACCGGCTGGGTGGGCAGCTCGACGGGGTGCGCGCCCCGTCGCCGGTGCGCCCCCGGGTCGGTCGCGGCGACGCGGAGCGCCGACGACGACAGCAGGTCCTCGGCCCGGCGTTGGGCGATCGAGGTGTGGTGCATCGTGATGGACCCGATCGCGCCGAGAGCGGCCCTGGCCCGCAGGCGCTCGTCGGGCAGTGCGTACGCGCGCTGCACCGCCTCGTCGACCCGGCCGATGATGTGACCGAACTTCGCCGTGTGATGCCGGAGGTCCTCGCGGTTGAGGTAGCGCGCCTCCCAGCGGTACACACCGCTCGACGCGCGGTGTGTGACGGCCACCCGGGTCACCGCGGTGAGCACGTCCGCCAGAGGCGCCCCGGGCGGCACCTGGTCGAGCGCGGCGACGAGCCGGTCCGTCATGACGACGGCACACTCGGCGAACAGCGCGTACTTGTTCGGGAAGTGCCGGTACAGGGCCGCCGCGGTGATGCCCACCTGGGCGGCGATCCTCTCCATGGACGCCGCGTGGTACCCGTGCTCGCTGAAGACCCGGCCGGCCGCTTCGACGATGAGCTGCTTGCGGTTACGGGGCCGGGTGCCCGCGATCGGATCGGTCACGGCCGAACGGGCAGACGTGGGGACGGGGCCATACGGATGAGTCAATCACACCCGCACACCAGGGCCCTTGGCCTCCTCGGCGCCGTACCTGCCAGGGCCCTGGCGTGAATCTCTGTACACGCCCTCTGCACGGACAACCTCGCTCAAGGCGGAGGCGGGACGCGTGTTCGGGCGGCCTGTGTGTCCCTCAGTAACACTGGCCGAGAAGGCACTGAAGTGGCATCCATCTGGTCATTTCAGTGCGCACGTCCGGTCACAGGCCCAGGACCGTCGCCACCAGTCCGCTGCGGCTGCGGACACCGGTCTTCGCGAACACACTCTTCAGATGGTCCTGCACGGTCGCCGCGGTGATGTGCAGTTCCACGGCGATGGTCCGCGACGGCAGACCGGCGACGACTCGCGCCAGCACGTCCCGCTCGCGCGGTGTGAGCCCGTACGCGAGCAGCAGTATCTCGGCCACGTCGGCGGCCGGCGCCGGATGTACCGTCACGGCGACGGCCGCCGGGTGCGGGCCACCACTCAGCGGCGAGGCCTGGACGGAGAGCCACCGGCCCGAGCGGCCGCGGATGCGTCCGTACGCCGGCAGCTCAGCGCCTCTTCCCCGTGCGGCCACCTCCAGGATCGCGGATGGCAGTTCCGCCTGCGACGGGCCCAGCTCGTCCCGCCAGAGTTTCGCGGCCGGGTTCTCCGAAAACAGCCGCAAGTCCTGGTCGAGCAGGAGCACTCCGGCCTCGGACGGGCCCGCAGCGGTGACGTCGGGTGCCCGGTGGGCGGCCCGGCGCAGGGCCGCACCGACCGGGGCGGACAGCCGCCGCAGGACGCCGACGTCGGCCGGGGTGAAGTCGGGCCGCCGGCCGCCGCGGAAGAGGGCGACGACGCCCCAGCAGCGGCCGTCCACCACGAAGCCCGCCCGCAGCTCGTGCCGTGCGTCGATCATCGGCAGCACGGTCCGGTAGCGGTGGCTGGATTCCGGATCACCGCCGGTGGCCGCACCGAGCGTGCCCGCGGACACCTCGGAGCGGGCCAGCGCCGCGAACTTCAGGACGTCGTCCACCAGGTACTCGTTGTGCGCGGCGGCCGCGGCCGCCTCCGGTACGAGCCCGGCGCTGACCTGGTCGGCGGTCAGCAGCGTCATCGGGTCGATCGTGCTGAAGCAGTAGGAGTCGGCCGGGATGAGGCGTGTCAGCCGGTCGGCGATCCGGCGGCGCAGTATTCGGGAGTCGAGGTCCAGACGGCAGATCGCCTCGATGTCGCGCACGGTCTCGCGCCGGACCATCGGGGAACTCACCCTTGCCACGGTATCCCAGAAATGTGGGAGGGCCGCCCGACCTCCAGGCGCCTACCGTGGGTCCGAGAAACCCCAGGTCACCGGAGGTACACCGACATGTCCCCGTCCATGCTCAACGTCGGACTGGATCCAGCGCTGGTGGACGACGCGCCCTCGTCACGGGCGGCGTTCCCTGAAATCGACGCCGAGGCGGTCCGGGCCGGAATGGCCGCGGGCCGGGCTCGGCTCGAGGAGCTCGGCCTCGGTGTCGATGTCTGCCTGCTCGACTACGGCCGCACGGCCGAGGCGGTCTTTCGCGCCGCGTTGACCGCCAAGGACTACGACATCGTGCTGATCGGCGCCGGCGTCCGGCTGGACCCGGAGCTGACCCCGCTGTTGGAGGTGCTGGTCAACACCACCCACGAGCTGGCACCCGGCGCGAAGCTCTGCTTCAACGTCAGCCCGACGACGGCTGTCGAAGCCGTCCAGCGGTGGTGGCCCGAACACAAGCCGCTGGTCTAAGGGCTGTTCCGCAATTCCCGGCGGGCGCACGACGACAGCTACGGCACCTCGCCGCGTTGTCGGAACATCCCCATACATTCAGTATGCGGACGTCCCTCCGCCTTGCGATGCACCGCATCTGACGCCGCGCGCTGATCCACCGGGAATTGCGGCGGGACAGCCCTCAGGCGCTCCACAGCCCTCAAGAGACGATTCGATGAACGGGAGGCGGTCTTCCGCCATGTCTGCAAGAGCACTCGAGGACAAGGTCGCACTGGTCACCGGCGGCAGCCGGGGCATCGGCCGGGCGATCGCGGAGCGGCTCGCCCGGGACGGCGCCGCCGTCGGCGTCACCTACGCCCGCGACGAGACGGCGGCGAGCGAGACCGTCGAGAACATCCGCAAGAACGGAGGACGGGCCTTCGCACTCCAGGCGGGGCTGGGCGAACGCGGCGACGCGGCCCACCTCTGGGCCGCCTTCGACGCCGCGGGCACGGAGCACGCGCCCTACGGGAAGCTCGACATCATCGTCAACAACGTCGGCATCGGGGATTTCGCATCCCTGGAGTCGTTGACCGAGGACGCCTTCGACAAGGTCTTCGCCGTGAACGTGCGTGCACCGTTCTTCGTCACGCAGCAGGGACTGCCGCGCCTGCGCGACGGGGGCCGGATCATCAACATCTCCAGCTCCGTGGCCCGCCTGGCCACGCCGGGAATGATCGCCTACGGCGCCACCAAGGGAGCCCTGGACAACTTCAGTCTCGCCCTCGCCAAGGAGCTGGGCCCCCGGGGCATCACGGTCAACTCGGTGGCCCCCGGAACCGTCCTCACCGATGCCAGCGCGGCCACCCTGCTGGGCGATCCGCATGCCGAGGCGCAAGCGGCGTCTCTTGCCGCCCTCGGCCGGATCGGGCGGCCGGAAGACATGGCCGACATCGTGGCCTTCCTCGCCTCCGACGACGCGCGCTGGGTAACCGGCCAGGTCATCGACGCAACGGGAGGCATGGCCCTCTGACGTGCTGCGGAGAGGAACACCGTCGAGCGGCTGATCAACAAGATGAAGGTCCAGGGGCCGTCCAGGCGCCGTCGAAGGGGGACTGGCGACGACCGACAACGACCAGGAGGGCCCAGCGAACTGCCGGGCCCTCCTGCTCCGTTTCCCCCGCTACACCCAGGTGTCCAGCCACATCCGGTCGCGCCAGGCGTCGTCCGGGATCGGCGTCGCCGTGTAGATCGGCCAGAAGTAGATGAAGTTCCAGACGATCAGCAGCACCAGGACACCCGCTGCGATGGCGCCCAGCGTGCGCCTGCGTTCGCCCGCGGGGTCGTCGGAGCCCAGGCCCAGGTGGTGTCTGGTGCCCGTGCCGGCCGCCGGGCCCAGCAGGGCGCCGATCATCATCGTGACCGCCAGGCAGAGGAAGGGCACGAACACGACCGCGTAGAAGAGGAAGATCGTCCGCTCCTGGTAGAAGAACCAGGGCACCCAGCCCGCGGCCACCCCGCACGCGATCGCGCCCGCCCGCCAGTCGCGGCGGAAGGCCCAGCGCCACAGGACGTACAGCAGCGCCACGCACGCCGCCCACCAGAGCACCGGGGTGCCCAGTGCCAGGACCTCTCGGGCGCACTTGCCGGACGCGGATTGGAGGCAGCCCGTCTCCTCCTCGTAGAAGTACGAGACGGGCCGGCCCAGCACGATCCAGCTCCACGGGTTGGACTCGTACGTGTGGCCGGAGGTCAGGCCGACGTGGAAGTCGTAGACCTGGTTCTCGTAGTGCCACAGGCTGCGCAGCCAGTCGGGGAGCCAGGTCCAGTTGCCGCCCTTGCCCTCGGTGGCCGCCCAGTTGCGGTAGTACCCCTTGTCCGTGACGATCCAGCCGGTCCACGACACGACGTACGTGCCGATCGCGACCGGCACCGTGGAGACGAACGCGGGCAGCAGATCCCTGAGGACCACCGCGCGGTACGGCTGCACCGCGCCCGCCGTACGCCGCGCGCCGACGTCCCAGAGCACCACCATCACACCGAACGCGGCCAGGATGTAGAGCCCGTTCCACTTCGTCGCGAAGGCCAGGCCGAGCATCACGCCGGCCGCGATCCGCCAGGGCCGCCACCCGAGACGGAGGGTTTCGGCGATGTGGGCGTCCGGGCGCAGGAGCCCCTCCTCGTCGACCGGGAGCGCCGCGGCCAGCCTGCGACGGGACCGGTCACGGTCGATGAGGAAGCAGCCGAAGGCCGCGAGCACGAAGAACATGAGCACCAGGTCGAGCAGCGCGGTGCGGCTCATCACGAAGTGCAGCCCGTCCACGGCCAGCAGGGTGCCGGCGAGGCAGCCCAGGAACGTCGAGCGGAAGAGCCGACGGCCGATGCGGCACAGCATCAGGACGGACACCGTGCCGAGCAGCGCCACCATGAAGCGCCAGCCGAACGGGGTGAAGCCGAAGAGCTGTTCGCCGAACCCGATGATCCACTTGCCGACCGGCGGATGCACGACGTAACCCGGGTCCACCGGGATGTCCACCGAGGACGGGTCCTTGAGGATCAGCTTGTCGACGTCCTTCGGCCAGGAACCCTCGTAGCCCTGGTTGACCAGGGCCCAGGAGTCCTTGGCGTAGTACGTCTCGTCGAATATCACCGCCTTCGGGCCGCCCAGATTCCAGAACCGCAGTACCCCGGCGACCAGGGCGACCAGCAGCGGACCGCCCCAGGCGGCCCAGCGCACCAGGCGGCCGGCCAGGGCCGGTGGCACGGCGAGCACGTTCCAGAACTGCCGGCCGGGGCGGGCGTAGGGCGGGACCAGGCGCTCGCGCAGCCCCGCCTCCGGCCGTGGGGAATGGCCGAAGCGGCGCAGCCGCTGCTGCCAGGAAGGCGGCTGTTCGCCGGTGTGATCCCCGGCGTCGTTGCCCTGCTGGGCTTCGGGCGCAGTACTCGTCACCGCGCCATCGTAGGGAACGCATCTGTGCGAGTGGTGCCGCCCGTGCTGGGAGGATGGCGATGTGACTGGAATGACTGGAACGCTCGTACTCGCAGGGACCCCCATCGGTGACGTGTCGGACGCCCCGCCACGGCTCGCCGCCGAGCTGGAGACGGCCGATGTCGTGGCCGCCGAGGACACCAGGCGGCTGCGCCGGCTCACGCAGGCGATGGGCGTCCACACGACGGGTCGTGTCGTGTCCTACTTCGAGGGCAACGAGTCGGCGCGCACGCCCGAACTCGTCGAGGCCCTGGTCGGCGGCGCGCGCGTCCTGCTCGTCACCGACGCGGGGATGCCCTCCGTGTCCGATCCCGGCTACCGGCTCGTCGCCGCCGCAGTGGAGCAGGGCATCAAGGTGACCGCCGTACCGGGGCCCTCGGCCGTGCTGACCGCGCTCGCGCTGTCCGCGCTGCCCGTGGACCGCTTCTGTTTCGAGGGCTTCCTGCCGCGCAAGGCGGGCGAGCGGCTCGGGAAGCTCCGTGAGGTCGCCGACGAGCGCCGCACGATGGTCTTCTTCGAGGCCCCGCACCGGCTGGACGACACCCTGGCCGCGATGGCCGAGGTCTTCGGGGCGGACCGCAGGGCCGCCGTGTGCCGGGAACTGACCAAGACGTACGAGGAAGTGAAGCGCGGCCCGCTCGGCGAGCTGGCGGAGTGGGCGGCCGAAGGCGTGCGCGGCGAGATCACCGTCGTGGTCGAGGGCGCCACGGACTCCGGTGGCGAAGGACCGGACGCCGAGGAGCTGGTGCGCAGGGTGCAGGTGCGCGAGGAGGCGGGGGAGCGGCGCAAGGAGGCCATCGCGGCGGTCGCGGCCGAGGCGGGGCTGCCCAAGCGCGAGGTGTTCGATGCGGTGGTGGCGGCAAAGAACGCGGCTCGGACCGGCCAGGAACAGGGCAAAGGACTAACCTGAAAAGTAAAGCCCGGACCGCGTGCCGGGCCCTTGGGCCATGGATCGGCCAAAAACGTCCCAACACTCGGCAGGCCTGGTGCTTCGCCGCCGGTGAAGGCGTCCACTTGGGGGTGGGACGCACCACCGGAGTGCTTGTCCCACGGACAAGAGGAGCAGGCATGAGTGACACAGCGGCAACCACCGTGCACGAGGCGTACGCCTTCGCCTGCATGAGGTGTGGGCACGGCTGGGAACAGGCCTACGAGATAGAGCACCACATCGACGGCGCGGGCAACGCGTTCGTGGTGTACAAGGCGGACGGTGAGCGTGTGCCCTCGCCGCTGTCCACCCCGACGTGCACCAACTGCGGCGGACACGTGGTGCGGATCATGCGCGCCGGCCGGGTCTCGACCGTGCAGGATCTGCTCCAGCGCCAGTACGCCACCCATCCGGCGCGGGCCGGTGAGGACGTGTCGGGCGGGGAGAAGACGGTCGCCACCGCTGTACCGGCTCCCGGCCCCGCACCACGCCACTGGCAGCTGTCGGATCTGCTGCATCCCTTCCACCGGCGCTGAGACCGCGCGCGTCGGGAACCGCGCGTCGGGACCGGGCGTCGGGAGTACGCGCCGAGACCGCGCGCTGAGAGAGGTCTCCGGGCCTCGTAGAGTCGTCGGTATGAGCCGTACCGACGCCCCGCCGCTGCCCGAACCCCTCAGGGTCCCGGTCGCCGATTCGCACACCCACCTGGACATGCAGGACGGAACCGTCGAGGAGGGCCTCGCCCGGGCCGCGGCCGTCAACGTGACCGCCGTCGTCCAGGTGGGCTGCGACGTGAAGGGCTCGCTCTGGGCCGCAGAGACCGCCGCCGCGCACCCCTCCGTGCACGCCTCCGTCGCCCTGCACCCCAACGAAGCCCCGCGCATCGTGCACGGGGACCCCGAGGGTGCGGCGCGGCAGGGCGTCCGGGAGCCGGGCGGCAGGGCCGCGCTGGACGAGGCGCTGGCCGAGATCGACGCGCTGGCAGCCCTCGACCACGTACGCGCTGTCGGCGAGACCGGCCTCGACCACTTCCGTACCGGCCCCGAGGGCATGGCCGCCCAGGAGGAGTCGTTCCGGGCTCACATCGAGATCGCCAAGCGGCACGGCAAGGCCCTGGTCATCCACGACCGGGAGGCGCACGCGGACGTGCTGCGCATCCTCGCCGACGCGGGCGCGCCGGAGCGGACCGTCTTCCACTGCTACTCCGGAGACGCCGACATGGCCCGGATCTGCGCGGCGGCCGGGTACTTCATGTCCTTCGCGGGCAACGTCACCTTCAAGAACGCGCAGCCGCTGCGCGACGCGCTGGCCGTCGCCCCTACCGAGCTGGTGCTCGTCGAGACGGACGCCCCCTTCCTCACCCCCGCCCCGTATCGCGGACGGCCCAACGCGCCCTACCTGATCCCGGTCACGCTCCGGGCCATGGCCGAGGTGCGGGGCACCGACGAGGACACCCTGGCGGCAGCCGTCTACGACAACACGGCTCGGGCGTTCGACTTCTGAGGGCTGTCGTTCTCGTTCCGACAGCCGGTGTTCTCGTCCGGATCAGGCCGGAGAGAGATCCCGGCCCCGTGACCGCCGTAGGCTTGGCGGGTGAGCACCACAGAGCCCGACGCCCTCCTGGGCCCCGCAGACATCCGTGAGCTGGCCGCAGCACTGGGCGTACGCCCCACCAAGCAGCGCGGTCAGAACTTCGTCATCGACGCCAACACGGTCCGCAGGATCGTGCGGACCGCCGAGGTGAGGCCGGACGACGTGGTGGTCGAGGTCGGACCCGGGCTGGGTTCGCTGACCCTGGCCCTGCTGGAGGCGGCCGACCGGGTCGTGGCCGTGGAGATCGACGACGTGCTCGCGGGCGCCCTGCCGGCCACGGTCGCCGCCCGGCTGCCGGAGCGCGCCGACCGCTTCGCCCTGGTCCACTCCGACGCGATGCTGGTCACGGAGCTGCCCGGCCCGGCGCCGACCGCGCTCGTCGCCAACCTGCCGTACAACGTCGCCGTGCCGGTCCTGCTCACCATGCTGGAGCGCTTCCCCACCATCGAGCGGACGCTCGTGATGGTGCAGGCCGAGGTCGCCGACCGGCTGGCAGCCAAGCCCGGCAACAAGGTCTACGGCGTGCCGTCGGTCAAGGCCAACTGGTACGCAGACGTCAAGCGCGCCGGATCCATCGGCCGCACCGTGTTCTGGCCCGCCCCCAACGTCGACTCGGGGCTCGTGTCCCTGGTCCGGCGCACGGAGCCGGTCCGTACCACCGCGAGCAGGACCGAGGTCTTCGCCGTGGTGGACGCCGCCTTCGCCCAGCGCCGCAAGACGCTGCGCGCAGCCCTGGCCGGCTGGGCCGGCTCGGCCCCCGCCGCCGAGGCCGCCCTGACCGCCGCGGGGATCTCGCCGCAGGCCCGGGGCGAGGCACTGACAGTCCAGGAGTTCGCCGCCATCGCCGAGAACAAACCGGAGCCCTCCGCATGACCCACAGCGTCACCGTCCGCGTACCCGCCAAGGTCAACGTGCAGCTCGCGGTGGGCGCCCCCCGCCCCGACGGCTTCCACGACCTGGCCAACGTCTTCCTCGCCGTGGGCCTGTACGACGAGGTCACCGTCACCCCCGCGGACGCCCTGCGCGTCACCTGCTCAGGACCGGACGCCGGGCAGGTGCCGCTGGACGCCACGAACCTCGCGGCCCGCGCCGCGATCGCCCTGGCCGCCCGGCACGGCCTCGCCCCCGATGTGCACCTTCACATCGCCAAGGACATCCCCGTCGCGGGCGGCATGGCGGGCGGCAGCGCCGACGGGGCCGCCGCCCTGCTGGCCTGCGACGCCCTGTGGGGCACCGGCGCGAGCCAGGAGGAACTCCTGGAGATCTGCGCCGAGCTGGGCAGCGACGTGCCGTTCAGCCTGATCGGCGGGGCCGCCCTCGGGGTCGGCCGCGGTGAACAGCTGACCCCCGTCGAGGTCGGTGGCACCTTCCACTGGGTCTTCGCCGTCGCCGACGGCGGGCTCTCCACCCCCGCCGTGTACGGCGAGTTCGACCGGCTCACCGCGGGCACGCGGGTGCCCGAACCGGCCGCCTCCCCCGCGCTCCTCGCGGCCCTGCGCAAGGGCGACACCACCGCGCTCGCCGGGGCACTCGGCAACGACCTCCAGCCCGCCGCCCTCTCCCTGCGCCCCTCGCTGGCCGACACCCTCGCGGCGGGCACCGCCGCGGGCGCCCTGGCCGCGCTGGTCTCGGGATCCGGGCCGACCACCGCTTTCCTGGTCGCGGACGAGGAGTCGGCGCGCACGGTCGCGGACGCCCTGCTGGCGTCCGGCACCTGCCGCAGCGCACGGGTGGCGGCGTCACCCGCGGCAGGGGCCACCGTCGTCTGACCGGTCGGGCAGGCCCGGCGGCCGGTGGGTCGCCGCAGGAAGACGAACGGGTGCCGCCGTGGGCGGCACCCCGGTCAGGCCGGCTTCACGGTCCTCTTCGCCAGCTCGTACGCCGGGAGCATCTCCTCGTGTTCCTGGGAGTCCAGCCCGCCCAGGTGCACCAGGACCGGGCCCTCCGGCGTCGCGACCGCGAAGGCGCGTGCCGTCTGCGGCCCGTCCAGCAGTACGGAGGTCACCGTGTAGGTGACCTCCACGACCGCCGCCGACCCCGCCCCGGTCGCCGCGTACGACGGTTCGGACGCGCTCCCGTCAGCGGCCAAGAAGTCCTCCAGCGCAGCTCGCGGCGTGGTGCCGGAACCCTTGCCCTGCCAGACGTGGAGGAAGCCGATGTTCCCGGCGGGTTTGGCGTCGATCTCGCAGACCAGCGTGGTCGAGCCCCGCTGCCCCAGTGCCGCGAACTCGGAGGCGGGATCGACGTCCACGGGCTGCGGCTCCCAGTCCGGCGCCAGCTCGAACGTCACCGGCAGCTCGCAGGCCGAGCCGGGGCCGCCCAGCGTGGCGGCCTTCGCCGCGGCGGGGCTCTCCGCCGCCTTCGAGGGGACCTCGTCCCCCTTGCCGGCCGTGTCACCGCCACCCGACGACGACGAACAGCCGGCCAGCGCCGCTGTCACCACGACCGCCGAAACCACGGCACGCACCGCGCCTCGCATCATGAAGTCCCCACCCCGGAGATGTTCCGAACCGCTCCGACCTGGGGTTACTCCCCACGATCGATCGCCGCACGCTATCGCACCCCGCGCGGCGACTACTCTGGGACGTCGAGCGGTCCCCGACGCAGGGACCACCTAGGCAGGAGTGAAATGGCCGTCAATCTGGTCAATGTCGAGCAGGTCAGCAAGGTGTACGGCACCCGTGCCCTGCTCGACGGTGTATCCCTCGGGGTGTCCGAGGGCGACCGGATCGGCGTCGTCGGCCGCAACGGCGACGGCAAGACGACGCTCATCCGGATGCTCGCCAAGCTGGAGGAGGCGGACACCGGCCGGGTCACCCACAACGGCGGGCTGCGCCTCGGTGTCCTGACCCAGCACGACTCGCTGGACCCGAAAGCCACCATCCGGCACGAGGTCATCGGCGATCTGGAGGACCACGAGTGGGCCGGCAGCGCCAAGATCCGTGACGTGCTGACCGGGCTCTTCGGAGGCCTCGCCCTCCCCGGCTTCGAGCACGGCCTGGACACCGTCATCGCCCCGCTCTCCGGCGGCGAGCGGCGCCGGATCGCGCTGGCGAAGCTGCTCATCGCCGAGCAGGACCTGATCGTGCTCGACGAGCCCACCAACCACCTCGACGTCGAGGGCATCTCCTGGCTGGCCGGGCACCTGCGGACCCGGCGCTCGGCGCTCGTCTGCGTCACCCACGACCGGTGGTTCCTGGACCAGGTCTGCACCCGCATGTGGGACGTCCAGCGGGGCAGCGTCCACGAGTACGAGGGTGGCTACAGCGACTACGTGTTCGCCCGGGCCGAGCGGGAGCGGATCGCCGCGACCGAGGAGTCCAAGCGGCAGAACCTGATGCGCAAGGAGCTGGCGTGGCTGCGGCGCGGCGCCCCCGCCCGTACGTCCAAGCCGCGCTACCGCATCGAGGCGGCCAACGAGCTGATCGCCGACGTGCCGCCCCCGCGCGACACCAGCGAGCTGATGAAGTTCGCCAACGCCCGGCTCGGCAAGACCGTCTTCGACCTGGAGGACGTGACCGTCCAGGCCGGGCCCAAGACCCTGCTCACCCACCTCACGTGGCAGCTCGGCCCCGGTGACCGCATCGGCCTGGTCGGCGTCAACGGCGCGGGCAAGACCTCACTGCTGCGGGCGCTCACCGAGGCGTGCCGCAGCCAGGGCGACGTACAGCCCGCCGCAGGGAAGATCGTCGTCGGCAAGACGGTGCGACTCGCCTACCTCTCCCAGGAGGTCGCGGAGCTCAACCCGAACCTCCGGGTGCTCGAAGCCGTGCAGCAGGTGCGCGACCGGGTCGACCTCGGCAAGGGCCGCGAGATGACGGCCGGCCAGCTCTGCGAGCAGTTCGGCTTCGCCAAGGAGAAGCAGTGGACGCCGGTCGGTGACCTGTCCGGTGGCGAGCGGCGACGGCTGCAGATCCTGCGCCTGCTGATGGACGAGCCGAACGTCCTCTTCCTCGACGAGCCCACCAACGACCTGGACATCGAGACCCTGACCCAGCTGGAGGACCTCCTCGACGGCTGGCCCGGCTCGATGATCGTGATCTCCCACGACCGGTTCTTCGTCGAGCGGACCACGGACCGGGTGATGGCGCTCCTCGGCGACCAGGCGCTGCGGATGCTGCCGCGCGGCATCGACGAGTACATCGAGCGCAGGCAGCGCATGGAGGAGACGGCCACGCCCGCCTCCGTCGCCGGGTCCTCGGCGCCGAAGGCGGCACCGGCCGAGACGGTCTCGCCGCAGGCCGCGCGCGCCGCGAAGAAGGAGCTCCAGAAGGTGGAGCGCCAGCTCGACAAGATGTCGACGCGGGAGACCACGCTGCACGCGCAGATCGCCGACAACGCCACCGACTTCGAGAAGGTCGCCCGACTCGACGCCGAGCTGCGCGAACTCGTGGCCGAGCGGGACGTCTTGGAGATGCGCTGGCTGGAGCTGGCCGAGGAGGCCTGAGCAGGCCTGAAGACCGTCGGCACCGACCCCGGGTGGTAGAAAGTAGGCCCGCCCGGGTCGGCGCGACCCCGCGGGGCAACAACCGTACGAGGGGGACTCCGCCGATGACTCAGCCTTCCGGCCCGCAACCGCCGCAGGGCGTCTTCGGGGCGCCGTACGACCCCGCGCGCCAAGGGAATCCTCCGCCTTCGCCGGGGGCTCCGCCGCCCGGATACGGATACCCGCCCCAGCAGCCGGGGCCGTACGCCCAGCCCTCCCCGCGGCAGCCCGGACCGTACGGCGGCCCGCAGCCGGGCCACGGCTACCCGCCGCAGCCGCCCACCGTCACCGCACCGCCACCCGGCGGGTCCGGTGGCGGCGGCCGCTTCAAGGGCCGGACCGGCAAGGTCATCGGCGCCGCGATCGCCTTGCTGCTCCTGGCCGGTGGCGGCATATGGCTGGCCACCTCCGGCGACGGGGAGCGGGAGCCCGTCGCCGGGCCGGACGCCGTCACCACGGGGCCGGGCGGCTCATCAGGGGACGGCAAGGACGAGGCCGTCGCCCGGCCGACCGCCGACGAGCTCAACGCGGGGCGCAAGCCGGGCGAGGCGAAGGTGGCATGGCTGGCGGAGAACGGGGTCGACCTCCCGCAGTACGGCGAGGAGACGCACGGACCCTGGTTCGCCGGGGACGTCGTCGCCAAGGGGATGTACCGCAAGCTGACCGGCTACGCGGTGGCCGACGGGACGGAGAAGTGGAGCCTGCGGCTGCCCACGGACCTCTGCGCCTCACCCACCGCCCCCACGGCGGACGGCAAGATCGTCGTGGCCGTCGAGGACAACGTCTCGGAGTCGGAGGCGGACTGCTCCGTCCTGCAGATGATCGACCTGCGCACCGGCACAGCGGGCTGGAAGAAGACGGTCGACCGGTCCGACATGCAGGACGGCCTCTCGCACGTCGCCATGTCGATCAGCGGGGACACGGTCACCTTCGGGCGTGACACCGCCTCCACCGCCTACCGGGTCAGCGACGGGAAGGAGCTGTTCGGCAAGCGTGAAGGCGTATGCCAGCCGTTCGCCTTCACCGGCGGCGCCCGGATGATCGCGGCCGTCAGCTGCCAGGCGGAGCCCGCCGACCCCGACCGCCAGCAGATCCAGGAGGTCGACCCGGTCACCGGGGCACCGAAGTGGACCTACGAACTGAAGCCGGGCTGGACGGTCGCGCACGTCTACTCCACCGGTCCGCTCGTCGTCTCGGTCAAACAGCCGGAGAAGTGGGCCGTCGTCGTCCTGAACGACGACGGGACCTACCGCTCCCAACTGGCGAGCGGTGAGGAGGACTACGGCGTCCGGTGCGGAGAGGAGTCCGTCGCGACCGGTAGCAACCTGGACGGCTGCGCGGGGGTCACGGCCGACGCGGAGAGGCTCTACCTCTCGACCCTGCCCGTTCCCGGTGCGAAGTCCTTGGACAACGAGGTCGTCGCGTTCGACCTGGACACCGGTGCCTCACTGTGGAGGGCGCCCGCCCCGTCCGGCCGGCTGGCGTTCCCGCTTCGCATGGAGGGCGGGAAGGTGCTGGTCCACGTGGAGGCCGCGTACCGGAAGCAGGGGGAGACCGGCACGCTGGAGCCGTCCACCGGGGCGTACACGACCCTGCTGAAACACCCGGCGTCGGCGACCGACACCGAGATCTCGCTCTTCCAGGCGAAGGCCGCCCACCAGGACGGCCGCACCTTCCTGCTTCCGCAGCGGATCAGCGCCGACCAGGACGAGGAGGAGAAGGCGGCGACCGCCGTTCTGGTCTTCGGCGAATAGGGGCCCAGGGCGCCGGGTGTTCACCAAACCCACTCGGCATGCACGCAGTTGACGGAGCGTCGGGAAGAGGGGCTCCCGCAGGCCCGCCCCGGTCGCGTAACGACGGCATCACGGGCCGGTTCTCCCTTGGGAACAGGGGGTGGACCGAGCCGGTGTCCCGGGTCCCGCGGGTGGTACAAAGAAGCCCCGCTCGACTGTCGTACCGCCGCGGAACCCATGCCCGATTCGCTCCTTTCCGGGGGGAATTCAGAGACTTCTCACACCTGGCCTCTGAGCCCAGCGGAATCGCGGGGGAGACCGGACCGGGCACCGGACCGCACGAAGGGGGACGTGCTGATGACCCAGCCGCCCGACCAGCAACCGCCGCAGGGGGGCTTCGGGGCTCCGCAGGAACCGCACGGCACTCCTCAGCCGCCCCAGCCGCAGTCACCACCCGCCGCACCACCGCAGGTTCCGCCCGGGTCCCCGCAGCCGCAGCCCCCCACGCAGCCGGGGTACGGCTATCCGCAGAACCCCGGCACGCAGCCCGGCT
The DNA here is from genome assembly GCF_040295485.1 of Streptomyces sp. NPDC002793. Lineage (NCBI taxonomy): Bacteria > Bacillati > Actinomycetota > Actinomycetes > Kitasatosporales > Streptomycetaceae > Streptomyces > Streptomyces sp. NPDC002793. The sequence continues at coordinate 161,765 of NZ_JBEOVL010000001.1, read as the reverse complement.
ACGCCTATCCCCAGGCACCCGGTCAGGCCCCGGGTCAGGCGGCACCCGGCCCGTACGGCCAGCAGCCCGGCCCGTACGGCGCCCCCTCCGGGCCGTACGCCCAGCAGCCCGGCCCGTACGGCCAGCAGCCCGGTTACGGCTATCCGCAGCAGCAGTACCCCGGCGCGCCCGCGCCCGGCGGCGGTTCCGGCGGCAGCTCCTTCAAGGGCAAGCCCGCCGCCGTCATCGGTGCGGCGGTCGCCGTGCTCCTCGTCGTCGGCGGGGGCGTCTTCTTCGCCACGAGCGGTGACGGCGAGGAGAAGAAGCCCGTCGCCAAGGTAACCAGCGGCGCCCCGGACCCGGCCGCCTCGCCCACCGTCGACCAGGGCGACGGCAAGGGTGACGGCCGTGAGGCGAACGACGACCTGAACGCCGGGCGCAAGGCGGGCGAGGCGAAGGTCCTCTGGCTGACGAAGAACGACATCGACCTGCCGCGCAACGGCGCGGACGTCGAAGGCCCGTGGATCGTCGGGGACACGCTCGTCAAGGGCATGTACCGCTCGGTCGTCGGTCACTCGGTGACCGACGGCAAGCCGAAGTGGACCCTTCCGCTGCCCGCCGACCTGTGCGCCGCTCCCGGATCGGCCACCGCCGACGGCAAGATCGTCATCGGCGTCAAGGACGGCACCACGGACAAGGCCAACTGTTCCGTGCTGCAGATGATCGACCTCAACACCGGCAAGGCCGGATGGAAGAAGTCGGTCAAGAAGAACGGCACCTGGGACATGCTGTCCGACATCGGTCTGGCGATCAGCGGTGACACGGTCACCGTCGGACGTACGAGCAACTCCAACGCCTACCGGGTCAGCGACGGGAAGGAGCTGTTCGGCAAGCCCGCCGGGGACTGCCAGCCCTTCGCCTTCGCCGGCGGCCCCAAGCTGATCGCTGCGACCAGCTGCCGCACCGACGACGTGAACAACCCGCAGCACCAGATCCAGGAGGTCGACCCGGTCACCGGGAAGGCCAAGTGGACGTACGAGCCCAAGCGCGGCTGGGAGATCGACAAGGTCTACTCGGTGAGCCCCCTCGTCGTCTCGCTGACCCAGCGGGACGAGAAGAAGTGGGGCATCCTCGCGCTCAAGGAGAACGGCACGCTCCGTTCCCAGCTGGTCAGTGACAAGGGGGACAGCCCCGCCGTCGACTGCGGAGGCGACTTCTCGATCTTCGGCGCGAAGCTCGAAGGCTGCACCGGCGTCGCCGCCGACGCCAACACCTTCTACATGATGACCGAGGACGACACCAGCGGCAGCGCCCGCACCAACAAGGTCATCGCGTTCGACCTGAACACGGGCAAGTCGAAGTGGAAGGCCGCGGCCCCCGCCGAGCGCACCATGAAGCCGCTCCGCATGGAGGGCGGCAACGTCCTGGTCTACCTGGAGCCCTCGTACGACAAGGGCGGGGCGATCGCGACGATCGCACCCACCGGAGGCGCGCCGAAGGTGGTGCTGCAGCACCCGGACTCGACGACCGGGATCGAGAACTTCTTCTCGTCCGTGGTCGCCTACGAGGGCGGCCGTTCCTTCGTCGTCAGCGACCGCGTCAGCGCGACCAACGACGAAGCAGAGAAAGAGCAGACGACCATGATGGCCTTCGGCAAGTGACGGCCGACGACGGCAACCGCCACCCCTTCTCCTCAGACCCCGCAGAGGTACGCACGCCATGACTCAGCCGAACGACGGACCGCCCCAGGGCGGATTCGGCGCCCCGCAGGACCCGCCGCCCGGCGGATTCGGCGCGCCCACCCCGCCGCCCGCCGACCCGCTCGGCAAGCAGCCCCCGGCCGCATCGCCCATCCCGCCGCCCCCTGGCGGCTACGGCAGCCCGCCCACCCCGCCGCCCCCCGGCGGCTACGGCGCCCCGCAGGCGGCTCCGCCCGGGCAGCCGCCGCAGAACCCGGCGTACGGCTATCCGCAGGCGCCGCCTCCCGGGCAGCCTCCGACCCAGCCCGGCTACGGCTTCCCGCAGGGGCAGCAGCCTCCGACCCAGCCCGGCTACGGCTTCCCGCAGGCTCCGCCCCCCGGTGGGCCCGGCATGGCTCCGCAGCAGGGGTACGGCTACCCGACCGCCCCGATGCAGCCGCAGTACCCCGGCCCGCAGCAGGGCGGCGGCAAGAAGTTCACCACCCAGATGCAGATCATCGTCGCCGCGGCCGTCGCCGTGGTGCTGATCGTCGGCGGCGGCATCTTCTACGCCTCCAGCGGCAGCGACGAGAAGGGCAAGCAGGGCGAGGCGTCCTCGGCAGGAACCGGCGGCGAAGCCAAGGGCGGCGAGGGCGCGGGCCTGGACGGCGGCACCGAGAAGGCCCCGGCCGACACCAAGTCCAAGGTCGGCTTCCAGCTTCCGCACCCCAAGGTCACCGACACCACGACGGTCCACGGCTCCTGGGTCACGGACAAGGCGTACGTGAAGACCGGCGTGTACGAGATCGTGGGCTATGACCTCGCCAAGGGCACCAAGCTCTGGTCGGTCCCGCTGACGGGCCAGCTCTGCGCCGCGTCCCGGCACATGAGCAAGGACTACAAGACCGCCATCGCCTTCCAGGACGGCAAGCCGAGCGCGGAGGACAAGTACCCCTCCTGCACCCAGATCGGCGCGCTCGACCTGGCCACCGGCAAGCTCATGTGGAGCAAGTCCGTCACCTCCGCCGCCAGCGGCGACGAGCCCATCAGGTTCGGCGAGGTCACGCTCAGCGGTACGACGGTCGCCGCGGGCGGGACCAGCGGCGGTGCGGCCTTCAACCTCGCGAACGGCGCCGAGCTCTGGAAGCCGAAGGCCGACGCCAACAACTGCTACGACATGGGTTACGGCGGCGGCGACGCCCTCGCCGTGGTCCGCAAGTGCGGCACCTACGACAACCGGCAGCTCACCATCCAGGCGCTGAACCCGAGCACCGGCGCGCCGCTCTCGTCGTACGACATGCCGCCCGGCGTCGAGTACGCGAGCATCGTCTCCACCAAGCCGCTCGTGGTCGCGGCGGACGTCGGTGACACCGCCGGCGACGGCAGCAGCATCTCGGACTTCTTCTCCATCGACGCGGCCACCGGCAAGCTCATCGTCCGGATCTCGGCGGACGCGGACAAGTACGCCGGGGACTGCGGCTCCACGGAGGTCGAGCAGTGCGGCTCCCTGGCCGTCGGCAACAACAAGCTCTACGTGCCGACCGAGGAGCACGACGGCGGTGGTGAGTTCGGCGACACCAACGAGATCGTCGCCTTCGACCTCACCACCGGCAAGCTCGTCGGGGGCAGGGCGGACGCGGGCGACGACTACACGCTGACCCCGCTGCGCATGGACGGTTCCAACGTCATCGCGTACAAGCAGCCCCCGTACGACAAGGGCGGCCAGGTCGTCTCCATCGACGGCTCCACCTTCGAGGAGACCGTCCTGATGGTCAACCCGGACGACGAGGCGATCCGCGACGCGGAGACCAGCTTCTCCTTCGACTACGCCGAGTTCATCTACGAGAAGGGGCGGCTGTTCATCTCCGAGAAGATGGTCAGTGAGCCCAGGGACCCGTCCAACTCGCTGGACGACAAGCAGTACCTCGTGGTGTCCTTCACCACCGTCTGACAGCACCGTCTGACAGCACGGGTCCGACAGCACCGTCCGACGACGACGCACGTACCCACGGCCCTGCCGGTTGATCATCTAACCGGCAGGGCCGATCGTTTTCCGACGGGTAAGTGGCCCAATATGACGCAGAATTCGGCATTCTGGGGGGCTTCTGACCAGTAGGGGGCGCGCAGCGTCGAACAAGCGTGTAACTTGCCGGGGCAGAGGGGCCGGGGGCCTGGTCAGGGTTACGCAGCGGACGGGGCGCTGCACACATGGGGGCTATGTCGATGGGCGTGCGGCTCATGGTGGTCGATGACCACCGTCTGCTCGCCGAGGCACTCGCCTCGGCGCTGAAACTGCGGGGGCACCGCGTGCTCGCGGCAGCCGCGCCGACGTCCGGGGCCGCGGAACTGGTGGTCAGCAGGGCGCCGGAGGTCTGCCTGTTCGGCACGGCGGCGCCCGCCGAACCCGGGGCGTTCGACCCGATCGTGCGGATCGGACGGGAGCGCCCGCAGATCGCCGTGGTGGTGCTCGGTCCTGTACCGAGTCCACGAGGGATCGCCGCGGCCTTCGCCGCCGGTGCCGCCGGTTACGTCCGCCACGACGAACGCATCGAGGGTGTCGAGCGGGCCATGATCAAGGCCCGCGCGGGAGAGGCCGCCGTCTCTCCGCAGCTGTTGAGGGGCGCCTTCGCCGAGATGCTGCATCCGGCGGTCCAGCCGGACGACGAGGGGCAGCGGCTGCTGCGGATGCTGACCCCGCGCGAGGTCGAGGTGCTGGTGCGGGTCGCCGAGGGTGAGGACACCAGGCTGATCGCGGCCGGTATGGCGATCGCGCCGAGCACCGCCCGCACGCATGTGCAGCGGGTGCTGATGAAGCTCGGCGTGGGCTCCCGGCTGGAGGCCGCCGCACTGGCGGCCCGTACGGGACTGCTCGACCGGGCCGCGTCGGGAACGCGGCGGGGGCCGGACGGCCTCGCGTGATCGCGTGACGGTCCGGCCCCCGCGGCGTACCGGTCAGCTCTCCGGCGCGCTCGGGGCTTCGTCGGGCGCCGGGTCGGGCGCCTGGGCCGGGCGGAGTTTCATCCAGATCAGGAAGAAGAGGCCGAGCGCCAGCATGGCCAGGCCCGTCCACAGATTGATGTGGACGCCCTCGGCCTTCTCCAGGTCGGCGTCGGACGGGTTGATGCCGGCGATGGTGACGATCACTCCGTAGACCACGAAGAGACCGCCGATGATCCGCCGGATGTCGAAGAGCCGGGCCGCGGTCGCGGACTTGCGCTCCAGTTCGGAGACTTCCTTGTGCAGGTCGGACATGGTGAGTGCCTCCGATCAGAGCGAGTAGGGCAGGTAGCACAGGGTGGCGAGGACGATGGCGCCCCAGCCGAGCAGAGCGGGCTTGCGGTACCAGGCGCCGTCGCCCTCGTCCGGCACCTCGTCGGCGTCCGGGGACTCCGTCCCGTAGACCAGACCGGCCAGTTCGGCCTCCGGCTTGGGGGCGGTGAAGAGGGTGACGGCGACCATGACGACCGCACCGGCGACGAATCCGACGATGGCGGACACGAAGTTGGCGCCCTGGTCGGACGGGATGTCGATGATCCCCTGCTTGTAGATGACGAAGTAGTTCACCATCGCGGCCGTGGTGCCCGCGACGAGGCCCCAGACACCGGACTTCATCGAGGCGCGCTTCCAGAACATGCCGATGATGAAGACGACGAACATCGGGACGTTGAAGAACGAGAACAGCGTCTGCAGGTACGTCATGATGTTGGAGAAACTGGCCGCGATGAACGCCGTGCCGATCGACGCGAGCACACCCACCGCGGTGATCAGCCGGCCGAAGCGCAGGTAGTACGCGTCGGGCTGGTCCTTCTTCACGTACCGCTGCCAGATGTCCGTGGTGAACACCGTGTTGAACGAGGACACGTTGGCGGCCATGCCGGCCATGAACGCGGCCAGCAGGCCGGTCACCGCGATGCCGAGGACTCCGTTGGGCAGGAGCTCCTGCATCAGCAGCGGGATGGCGTCGTTGTACGTGAGGTCCGAGCCGGGTGTGCCGATCTTCGGGACGACGACGGCGGCGACCAGGCCCGGGATCATCACCGCGAAGACGATGAATATCTTCGGGAAGGCGGCGATGAGCGGGGTGCGCTTGGCCGCCGAGAGGTTCTTCGCGGACAGTGCGCGCTGCACCTCGGCGAAGTTGGTGGTCCAGTAGCCGAAGGACAGCACGAAGCCGAGGCCGAGGATGATCGTCAGCCAGTTGGCGCCGAGCGGGTTGGCGTCACCGATGCCGGTGCCGCCCCAGGCGGACATGAAGTCCGTGCCGTGCTGCTTCTCCAGCGAGCCGCTCAGCCCGTCCCAGCCGCCGACGCGCTTGAGGCCCAGCAGGGTCAGCGGGATCAGTGCGGCGAGGATGACGAAGAACTGCAGCACCTCGTTGTAGATCGCCGAGGAGAGGCCGCCGATGGTGATGTAGACGAGGACGAAGAGCCCCGCGACGACGATCGCGACCCACTGCGGCCAGCCGAGCAGCGCCTCCACGACGATCGACAGGGCGTAGAGGTTCACCCCCGCGATCAGGATCGCCGCGAACGCGAAGAGCACGGAGCTCAGCAGGTGCGCGGACTTGTCGAAGCGCTGGAGCAGGAACTCCGGTACGGAGCGGACCTTCGAGCGGTAGTAGAAGGGCATCATCACCAGGCCGAGGAAGACCATGGCGGGGATGGCGCCGATCCAGTACCAGTGGACGACCGCGACGCCGTACTGGGCGCCGGTCGCCGCCATGCCGAGGATCTCGGTCGCCCCGAGATTCGCCGCGACGAAGGCCAGACCGGTCACCCAGGCGGGCAGCGACCGTCCGGAGAGGAAGAAGTCGAGGCTTGTCTTCACGCTGGCCCGGGCGGCGAAGCCGATGCCGAGCACCACGACGAAGTAGATCGCCAGGATTGTGTAATCGAGCCCGTTGGTGGGGAGCCGGAGCCCTTCAGCCAGATAGTGCATGGGGGGTACTCGCTTCGTTGCGCGAACTGAACCCGTCGGAACCTACGCCTTTGTGTTCAGAAAATGAACAGTTCGCATGACGTTCTTTGTTCGATCGTGATCGTGCGAGGCTGAAATGCCCCGATCCTGTCGCTCGTCTGCACAGGGTGGTCACAGAACCTGACGGCATTGACGCACCTGTTGGGTTGTGATTAGTTATGTGCGGTTCTGTTTAGAGGGCGTTACATGGAGGAGCCTGGTGAAGAAGACGGTTACGACCCTCGCCGACGGCCGTGAGCTGATCTACTACGACTCCGCGGACGACACCGTCCGCGACGCGGTCGACCTGCGGCCGCTGGACGCCGTCTCGACGTCCTCGGAGATCCGCCACGACCCGCTGCTCGGTGACTCGGTGGCCATTGCCTCGCACCGGCAGGGGCGTACGTACCACCCGCCGGCCGACGAGTGCCCCCTCTGCCCCTCGCGGGAGGGCCGGCTCAGCGAGATCCCCGACACCGGCTACGACGTCGCCGTCTTCGAGAACCGCTTCCCCTCACTCGCCGGTGACTCCGGCCGCTGCGAGGTCGTCTGCTTCACCTCCGACCACGACGTGTCCTTCGCCGGCCTCACCGAGGACCAGGCCGCCCTGGTCCTGGAGGCCTGGACCGACCGCACGGCCGACCTCGCCGAGCTCCCGCAGGTCGCCCAGGTGTTCTGCTTCGAGAACCGGGGAGCCGAGATCGGCGTCACCCTCGGCCACCCGCACGGCCAGATCTACGGCTACCCCTTCGTCACCCCGCGCACCGAGCTGATGATGCGCTCGGCGGGGACCCACCGTGCCGAGACCGGCCGCAACCTCTTTGACGACGTGGTCGACCGCGAGCTCGCCGACGGCGAACGCGTCGTCCTGGAGGGTGAACACTGGGTCGCCTTCGTGCCGTACGCCGCGCACTGGCCCTACGAGGTCCACCTCCACCCGCGCCGCCGCGTCCCCGACCTGCGCGAGCTCGACGAGGGCGCCCGCACAGAGTTCCCACAGATCTATCTGGAACTCTTGAGGCGATTCGACCGGATCTTCGGCCCCGGCGAGCCGCCGACCCCGTACATCTCCGCCTGGCACCAGGCCCCCTTCCGGGGCCCAGGCCGTGAGGAGTTCGGGTTGCACCTGGAGCTCTTCACCATCAGGCGGACCACCGGCAAGTTGAAGTTCCTCGCGGGCTCCGAGTCCGGCATGGGCGCGTTCATCAACGACGTGCCGCCGGAGGCCGCGGCCCAGCGACTGCGAGAGGTAGCGAGCGAGTGAGCAACACCGGCAAGAAGTACCTGGTGACGGGCGGCGCGGGATACGTCGGCAGTGTCGTCGCCGCACACCTGCTGGAGGCCGGTCACACCGTGACCGTCCTCGACGACCTGTCGACCGGCTTCCGCGAAGGCGTCCCCGCGGGCGCCGAGTTCATCGAGGGCCGCATCCAGGACGCCGCCGAGTGGCTGGACGCCTCCTACGACGGGGTGCTCCACTTCGCCGCGTACTCCCAGGTCGGTGAGTCCGTCGCCGACCCCGAGAAGTACTGGGTCAACAACGTCGGCGGCACCACCGCCCTCCTCGCCGCCATGCGCGACGCGGGGGTGCGCACCCTCGTCTTCTCCTCCACCGCGGCGACCTACGGCGAACCGGTCTCCAGTCCCATCACGGAGACCGACCCCACCGCGCCGACCAGCCCGTACGGCGCCTCCAAGCTCGCCGTCGACCACATGATCAGCGGTGAGGCGACCGCCCACGGCCTGGCCGCCGTCTCCCTGCGCTACTTCAACGTCGCGGGCGCCTACGGCAGCTGCGGCGAGCGCCACAGCCCCGAGTCCCACCTCATCCCGCTCGTCCTCCAGGTCGCCCTCGGGCAGCGCGAGTCGATCTCCGTCTACGGCGACGACTACCCGACACCGGACGGCACCTGCGTACGCGACTACATCCACGTCGCCGACCTCGCCGAGGCCCACCTGCTGGCCCTGGAGGCGGCCACCGCCGGTGAACACCTCATCTGCAACCTCGGCAACGGCAACGGCTTCTCCGTACGCGAGGTCATCGAGACCGTCCGCCAGGTCACCGGCCACCCGGTCCCCGAGACCGCCGCCCCCCGGCGCGGGGGAGACCCGGCCGTCCTCGTCGCCTCCGCCGCCACCGCCAGGGAACGGCTCGGCTGGCAGCCGTCCCGAGCCGACCTCGCCGCCATCGTCGCCGACGCCTGGGCGTTCGCCCGCCGTGAGGAGTCCACCGCACCATGACCGACAACGCCGACCTGACCGCCTCGTTCACCGAGCTCTACGGGACCGCCCCCGAGGGGATCTGGGCAGCACCCGGACGAGTGAACCTGATCGGTGAGTACACCGACTTCAACGACGGCTTCGTCATGCCGCTCGCCCTCCCGCACCACGCCCGCGCGGCCGTCGCCCGACGTACCGACGGACAGCTGCGCCTGCACTCCACCGACGTACCGGGTGGCGTCGTCTCCCTGCGCGTCGACGAGCTCGTCCCGCACTCCGGGCACGGCTGGGCCGCCTACCCGGCCGGCGTCGTCTGGGCGCTCCGCGAGGCCGGCCACCCTGTGACCGGCGCGGACATCCAGCTCACCTCCACCGTGCCGGTGGGCGCCGGACTCTCCTCGTCGGCCGCCCTCGAAGTCGTCACCGCGCTCGCCCTGAACGACCTCTTCGCACTGGGCCTGAGCGGCCCGGAGATCGCCGTGCTCGGCCAGCGCGCCGAGAACGCCTTCGTCGGCGTGCCCTGCGGCGTCATGGACCAGATGGCCTCCGCGTGCTGCACCGAGGGACATGCGCTGTACCTCGACACCCGCGACCTCACCCAGCGCCAGGTCCCCTTCGACCTGGCCTCGCACGGGCTCCAGCTGCTCGTCGTCGACACCCGGGTCAAGCACGCCCTGGGCGACGGCGCGTACGCGGAGCGCCGGGCGGGCTGCGAGGCGGGCGCCCGGGCGCTCGGCATCCCCACCCTCCGCGACCTTCCGTACGAGGGCCTGGACGCCGCACTCGAAACCCTCGTGGCGGCCGGCGAGGACGAGTCGGTCGTCCGCTACGTCCGCCATGTGGTGAGCGACAACCACCGCGTGGAGCAGATCATCTCGCTGCTCGACGGGGGCGAGGTGCGCGCGGCGGGTCCGGTCCTCAACCAGGGGCACCTCTCGCTCCGCGACGACCTGCGGGTCTCGTGCCCGGAGCTGGACCTCGTGGTCGCCACGGCGAACAGTGCCGGGGCACTCGGGGCCAGGATGACCGGGGGCGGCTTCGGCGGCTCGGCGATCGTGCTGGTGGAGGAAGCGATGGCCGACACCGTCGCCAAGGCCGTCGCGGAGGCCTTCACCTCCGCCGGACACGCCGCCCCAGGAATCTTCCCCGCGGTCCCCTCGGCGGGGGCCCGGCGGGTCGTTCCAACTGCTTGACCAGGATGAACTCCGCGACGCCCGGCGGGTAGTCCGCCACCTCGCCGACCACCTCGTACCCCTGCTTCCGGTAGAAGTCCGGGGCCTGGAACCCCCAGGTCTCCAGCCGGGAGCGGGTACAGGCCCGGTCGTCGTGCGCGAGGCGTTCGGCCTCGGCGAGCAGCCGCGCGCCGAGGCCGAGGCCGCGGTGGGTGGTGTCCACCCAGAGCAGGTCCACATGGAGCCAGTACGCCCACGTCCGCCCGCTCAGTCCGCCGGCCAGCTCTCCGCCGTCGTCCAGGAGCCATACCTCCAGCGGGACTTCGTGCTCGGCGGATGTGGAATGCAGGGAGCGCAGCTCCGGCGACGCCTCCCAGTTGTCGTCGTGCAGCCGACGGCCCAGCAGAATACGACGTTCCTTGTCCACTTCGGTCTCAAGGCGGAACATGAACAACACCCTAAACACCTTGGGTGGTCAGTTCCGCGAATCGCCTTCCGGCGCACACCGCCCGCCGTACGCTGATGCTCAGCACCGGTGGGGGCCGGTGCCGTATCAGGGGACGAGACAGTCGGATGCGACACCCGGAGCGGGTGGCGGCGGGCACACGGCGGCGGCCGTGTGCCGGCGGCTCACCTGAGTGTTCCGGGTGTCGGGTCCGCCGCGGTCCATCCTCGTCGGGGCCGGCCATGAACGGGGCGCCCCAGGAGCTCACACAGCATGGGGGTGTCTGTGGCTCGTATCCGGGTTCTGGTGGTCGACGATCACCGCATCTTTGCCGAGTCCCTCGCCGCGGCTCTCGCCGCCGAGCCGGACGTCGACGTGTCCGCGGCGGGCAGCGGCCCCGCCGCGCTGCGGTGTCTGGAGCGCGCGACCGCCGAGGGGCGCCGCTACGACGTGATGCTGGTCGACGCCGAACTGGGCATCCTCGCCCCGGGCGCCGTCCGGAGCGTTCCCGCTCAGCGCGGTGCGCCGGACGGCGCGGCCGACGGCGCTCCGGTGGACGGCATCTCGCTGGTGGCCGGGGTGCGCGCGGGCCACCAGGACCTGCGCACGGTGGTGCTCGCCGAGAAGGACGACCCGCGCCGGGCGGCGACCGCGCTGCAGGCCGGGGCGTCGGGCTGGGTCGCCAAGGACTGCTCGCTGCAGCGGCTGCTGACGGTCATACGGGGCGTGCTGCGTGACGAGACGCATCTGCCGGCCGCCCTGCTGACCGGGGTCCTCCGGGAGCTGACCGCGGCCCGCAAGCACCGTACCGAGAGCGAGCAGCTCGTCGAGTCGCTGACGCCGCGCGAGCGAGAGGTGCTGCGTTGCATGGTGGCGGGCCTGGGCCGGAAGGCGGTCGCGGAGCGGCTCTTCCTGTCCCCGCACACGGTGCGTACCCATATGCAGAACGTGTTGGGGAAGCTGGGCGTGCACTCGACCCTGGCGGCGGTGGCGCTGGCCCGGCGGGCCGGAGTGGGCCCGGCCGCGCTGGGGCCCGTGTCGGGTTCCGGGAGCCAGGCCCGGAACCCGACACAGGCCCTAACCGGGGACGTTGTCGAACGGGGCGGTCAACCGGCGTAGCAACCCGGCCAGATCGGACTGCTGTTCACGGGAGAGCTCGACCAGAATGGCGCGTTCCTGGTCGAGCAGCCCGGCCAGCGACTGGTCGGCCTTGTCGCGGCCCAGGGCGGTCAGCCGGACCAGGACGCCGCGGCGGTCGCTCGGGTCGGGCAGCCGCTCCACGAGGTTCTTCTTGGTGAGCCGGTCGATGCGGTTCGTCATCGTGCCCGAGGTGACCAGTGTCTGGGTGAGGAGCTGGCCGGGGGAGAGCTGGTACGGGTCGCCGGCGCGGCGCAGGGACGTCAGGACGTCGAATTCCCAGGGCTCCAGCTCGTGCTCGGCGAAGGCGATCCTGCGGGCCCGGTCCAGGTGGCGGGCCAGGCGGGAGACACGGCTCAGGACCTCGAGTGGTTCCACGTCGAGGTCAGGGCGCTCGCGGCGCCATGCAGCGACCAGTCGGTCGACCTCGTCCTCCATGTCGATCAGTGTAGAGGGTCCCTCGACATGAAGTCTCTTGAATTCAAGTGTCTTGACATCAAGAGACTGGGCCGGTGATCCTGACCGTATGACAACACCCACCTGGGACCCCCGCCAATACCTCCGCCACGCGGACCATCGGACCCGCCCCTTCCTCGACCTCCTGGGCCGCATCGGGTCCCTGCCGCACGAACCCGCACCCAGGATCGCCGACCTCGGCTGCGGTGCGGGCAACGTCACCACGCTCCTCGGCGACCGCTGGCCCGGCGCACGCATCACCGGCTACGACAGCTCCCGCCGGATGCTCGAACGCGCCCGCGCCCACGCGGGACCCCTCCTCGACTTCGCCGAGGCTGACGCCGCCACCTGGACTCCCACCGAGACGTACGACCTCATCGTCTCCAACGCCCTGCTCCAATGGGTCCCCGGCCACACCGCACGCTTCCCCCACTGGCTGGCCGCCCTCGCCCCGGGGGGCACCCTCGCCTTCCAGGTCCCCGGCAACTTCGACGCCCCCAGCCACACCCTCATGCGGGAACTCGCCGGATCCCCGCGCTGGCGTGACCGCCTCGGCGGCGTCCTGCGCCACGACGGCGCCGTACACACACCCGCCGGCTACCTGGAGCAGCTCACCGCACCCGGCCGCACCGTCGACGTCTGGGAGACCACCTACCTGCACCTGCTCCAGGGGGAGGACCCCGTCCTCGACTGGGTCAGGGGCACCGGCCTGCGCCCGCTCCTCGACGCCCTCGACGACGACCCGGACGCCCGCGACGCCTTCGTCACCGAATACCGCGACCTGCTCCGCACCGCCTACCCGACCGGCCCGCACGGGACGGTGTTCCCGTTCCGCCGCGTCTTCGCGGTGACCCGCACGGCCGGGTGACCGCTTCCGCCCGGACGACGCAGACATCGGGCTCCGGGGCGTTGCGCCGGTCGAGGACCACGGTCATCTCGCGGCGAGCTTTGAGTTCCGGCGGGGATCCTGGTCCTGCACCACCACAGCAGGGTCCGTCTCGCGACCAGGTCATCACAACGAGTGATCACGTGCGCACCGTGGCGACGTCAGTTCTTCCGGTGGCCTATCAGCCGCGGCTTCGACTCCAGGTTCTCCAGCCCGTGCCACGCCAGATTCACCAGATGGGCCGCGACCTCGGCCTTCTTCGGCTTCCGCACGTCCAGCCACCACTGCCCGGTCAGCGCCACCATCCCGACCAGGGCCTGCGCGTACAGCGGGGCCAGCTTGGGGTCGAAGCCCCGGGCCTTGAACTCCAGGCCCAGGATGTCCTCGACCTGTGTCGCGATGTCGCTGATCAGCGACGCGAAGGTGCCGGTGGACTGCGCGACCGGGGAGTCACGGACCAGGATCCGGAAACCGTCCGTATACGTCTCGATGTAGTCCAGCAGCGCGAACGCCGCCTGTTCCAGCAGTTCGCGCGGATGGCCCGCCGTGAGCGCACCCGTCACCAGGTCCAGCAGCTGGCGCATCTCACGGTCGACCACGACGGCGTACAGGCCCTCCTTGCCGCCGAAGTGCTCGTACACCACGGGCTTGGAGACCCCGGCGCGCGCCGCGATCTCCTCCACCGAGGTGCCCTCGAAGCCCTTGTCGGCGAACAGGGCGCGGCCGATGTCCAGGAGTTGCTCGCGGCGCTCCTTGCCCGTCATCCGGACCCGCCGGGCCCTTCGGGTGGGGGCAGGCATGCTCTTCTCGCCGCTTGTGCTTCCGTCGGTCGCCACGTCGTCAATCATGCAGGGTCGGCGGCCGGGGGCTTGCGCCGGGAGGCGATACGCGAGGCGTCGGGCCACCGGACGTCGTGCGCCCAGCCCAGCTTCTCGAACCAGCGGATCAGCCGGGCGCTGGAATCGATCTGTCCCCTCATCACCCCGTGCCGGGCACTCGTCGGGTCCGCGTGGTGCAGGTTGTGCCAGGACTCGCCGCACGAGAGGACCGCCAGCCACCACACGTTCCCGGACCGGTCGCGGGACTTGAAGGGCCGCTTCCCGACCGCGTGGCAGATCGAGTTGATCGACCACGTCACGTGGTGCAGCAGAGCGACCCGGACCAGCGAACCCCAGAAGAAGGCGGTGAACGCGCCCCACCACGACATGGTGACCAGGCCGCCGACCAGCGGCGGGATCGCCAGCGAGAGGATCGTGAAGCTGAGGAAGTGACGCGAGATCGCCCGGATCGCCGGGTCCCTGACCAGGTCGGGGGCGTACTTCTGCTGCGGCGTCTGCTCCTCGTTGAACATCCAGCCGATGTGGGCCCACCACAGGCCCTTCAGCAGTGCAGGGAGGTTCTCACCGAACCGCCACGGCGAATGCGGGTCGCCCTCGGCGTCGGAGAACCGGTGGTGCTTGCGGTGGTCGGCCACCCAGCGCACCAGTGGACCCTCCACCGCCATGGAGCCGGCGACGGCCAGGGCGATGCGGAGCGGACGCTTCGCCTTGAACGAGCCGTGCGTGAAGTAGCGGTGGAAACCGATCGTCACGCCGTGGCAGCCCCAGTAGTACATGGCGACCAGCAGGCCGAGGTCGAGCCAGCTGACACCACGGCCCCAGGCCAGCGGCACCGCCGCGACCAGGGCCGCGAACGGCACCACGATGAACAGGAGCAGTGCGATCTGCTCGACCGATCGTTTCTTGTCGCCGCCGAGCGTGGCGGAGGGGGTTGCGGGGTCGCCTGCCGTCGGCAGGCCGTCGTCGATCACGTCGGGGCTGGTGGGCATTGGGGAGTCCCCTGTGAGGTGAGGAAATATGACGGTATGAGCGGGCTACGCTTCCGTAACCTACGGCAACGTAAGTATGGCAGCGAAGAGGGCCGCGACACGAGCGCGCCGCCGCCGTACGCCCGCTGCCACCGGGCCCCTGCTCCCCGCCTACCCCGGATCCGGTCCACCCCGCAGGGCAACGAGCACGCCGAACCCCAGGACACCTATCCTGGGAGCGTCGGACAGCGCGGTCCGCACTCTGCACATCCGGGGTGACCCGTCAGCACCGCGAGCGCCCCGGCCCCCCTGACAGACGTGCTCAACCACTGCAAGGAGCCGCACACTGTGAGCAGTGCCGACCAGACACCTGCCGCCACCACCGAACTGCGGGCCGACATCCGCCGTCTCGGCGACCTGCTGGGCGAGACCCTCGTACGCCAGGAAGGGCAGGACCTCCTCGACCTCGTCGAGCGCGTCCGCGCCCTGACCCGCACCGACGGCGAGGCCGCGGCCGCGCTCCTCGGCGACACGGACCTGGAGACCGCCGCACAGCTCGTGCGCGCCTTCTCCACCTACTTCCACCTCGCCAACGTCACCGAGCAGGTCCACCGCGCCCACGAGATGCGCGACCGCCGGGCCGCCGAGGGCGGGCTCCTCGCCCGCACCGCCGACCGCCTCAAGGACGCCGACCCCGAACACCTGCGCGAGACGGTCAAGAACCTCAACGTACGGCCCGTCTTCACCGCGCACCCCACCGAAGCCGCACGCCGCTCCGTGCTCAACAAGCTCCGCCGCATCGCCGAGCTGCTCGAAACCCCTGTCATCGAGGCCGACCGCCGACGCCACGACCTCCGGCTCGCCGAGAACATCGACCTCATCTGGCAGACCGACGAGCTCCGCGTCGTCCGCCCCGAGCCCGCCGACGAAGCGCGCAACGCCATCTACTACCTCGACGAGCTCCACGCCAACGCCGTCGGCGACGTCCTGGAGGACCTCGCCGCCGAACTGGAGCGCGTCGGCGTCGAACTCCCCGCCGACACCCGCCCCCTGACCTTCGGCACCTGGATCGGCGGCGACCGCGACGGCAACCCCAACGTGACGCCCGCCGTCACCTGGGACGTGCTGATCCTCCAGCACGAGCACGGCATCACCGACGCCCTCGAACTCATCGACTACCTGCGCGGACTCCTCTCCAACTCCATCCGCTACACCGGAGCCACCGACGAGCTCCTCACCTCGCTCCAGACCGACCTGGAGCGGCTCCCCGAGATCAGCCCCCGCTACAAGCGGCTCAACGCCGAGGAGCCCTACCGGCTCAAGGCCACCTGCATCCGCCAGAAGCTCGTCAACACCCGCGAGCGGCTCGCCACCGGCACCCCGCACCGCCCCGGCTGCGACTACCTCGGCACCGCCGAACTCATCGCCGACCTGGTCCTCATCCAGACCTCCCTGCGCGAACACCGCGGCGGACTCTTCGCCGACGGCCGCATGAACCGCACCATCCGCACGCTGTCCGCGTTCGGCCTCCAGCTCGCCACCATGGACGTCCGCGAACACGCCGACGCCCACCACCACGCCCTCGGTCAGCTCTTCGACCGCCTCGGCGAGGAATCCTGGCGCTACGCCGACATGCCCCGCGACTACCGGCAGAAGCTCCTCGCCAAGGAACTCCGCTCCCGCCGTCCCCTCGCACCGACCCCGGCACCGCTCGACGCCGCGGGCGAGAAGACCCTCGGCGTCTTCCACACCATCAAGCAGGCCTTCGAGCGCTTCGGCCCGGAAGTCATCGAGTCCTACATCATCTCGATGTGCCAGGGCGCCGACGACGTCTTCGCCGCGGCCGTCCTCGCCCGCGAAGCCGGGCTCATCGACCTCCACGGCGGCTGGGCCAAGATCGGCATCGTCCCGCTCCTCGAAACCACCGACGAGCTCCGCGCGGCCGACGTCATCCTCGACGAGATGCTCGCCGACCCCTCCTACCGCCGGCTCGTCTCGCTCCGCGGCGACGTCCAGGAGGTCATGCTCGGATACTCCGACTCCTCCAAGTTCGGCGGCATCACCACCTCCCAGTGGGAGATCCACCGCGCCCAGCGCCGGCTCCGCGACGTGGCCCACCGCTACGGCGTACGCCTGCGCCTCTTCCACGGCCGCGGCGGCACCGTCGGCCGGGGCGGCGGTCCCTCCCACGACGCGATCCTCGCCCAGCCCTGGGGAACGCTCGAAGGTGAGATCAAGGTGACCGAGCAGGGCGAGGTCATCTCCGACAAGTACCTCATCCCCGCCCTGGCACGGGAGAACCTGGAACTGACCGTCGCGGCCACCCTCCAGGCATCCGCCCTGCACACGGCGCCCCGCCAGTCCGACGAGGCACTCGCCCGCTGGGACGCGGCCATGGACACCGTGTCCGACGCCGCCCACGCCGCCTACCGCAAGCTCGTCGAGGACCCGGACCTGCCGGCCTACTTCCTCGCCTCCACCCCGGTGGACCAGCTCGCCGACCTGCACCTGGGCTCTCGGCCCTCCCGCCGCCCCGGCTCGGGCGTCTCGCTCGACGGCCTGCGCGCCATCCCCTGGGTGTTCGGCTGGACCCAGTCACGCCAGATCGTCCCCGGCTGGTTCGGCGTCGGCTCCGGCCTCAAGGCACTCAGGGAGGCCGGTCTCGACACCGTCCTGGAAGAGATGCACGGTCAGTGGCACTTCTTCCAGAACTTCCTCTCCAACGTCGAGATGACCCTCGCCAAGACCGACCTGCGCATCGCCCGGCACTACGTGGACACCCTCGTGCCCGACGAGCTCAAGCACGTCTTCGACGTCATCCAGGCCGAGCACGAACTCACCGTGCGGGAAGTCCTCAAGGTCACCGGCGGCAAGGAACTCCTCGGCACCAGCCCGGTGCTGCAGCAGACCTTCGCCATCCGTGACGCCTACCTGGACCCGATCTCCTACCTCCAGGTGTCCCTGCTCGCCCGTCAGCGTCAGGCGGCCGAACGCGGCGAGGAAGCCGACCCGCTCCTCGCCCGCGCCCTGCTGCTGACCGTCAACGGCGTGGCGGCGGGCCTCCGCAACACCGGCTGACGCACAGCGGAGTGACCGGGTGCGGTCCCCTCAGAGGGCGACGAACGTCGCCGTCAACAGGACCGCACCCGCGATCCCCGCGCCCCACGCCGTCCGCGTCAGCCGCATGCCGCCGCCGATCACCGGTGCGGCCAGCACCAGCGCACCGCCCAGCGGCACCCAGGCATGCAGAAGGCCCGGCGTCCCGGTGCGTACGACGTCACCGGTGCCGGGCTTCACCACGACGGGGAGACGAGCCCCCTTCTCCGCCGCCACGGACCGCCGGATCGTCACGGCGGCCCGGTCTCTCGACTCCGCGTCGGCCGTGAACGACCCCGTGCACACGTCCTCACCGCACGCCGTCACGGCCATGGTCCCGTGCTCACGGCCCTTGGCCAGCACGATGTGCTGCGCGCTGTTCCACGACGACCACGCGCCGGCGACCAACAGCAGCAGGACGACACAGCCCGCGGCGAAGACGCGGCCATGAGCCAGCAGCCGGTGGGACGAACTCCGTTTCATGGGGGCCGATCCTTGGGCAGAGCCATGCCCTCGGTCAACCTGTGGCCGAAAACGGCCCGAGAAGCAGCGGGAATGTCAGGAGTTGTACGAGGACTGAGCCCGTTCCAGCCCGTCCTCCAGCAACGACTCCACCGAATCCGCCGCCCGGTCCACCAGGTACGCGAGCTCCTTGCGCTCCGCACCCGAGAAATCCTTCAGCACGAAGTCCGCGACCTGCATCCGCCCCGGCGGCCGGCCGATCCCGAACCGTACCCGGTGATAGTCCGGACCCATCGCCTTCGTCATCGACTTCAATCCGTTGTGCCCGTTGTCGCCGCCCCCCAGCTTCAGCCGCAGCATCCCGAAATCGATGTCCAGCTCGTCATGCACCGCCACGACGTGGTCCAGCGGCACCTTGTAGAAATCACGCAACGAGGTGACCGGCCCACCGGACAGATTCATGTACGACATCGGCTTCGCCAGCACCACACGCCGGCTACCGGGGCCTGGCGAGCCGATCCGGCCCTCCAGCACCTGCGCCTGCGCCTTCTGCGCCCGCTTGAACTTCCCGCCGATCCGCTCCGCCAGGAGGTCGGCCACCATGAACCCGACATTGTGCCGGTTCGCCGCGTACTCGGGGCCGGGGTTGCCGAGGCCCACGATCAGCCAGGGGTCGGTGACGTCGGACATCTGCGCTCGGTCTCCTCGCGTACGAACCAGTGATGACAGGCGAACGGGGCGGCGGATCCCCGGAAGGGAACCGCCACCCCGTCAGTGAAGCAGGTGGGGCGAGGATCAGGCCTCGGCGGAAGCCTCCTCGGCGGGGGCCTCCTCGACCTGCGCGGAGACGACCTGGAGCACGACGGCGTCCTCGTCACCGGCGAGCACGGAGCCCTTGGGCAGCGGAACGTCCTTCGCCAGGATCGAGTCACCGGCGTCCAGGCCCGCGATGGAGACCGTGACGGACTCCGGGATGTGGGTGGCCTCGGCCTCGACGAGCAGGGTGTTCTGCACGTACTCGAGAAGGTTGCCGCCCGGGGCCAGCTCGCCCTCGACGTGCACCGCGATCTCGACCTCGACCTTCTCGCCGCGCTTCACGGTGAGGAGGTCGACGTGCTCGATGTTGCCCTTGATCGCGTTGCGCTGCACGGCCTTCGGGATCACGAGGGCGTCCTTGCCGTCGATCTCCAGACCGATCAGGACGTTGGCGGTACGCAGGGCGAGAAGCAGGTCGTGGCCCGGCAGGTTGATGTGGACCGGCTCGGCACCGTGGCCGTAGACGACTCCGGGAACCAGGTTGGCGCGACGGGTGCGACGGGCAGCGCCCTTGCCGAACTCCGTGCGGATCGTTGCGTCGAGCTTGATCTCAGCCATGCTGCACTCCTCGTAGGGTGACTCGAAAGGTGACGAAAAACCGATGGTCACCCGGCCCACGACAGGCCTGCTACGAAGAGCGCGTCGATAACGGACCACCGGCCCCGTGCCTACGCACGAGAACGGCCTCCCTCGCCGAGCAACTTGCACAGTCTACCCGGCGGAGAGGCCGCACCCAAAGTGGATCAATCGCAGGCGGTCAGTCGCCCTGCTCCTCGAAGAGGCTCGTCACCGAACCGTCCTCGAACACCTCTCGCACCGCACGCGCGATGGTCGGGGCGATCGAGAGCACCGTGATCTTGTCGATCTCCAGCTCACCCGGGGTCGGAAGCGTGTCCGTGAACACGAACTCGCTGACCTTCGAGTTCTTCAGGCGGTCAGCGGCCGGACCCGACAGCACACCGTGCGTCGCCGTCACTATGACGTCCTCGGCGCCGTGCGCGAACAGGGCGTCCGCGGCGGCGCAGATCGTGCCACCCGTGTCGATCATGTCGTCGACCAGGACACAGACCCGGCCCTCGACGTTGCCCACGACTTCGTGGACGCTGACCTGGTTGGGCACGTCCTTGTCGCGACGCTTGTGCACGATCGCCAGCGGAGCGTCCAGACGGTCGCACCAGCGGTCGGCGACGCGCACCCGGCCGGCGTCAGGGGAGACGATCGTCAGCTTCGAGCGGTCGACCTTCGCGCCGACGTAGTCCGCCAGGATCGGCAGCGCGAACAGGTGGTCCACCGGCCCGTCGAAGAAGCCCTGGATCTGGTCCGTGTGCAGATCGACGGTGAGGATCCGGTCCGCGCCCGCCGTCTTCATCAGGTCGGCGACCAGGCGCGCCGAGATCGGCTCACGGCCACGGTGCTTCTTGTCCTGACGGGCGTAGCCGTAGAACGGCACGATCACCGTGATCGAACGGGCGGACGCGCGCTTGAGCGCG
Organism: Streptomyces sp. NPDC002793; assembly: GCF_040295485.1. Lineage (NCBI taxonomy): Bacteria > Bacillati > Actinomycetota > Actinomycetes > Kitasatosporales > Streptomycetaceae > Streptomyces > Streptomyces sp. NPDC002793. The sequence goes on along the minus strand of NZ_JBEOVL010000001.1, from coordinate 141,164 downwards.
TCCAGCATGATGAGCTGCTCCATGATCCACTTGTTGATCGGAGCCGTGTGGCTCTGGATCAGGAAGCAGTCGGCGCCGCGTGCGGACTCCTGGAAACGTACGTAGATCTCACCGTTGGCGAAATCGAAGGCCTTCGTCGGCACGAGACCGACACCCAGTTGATGTGCGACCTCCTCGGCCAGCTCGGGGTGGGCGCGGCCGGAGAAGAGCATCAGTTTCTTCTCGCCGGTCGTCTTGATCCCGGTCACAGCACAGTCTCCTCAGACGTGTATCTGGCACCGCGCGCATGTGTCCCGATGTGCGACGAGCCAGCCGAAATGGGTGAGCATCTATCACGGTACGCCGAGTCCGGCGCGCCTGTTTCCGGTCAGCTTTCGCCGTCGGGCTCCTGGGCGGCGGCCTGAGCCGCCTGCGCGGCCGCGCTGCCAGGACGCTTTCGAGCCACCCAGCCCTCGATATTCCGCTGCTGGCCCCGGGCCACGGCGAGCGAACCGGCCGGTACGTCCTTGGTGATGACCGAACCGGCGGCGGTGTAAACGCCGTCCCCCACCGTGACCGGCGCCACAAACATATTGTCCGACCCGGTCCGGCAGTGGGACCCGATCGTCGTGTGGTGCTTGGCCACCCCGTCGTAGTTCACGAAGACGCTCGCCGCACCGATGTTGGTGTGGTCGCCGATCGTCGCGTCGCCGACGTAGCTCAGGTGCGGCACCTTCGTGCCCTCACCGATCGTCGCGTTCTTCATCTCGACGTACGTGCCCGCCTTTGACTTCGCGCCCAGCCTCGTCCCCGGCCGCAGATACGCGAACGGCCCCACGGACGCGCCGGGGCCCACCTCGGCGCTGTCCGAGACCGTGTTGTCGACCCGCGCGCCCGCGTGCACGACCGTGTCCTTCAGCCGCGAGTTCGGGCCCACCTCGGCGTCCTCCGCGAGGTGCGTCGCGCCCAGCAGCTGGGTCCCCGGGTGCACGATCGCGTCGCGCTCGTACGTCACCGTCGCGTCGATCAGTGTGGACGCCGGGTCCACCACCGTCACGCCCGCCAGCATCGCGCGCTCCAGGAGCCGCTCGTTGAGGAGGCGCCGGGCCTCGGCCAGCTGGAGCCGGTTGTTGATGCCCAGGATCTCCCGGTGGTCTCCCGCCACCGAGGCGCCCACCCGGTGCCCGGCCTCGCGCAGGATCGACAGCACGTCGGTGAGGTACTCCTCGCCCTGGCTGTTGTCCGTGCGCACCTTGCCGAGCGCCTCGCCGAGCAGCCGGCCGTCGAACGCGAAGACCCCGGAGTTGATCTCCCGGATCGCGCGCTGCGCGGCGGTGGCGTCCTTGTGCTCGACGATCTCGGTGACCGCTCCGGTGGCCGCGTCGCGGACGATCCGGCCGTAGCCGGTCGAGTCCGGCACCTCGGCGGTCAGCACGGTGACGGCGTTCGCGTCGGCGGCGTGGGTGGTGGCGAGTGCGGAGAGCGTCCCGCCGGAGAGCAGCGGGGTGTCCCCGCACACGACGATGACGGTGCCGTCGACGGTGCCGCCGAGCTCCTCCAGGCCCATCCGGACCGCGTGGCCGGTGCCGTTCTGCTCGGCCTGGAAGGCGGTGCGTACGGGGGTGTCGCCGGCGGAGAGGTGCGCGGTGACCTGCTCGGCGGCGTGGCCGACCACGACGACGAGGTGCCGGGGGTCGAGCTCACGGGAGGCGGCGACGACATGTCCGACGAGCGAGCGCCCGGAGATCTCGTGCAGGACCTTGGGGGTCTTCGACTTCATGCGGGTGCCCTCACCCGCTGCGAGGACGACGACTGCTGCCGGGGGGTTGGCGCTCACGGATGTGCCCTTCGGCTTCGGGTGGTGGACGTCCGCAGGATACCGGGGGTGTTTGCGCCTGAAACGAGCGCGGGCCCCGACCAGGAGGTCGGGGCCCGCGCGGAAGCTCCCCCACCAGGACTTGAACCCGGACAAATAGCACCAAAAGCTACTGTGCTGCCAATTACACCATGGGGGAACGAAGCGGACATTCCTGCAATCCGCTCGATTGGCACCCAACACTATGCCGTACCGAGCGCCCTGCGCGCGACGGCACAACTCCCCGCTCTCCGCCGAGGGATGGTCAGGCAGGCCATGACAGGTCACTTTCCGTGCTGCAGGAGTCTCCCGAAAATGAGATGCGTGCGCCCGTAGGCTGGATGCCATGACCGCAACGGGGGCAGACCGGGAAGCGGCGGGTCCGACCACCCGCGGCTACTGGTGGTGGGGGCGGCGGCGGAGTGTCGCCCTGGACGTGGGGCTGGCGCTGGTTTCGGCCCTGGAGTGCGCGCTGGAAGGGGTGTCGTTCGCCGGGGACACCGGGCTGCCCGTGCCGCTCGGTGTGCTCTTCGGGCTGCTGGCGGGATCGGTGCTGGTGCTGCGCAGGCGCTGGCCGATCGCCGTGGTGCTGGTGTCGATAGCGACGACTCCGGCCGAGATGGGCTTCCTGATGGGGGTCGTCGGCCTGTACACCCTGGCGGCCTCCGACGTACCCCGCAGGATCACGGTGGTGCTCACGGGGATGACGCTCGTGGGCACCTTCATCGTGTCGTACGTGCGGCTGCGGCAGAGCGTGAGCGAGCACGCCGAATTCGGCCCGCTCTGGTACGTCCCGGTGGTGTCGCTCTTCATGTCGCTCGGGCTGACGGCGCCCTCGGTGCTCTTCGGCCTCTACATCGGGGCCCGGCGCAGGCTGATGGAGAGCCTGCGGGAGCGCGCGGATTCGCTGGAGCGCGAGCTGTCGCTGCTGGCGGACCGGGCGGAGGAGCGGGCCGAGTGGGCGCGTACGGAGGAGCGGGGCCGGATCGCGCGGGAGATGCATGACGTGGTGGCGCACCGGGTGAGTCTGATGGTGGTGCACGCCGCGGCGTTGCAGGCGGTGGCCCCGAAGGACCCGGCGAAGGCGGTGCGCAACGCGGCGCTGGTGGGGGACATGGGCCGGCAGGCGCTGACGGAGCTGCGGGAGATGCTCGGGGTGCTGCGGAGCGGGGACGCGCTGGTGGCTCCGCGGGCGGGGCAGGTTCCGCTGGCCTCGGTACGGGCCGCTGCCGCCGCGGTCACGGCCGTGGCGGAGGACGGGCCGCGGTTGCGCGAGGTGGAGGCGCTGGTGGCGCAGTCGCGTGAGACGGGGATGACCGTGGAGATGACGGTGGAGGGGGAGCCGCGTCCGTACGCGCCGGAGGTGGAGCAGACGGCGTACCGGGTGGTGCAGGAGGCGTTGACGAACGTGCACAAGCATGCGGCGGGCGCCAGGACGTGGGTGCGGCTGGCGCATCGGGGCGCTGAGGTGGCGATGCAGGTGGAGAACGGTCCGTCGGACGGTGCGACGGCGGACGCGGGGCTGCCGAGCGGCGGTAACGGCCTGGTGGGGATGCGGGAGCGGGTGCTGGGGCTGGGCGGTGTGTTCGTGTCGGGGCCGACGGATGTGGGGGGATTCCGGGTGTCGGCGGTCCTGCCGGACGGCGGGACGGTGTGAGGGCCGTCAGCCGGAGGTGAGGCGGGCGGGCTGGATGCCCGTCATGAGGGTTTCGAGGGCGCGGTCGATGTCGGAGCCCAGGTACCAGTCGCCGGTGTGGTCGATGGAGTAGACGCGTCCTTCGCTGTCGATGGCGAGGACCGCTTGGCCGTCACCTTCCTCGCCGAGTGGGGCGACCTCGGTTTCGAGGGCGCGTCCGAGGTCCCCGAGCGTGCGTGCGAGGTGGAGTCCGCTGAGTGGGTCGATGCGGGCGGTGGTGGTGGCGATCTGCCGGCCGGGTGCGGTGGAGCTGATGCGGAGTCCGCCGAATTCGGCCCAGGCTTCGACGGCCGCCGGGAAGACGGCGTGCTGGTGCCCGGCGGGGGAGGCGTAGGAGCGGAGGGCGTCGGCCCATTCCTCGGCCTGGCGGATGTCCCAGCGTCCCGGGCGCCATCCGGCGTCGCGGAGTGCGGCGTCGACGGCGACGGGGAAACGGGTGGTGGAGGTGCGGCCCTGTTGGCCGGGAAGGTCGCGCATGGGTGGTGTGGTCAGCCCTTCTCGGCGGTGGTCGCCGCACCGTTGGTGAGGTCGACGGGGCGTACGCCGAAGTGGGCGAGCATCTCCGTGCAGGAACGGCAGGGGGGCGCGTAGCTGCCGTGGAGGGGGTCGCCGTCCTCGCGGATGCGGCGTGCGGTGAGGCGGGCGTGTTTGAGCGCGCGGCGGGCCTCGCCGTTGGTGAGGGGTTTGCGCTGGGCGCGCTTGGAGCGGCTGTCGTCGGCCGCGGTGAGCTGGCGTGACAGCAGTATGGCTTCGGGGCACCGCCCGGTGAAGCGCTCACGCTGGTTGCTCGTGAGGGTGTCGAGGAAGTCCTGCACCAGGGGGTGGAGGACGGGGGGCTGGTCGCCTTTGCCCGCGGTGCAGGTGAGCGTCTCTCCGCGTACGGACAGGGCTGCGGCCACGGCGGGCAGGATGCCGTCGCGGCGGTGGTGGAGGCGGGGCGGGTGGTGGGGCTCGGTGGTGCTCCAACTGAGTCGCGGATCTCCGGATGTGACTGTTTGTGCTGTGTACATGGCGCTGGTGTCCCTCCCTGCAATCCCCCGAGTTGCGGGGGACAGCCTGCCAAATATGCAGGGTGGTGGGGAAGCGGGGTGGGTTAAACCGGTCTGCGTGTCGCGGCTCGGTGCCCGGGTTGTCGCGTGTCCGTCACGCGCCGGTGACGTTCGGTGAGTGGGGTGCGGGGGCGGGGGGCGTTGTTGCGTCACCGCATAGGCTGTGCGGAACACCGGACGCAGCAGGGGGCAACCGCCATGACGACAGGTCGGCTCGGGCAGCAAGCCGCGCCACCGAACGCGGCCTACGCCGGGCAGGTCGTGCATTTCCCGGATCCTGTCCGGGCGTCCCGCCACCCCAGGGGTGTGCGTGTGGACGGGAACGGCTTTCCGGTGCTTTCGCCGTACGCGCGCGCGGCCGCGGAGATCGCTGATCCACCTCCGGGGTTCGGCGTCGATGAGCTGCGGCTGACGGACTACGTGTCGGCGAACGCGGCGTTGGCGGCGAGCGGGCACGAGCTGTGGGACACGATCCCCGCGGTGGCGACTCCGCACGGCTGGACGTGGCATCACGTGGCGGGTGGCCGGCGGATGGAGCTGGTGCCGGTCGAGGTGAAGGCGCTGTTGCGTCATCACGGTGGCCTGGCGACTGCTTCGGTGGATCAGGCCCGTCGGGGTACGAGACCGTTGCAGGAGACACGGCCCGCTCATTTCCGGCTGCCGAAGGGCTCCGTGGCGGTGGGCGAGCAGCAGATCCTGGGGGTCGAGGAAGACCTCGGGTACCGGCTCCCGGGCGCGTACCGGTCGTTCCTGAAGGCGGCCGGTGGGTCGGCTCCGGTGGGTGCGGCACTGGACGCGGAGCTGGGTCTGCTGGTGGACCAGCCGTTCTTCACGGTGCGCGAGGAAGCCGCCATGAACGACCTGGTGTACGTCAACAAGTGCCTGCGTGACCACTTCACGAAGGATTTCCTGGGCGTGGCCTTCGTCCAGGGCGGGATCCTCGCCGTGAAGGTGCGTGGCGGAGGCGTGGGGTCGGTGTGGTTCTGCGCGTACGACGACGCGCGGGATCAGGACGGCTTGGGCGTGCAGGAGCGGGTGGACCGGCTGCTGTTGCCGTGCGGTGAGGATTTCGATGCGTTCCTGCAGCGGCTGGCGGGCAACCCGCCGGAGCTGGAGACGGTGGCGAACCTGATGGTGGACGGTGGCTTCGCGCGGGCCGTCCCGGTGGAGGGGTGAGCGCGGTGGTGACGTTCGCGCAGGCGCAGGAGCGGGCGGATGAGTGGGTCAACGGTGACGTGCCCGCCTATCAGCAACGTGAGGTCCGGGTCCGTGAGTTCGAGCTCGGCTTCGTGGTGTGGGCCGAGGACCGTGCGGAGGGCCCCGTTTCGGACGGGGGCCGCCAGCGGTTGGTGATCGCCCGGGACAGCGGTGAGGCCACGCTGTGGCCGGGGCTGCCGGTGGGCGAGGTGATACGGCGGTACGAGGAGGAGTACGGGGTTTCCGCGGAGACGCGGGATGCTCCGGAGCCGCCGCAGCGCATCGATCTGAATCAGACGTCGTTCCTGCTGACTCCGCCGGAGTGGTTGCAGGAGGCGGCGGACAAGCTGGGGATCCCGGACGGGCGCGCGGAGGCGGACGCACCGCCGCCACCCCCTGCTCCCTCCCCCTCCGTGCCTGGGCCGGCTCGTGCCGATTCGGGGGCGGGGTGGCCGGCTGCCGGTGGGCAGGAGGATCACGAGCCGACGGCGAATGACGGCGTGCCGGCCGGGGGGACGCCATGGGCGGGTACGGATACGAGTGCGACCGGTGACGGAGGAGGCGTGCCGCTGCCGGCGACGGTGTTCGCGCCGCCGCTCTCGGGGTCGGACGACGACGGGACCCCGCCTCCGGTGGTTCCGGCGGAGGCGCCCACGGCGCTGATGTCGGGTGGCAGCCAGCTGCCGCCGACCGCGGTCGTTCCCGGTCTCGATCCGCAGGCTCCGCCTCCGGGTCCTCGTCCCGCCGCCCCCGGCCCGGCCGCTCCGGCCGTTCCGGGGCCCGGGGCGGGGGACATCGCGGACGCGGCGACGAGCAAGGCCGCCGTGTCGCCGCGTGGTGCGCGGGGGACCGGTGCCACGCCGCCTCCGCCCCCGCCTCCGCCGGGGACCCCCGGCGTGCCGGGAGCGCGTCCGGGAGCGACTCCGCCGCCCTCCGGGCCGGGTGCGCCGGCGGGCGGCTACCTTCCGACGCAGCTCGTCTCGCAGCTCGGCCCTCCGGGCTCACCGCCGCCGCCTCCGGGCGCGACGCCGCCTCCTCCTCCCGGGCCTCCTGGGCCGCCTCCTGGCTCCACGCCGCCTCCGGGTGGCGGGATGCACCAGGCCGCGACGATGTTCGCCGACGCGAGCATCGGGGGTCCGAACGCGCCGCGGCCTCCGGGGCCTCCCGGCCCTCCTGCTCCTCCTGGCCCTCCCGGTGCTCCGGGGGCCCAGGGCGGGACTCCGCCGCCCCCACCTCCTGGTTCCACGCCGCCACCCGGTCCGCCCCCTCCTCCTCCGGGGGCCACGCCGCCTCCGGGCGGCGGGGTGCACCATGCGGCGACGATGCTGGCGGGCCCGGGGCAGGTCGGGCCGCCGGCGCCGCAGCCGCCCGGTCCGCCCGGTCCTCCGGGTCCGCCCGGTCCTCCCGGGATGCAGGGGCAGGGTCCGCACACCCCGCCGCCCCCGGGGGCGTACGGCTATCCGCAGCAGCCGACGGGGCAGCCGACGGTCGGCCCGGGCTATCAGGCCGTCCTGCGCTTCCGCGCGGCGGACGGCAGTGAGCAGCAGTTGATCCGGCGGTCGGCGCCGGGTACTCCGCATCCGGAGTGGCAGATGCTGCACGAGCTTCGTGCGATGAACGTGCCGCCGCAGCAGGTGATAGAGCTGCACACGGAGCTGGAGTCGTGTGAGCTGCCGGGTGGTTACTGCGCCCGGATGATCCGGGAGACCTGGCCGCAGGTCCGGATCACGAGCGTGGCGCCGTACGGTACGGATCATGCGAGCCGTCAGCAGGGGATGCAGCACCTGCTGACGCACCAGGGTGAGTTGCACCAGGTCGCGGACGGTCCGGCGCGGCCGGCTCCGGTGCGGGCGCCGTTGCCTCCGTTGCCGCCGCCTGCCATGGCCGTGCCTCCGGAGGCGCTCGCGGAGGAGCTGCACGGGGCCTTCGGGCCTGGTGTGCTCCGTTTCGATCAGCGTGCGGTGTCGCGTCAGGGTGTGCCGGAGGTGGTGGCGCGGACGCTGGTGTGGGCGGGTCTGCCCGCCGATTTCGGGCCGTTCTTCTGGGCACAGCCGGGTCATCCGGTGGTGCCGACGCTGGCGGAGCTGGCGGTGCAGCGGCAGGTGCAGCCGGCGTCGGACGCGGGCTCGTATCTGGTGATGGGTTCGGACTTCGGCCGGGCGATCTGTGTGCAGTACGGGACGGCGAACATCGTCGCCGTTCCGGTGGAGGCGGGTCCGGGCGGTCAGCCGGTGCCGCCGCAGTTCGTGAACACGGGGCTGCCCGAGTTCGTGCGGTCGATGGCGTTGCTGGGCCGGATGTGGCGGTTGCGGTTCGGGTTGACCCCGGAGCAGGCGGGCCGCTGGACGGTCGACTTCCAGGCGCAGCTGGTGGCTGTCGACCCGGCGGCGCTGGCGTCGCCTGAGGGCTGGTGGTCGGTTCTGCTGGAGCAGATGTGGGATGGACTGTTGTGATCCCGGCCGATGGAATGTGATCTGTTGTGTATGAGAGGCGCTCGTCCCGTGGAGGGACGAGCGCCTTTTGTGTGGGTTTTTGTGATGCGTGTCGCTTCAGTCCTGATTGCAGCTGATCGATTCCGACTTCCGGGTGAATTACCGCATCCTTGGCGTATTGCTTCTGGTCAGGGAGTCGGAGAGCGGGAAAGAGGGCTTCAGGGATGAGTGGTGGACCGGTGTCCGGGCACGGTTTCGTCGGTGTACGGGGGCGTGGCTACCGTCCTGAGCAGGTGGACCGCATGGTGGCCGCGCTGTCGGCGGAGCGGGACGGCGCTCTGGAACGGCTGTCCCGGCTGACGGATCTGGCCGACGAGCTGGCGGTGGAGTCGGCTCGGCTGGGTGAGGTGGTGGCCGCTCTCGCGCCGCAGACGTACGTGTCGCTGGGGGAGCGGGCGCAGCAGATCCTGGCTCTGGCCGAGGCCGAGGCGGAGGCGGCTCGCGGTGCGGCGCTGGAGGAGGCGCAGGGCCTGCGTGATGACGCGGACGCGGCGGGCCGGGAGGTGCGTGAGGCGGCGCGCGGGCAGGCGGAGGCCGTGCGTGCGGCGGCGGATGCCCATGCGGAGCAGGTGCTGACCGCGGCCCGGGAGGCCGCTCTGGCCCTGGTGGAGGGAGCGCGCCAGGAGGCCGGTGAGGTGCGGGAGGCCGCGGAGACGGAGATGGCCGAGACGCGCCGCCGTACGGAGGGTGTGCTGGCGCATCAGGAGCAGGAACATGCCGAGCGGGGCAAGGCGGCGGACGCGGAGATCGCGGCGGCGGAGGCCGCGACGGCGGAGCGCGAGGCCGAGCTGTCCTCTCGTGGCGAGGAGTTGCTGGCGCTGGCGCGGCGGGAGCTCGCGGAGGTGGAGGAAGCGGCCCGGCACGGCCAGGAGGACGCGGAGGCGCGGGCGGCGGAGCTGCTGGCAGGGGCCGGTGTGACCGAGGAGCGTGTGGTGCGGGAGACGGAGCGGGTCCTGCGGGAGCACGAGGAGAGCCGCGAAGAGGTCCAGGCGCACATGACGCACGTACGCAACTCGCTGGCGGCCCTGACGGGGCGTGCGGTCACGGGGCCGGCGGAGGACTGAGCGGTACGCCGCCCGCGGCGGGCCGTGCGGGCCGGGGGCGCGGCCAGGGACGTCCGGAGAGGCGCTCGATGCCGCAGTTGAAGCGCTGGAGGTGGGCGGCGAAGGCGGCGATGTCCTCCTCCGCCCAGTCGTGCATGACCCGGTCCAGGGCGCGCACGACGCGTTCGCGCTCCTGGTCGAGGAGCCCGGCGCCCCGATCGGTGATGCGGAACTTGCGGGCCATGCCGCCTTCGGGGTCGGGGATGCGCTCGACCAGTCCGGCGCGTGCCGCCGCGGCGGTCTGGCGGTTGAGCGTGGAGGCGTCGAGACCGAAGGCCTCGCTGAGCTCGCCGTTGGACATCGGCCCCTGGGCGCGGATGCGGCTCAGCAGGACGTAGGCGCTCCGCTCCAGGAGGGCGTTCCTGTGGCGCCCGCCCCGGTGGTGCGCGAGGTCGTGCCGCCCGAGCAGCATCTGCTCGTACTCCACGTCGTCCGTGGGTCGCTTCATGTCCGCGGGCCTCCAGCTCCTGTGCCCCGTCGATCGCACGTCGGCCGGGCGCCTTCATGCTCCCATGAGATGTGCATGAAGCACATAACGTGTATGACACATTCGGAATGTACGATGCACACTGTTCTTCGCCAGACGACACCACGACCCCAGGAGTTCCGTCCTCATGGATGCCCCCCAGCCGACAGTCAGATCAGGTGGTGTGATCGCCACCCTCGCCTTCGCCGGCACCGTGGCGGCGGTCATGCAGACCCTGGTCACCCCGCTCATCGCGGAGCTGCCGAAGCTCCTCGACACCACGTCCTCCAACGCCGCCTGGGTGATCACCGTCACCCTGCTCGTCTCGGCGGTCTGCGTGCCGGTCTCCGGACGGCTGGGCGACCTGCTGGGCAAGCGCCGGATGCTGCTCGTGTGCGCGGTCCCGCTGGTCGTCGGCTCGGTGGTGTGCGCGCTCGCGTCCTCCGTGGTCCCGATGATCGTCGGCCGTGGTCTGCAGGGGATGGGCATGGGCATGGTGCCGCTCGGCATCGCTCTGCTGCGTGACGTGGTGCCGAAGGAGAAGATGAGCTCCTCCATCGCTCTGGTCAGCGCCTCGCTCGGCATCGGCGGCGCCCTCGGCCTGCCGATCGCTTCGGCGGTCGCCCAGTACGCGGACTGGCGGGCGCTGTTCTGGGGCTCCGCCGCGCTGGCCCTCGTCATCTTCGCCCTGATCTGGTTCCTGATCCCGGACGTCCCGGCCGCCGCCAAGGGGCAGCGCTTCGACGGCCCCGGCGCCCTCGGCCTGGCCGTCGGTCTGGTCTGCCTGCTCCTCGCCGTCTCCAAGGGAGCCGAGTGGGGCTGGACCTCCACGACGACGATCGGTCTGTTCGTCGCCGCCGTCGTGGTGCTCGTCGCCTGGGGCTTCTGGGAGCTGCGGACCCAGGACCCGCTGGTCGATCTGCGCACCACGGCCCGCCCCCGGGTGCTCATCACCAACCTCGCGTCGCTCTTCGTCGGCTTCGGCATGTACGCCGGCATGCTGATCGCGCCGCAACTGCTCCAGTTCCCCGAGGCCACCGGCTACGGCCTGGGCCAGTCGATGCTCGCGGCCGGTCTGTGGATGGCACCCGGCGGCATCATGATGATGATCATCTCCCCGCTCGGCGGGAAGCTCACCGACTCCCGGGGCCCGAAGTTCACGCTGATCTGCGGTGTGCTGGTCATCGCCGCGGCCTATGGACTGGGGATCCTCCTGATGGGCTCCGCCTGGGGGCTGATGCTGTTCCTCATGGTCAGCAGCAGCGGCGTCGGCCTCGCCTACGGTGCGATGCCCGCCCTGATCATGAGCTCTGTCCCGGTGTCCGAGACGGCCGCCGCCAACGGGTTCAACACCCTGATGCGTTCGCTCGGCACCTCGATCGGCGCTGCCGTGATCGGCGCGGTCCTCGCCCAGATGACCACCGAGACGGCCGGTTACGCCTTCACCTCCGAGGCCGGGTTCCGTAGCGGTCTGATGCTCGGCTGCGGTGTCGCCCTGGTCGCCGTGGTGATCTCGGCGTTCATCCCGGCCCTGCGCCGCCCGGCCACCCCGGGTGAGCAGGCCGACGCGCCCGCCTCCCCGGAGGTGGCCGCGGTCAAGAGCTGACCGCGGGCCTGGCGGTCTGCCTCAGACGCGCGGGTCCGTCGGGTGGGAGCCCGTGGTGGGGCCGCCACCGGGAACGTTGCGCCGAGGCACGTCGTGCTCCTTCTTCTTGCGCGGGATGAGTCCGGCCAGACCGAGGAGGCCGACGAGCCCCCACAGTCCCCATCCGCCGCTGCTCTTGTCATCCTTGTCGTTGTCGTTCGCGGCGACGGGGGAGACGGCGGCGGATGACGCCACCTGCGCGGCGGGGGCCTGGGCGAGGGCGGGCGCCGCGGGGGCGAGGAGAAGGGCGGCGGTGAGAGCGAGAGTCGTCGAGGTGTGTCGCATCGTGTCGTTCCTCAGCTTCCGTGAATCGTCGGTGTGCGCTCCGATGACCGGCCACCGTCACGTGCGGAGGAGTGGAGCCCCGCACGCACGTGCGATGGTCCGGACGCATCCCGACCATCACCCCCCGTCGGGGCCGGTTCCGCAACCGCACGGACGGCCCGTCCGGCCGGCCCTGCCCTCGCGACCTGCGAATATGTCCTGACTGTCGTCGGACCACGCACCTGCCGAACGGGGTCGCACGGCCCGGCGCATGCAGGCCCGGGGCCACCGGTCCAGGCCGAGTGCCGTTTCGCGTCGCCGGATCCTCCGCAGGCCAGGGGCGAGCTCGCTGTCGTCCAGGAGCCGGAAGTCCAGGCGCGCGTAGTAGGGGGCGTTCCACGGGACCTCGGTGAACGTGGTGAGGGTCAGGGCGGGTGTTCCCTCGGCTGCGGCATGGCCGGCCAGGTGCTCCAGCAGGGACCGGCCGATACCTCGGCGAGCGCTGTCAGGGTGCACCGACACCTGCTCGACGTGCAGGTTGCCGTCGACGCGGTCCGCGATCAGGTAGGCGGCCGGGGCGTCGGCGGCATCGGCCGCGACCCAGGCGAGCCCGGACCGGTGGTAGCGGGCGAGCTCGCCGAGCGGGAGCGGGTCGTCCTCGGCGATCTCCGGCATGCCGATGTCCCGGAAGCACCGCCCGGCGGCTCTCTCGATGTCCTGGAGGAAGGGCAACTCGTCCAGGTGCGCGGCGCGGATGTGCATGGGCGCATTCTCCATGGCGAACTCTCCACGGCGAGGCCGTCCCGTCGGATACCGGCCGCGGAGGCGGTCGCCCCGGGTCGCACCAGGGGAGACCGCCTCCGCGGCGTTCGGCGTACTACTTGATGCCGAGGATCTGTTCCAGCGGGTCGATCGCGAAGTAGACGAGGAAGAGCGTCGCGGTGCCCCAGAGCAGCCAGTGGACCTCACGGGCCTTGCCCAGGCACGCCTTGATGATGACGTAGGAGACGAAGCCGGCGCCGATGCCGTTGGTGATGGAGTAGGTGAACGGCATGACGACGATGGTGAGGAACGCCGGGACGGCGAGCTCGTAGCGGTCCCAGTCGATGTGCTTGACCTGGGTCATCATCAGGAATCCGACCGCGACGAGCGCGGGTGACGCGGCCTGCATGGGCACGATGGTCAGGAGCGGGGCGAAGAAGAGGGCCAAGGCGAACATGCCGCCCGTGACGAGGTTGGCGAAGCCGGTGCGGGCCCCTTCGCCGACGCCTGCGGCGGACTCGACGTAGGTGGTGGCGGACGACGAGGAGGCGGCTCCACCGGCGACGGCTGCCGCGCCGTCGATGAGCAGGACCCGGCCCAGGCCCGGGACCTGTCCCCGTTCGTCGAGCAGGCCGGCTTCGGCGGTGACGCCGACGACGGTGCCCATCGTGTCGAAGAAGTCCGACAGGATGAGGGTGAAGACGAGCAGGACGACGGTCAGGACACTGATCTGGCCGAACGAGCCGAGCAGGTCGAACTGGCCGAGCAGCCCGAAGTCCGGTGCCGCGACGGGCTTGTCGGGCATGGCGGGGACGGTCAGGCCCCAGGACTTCACGTCGGCGAGCGCGTTGATGGCGAGGGAGAGGACGGTCATCACGACGATGCTGATGAGGATGGCGCCCTTCACCTTGCGGGCGAGGAGGACGACCGTCATGATCACGCCGAGGCAGAAGACGAGCATGGGCCAGCCCGTCAGGGTGCCGGAGCCGAGCTGGACGGGGACCGTGGTGTTCGCGGCGTCCGGGATGCGGGTGACGAACCCGGCGTCGACGAAGCCGATGAACGCGATGAACAGGCCGATGCCGACGCTGATGGCTTGTTTGAGGGCTTGCGGGATGGCGTGCATGATCGCTTCGCGCAGGCCCGTCGCCACGAGTACGCAGATCAGCAGGCCCTCGAACACGATGAGGCCCATCGCGTCGTCCCAGGCCATCAGCGGGGCGACCTGGTAGGCGACGACGGCGTTGATGCCCAGGCCCGCGGCCAGGGCCAGTGGCAGGTTGCCGCCCACGCCCATGATCAGGGTCATCACCGCGGCCACGAGCGCGGTGGCGGTCACCAGCTGCACGGGGTCCAGCTGTTCGCCGAACTTGTCCTTCGCGCCGCCGAGGATGATCGGGTTGAGCACGAGGATGTACGCCATGGTGAAGAAGGTGGCGAAGCCGCCGCGTACTTCCCGGGCGTAGGTCGATCCGCGTTCGGTGATGCGGAAGAACCGGTCGAGAGGGCCGCCGGATCTGGTCGGCGGTATCTCGGCCGGGGCGGTGTTGCTGGGGTGCATGAGCGCGTCTCCTGGACCTGCGGCGGACGAGGGCATGGGGGCGGAACCGCCGCTGCCCGGTGTGGGTGACAGGCAGTTGTGCGAACACACGAGCGGCGCCTTGCGAGCGGATCATACGTGTCAAGGCCGAAACCTCAAGTAGCTTGGCCTGAAACGGAGTTGGCGGCGCGTTGTCGTGTGTCGGTTCCTACGGAATCGCCGGTGATCTATCGAGTCAAACCATGACTCAGGCGACAGGGGCCATAGATTTCCGGTGACCGTGCCCTTACGTTCTGCGCGTGCAGCCTCCACTCCCTTTCAATGCGCGCGCTGCCCGAGTCCTGCGTGAGAAGCTCGGGATGGCCCACGGTCACGTCGCCTACGGAATGCGGTCCTCCTTCGGGACGGCTCATGTCACCCCTGAGCACATCGCGGCGTGGGAGCGCGGCACCGCTCAGCCCGACGCGCAGGAACTCGCCGCCCTGGCGGGTGCGTTGTGGTGCAACCCGCGCGACATCATGGGGCTTCCCCGCACGTTGCGGGAGCACCGCGTCGCCTGCGGCCTGCCGCCCGAGGACGTCGCCCGCGGCACCGGTCTGCCACTGGACGTCTACGTCCGGATGGAGGAGACCGGCCGCTGGACCGGTGACAAGCGGCAGTCCGCGAAACTCGGCGCTCTGCTCCTCCTCCCTCCGCGCGACTTCATCGCCATCACAGGGCTGGAGGACGAACTCGCCCGGCTGCTCACCGAGGCCGTCAGCACCCGGTGGCAGGCCCATGTCCGCGCCATCGCCAAGCTCATCTCCGTGGAGCGCAAGCAGCTGAAGGAGCCGCTGGACGCCATGTACCACGAGTACCAGGCCCTCATGGCGGCCACGCTCAGCCGGGCCAGCGGCAGCACCGCCTCCGGTGAGGACGGGCGGCGCTACGTCGAGGAGATCGTCGACCACTTCTGGGCGCGGCTGCAGGACGCGTCGTAGCCGCCCCTCTCCGGGCTCAGTTCTTGGGGGCCGGGGCGTCGTCCTCGTGCTCGGCCAGTACGGGGAAGCGGCGCGGGGCGACGAACACCAGGACCAGCAGCGCCAGCCCGGCCGCCGCGGCCGCGCCGACGAAGACGTGGTCGGTGGCGGTGTCGACGGCGCGACGCAGGTAGTCGGTCGCGGCGGCGGTCCGCGCGCCCGGATCCTCCAGGGCGCGGGAGATGCCGTCCAGGTCGCCGGGGAGCCCGCCGACCGGGGCGTCCGTCAGCCGGGAGGCGAGGGTCGAGTTGGCGACGGCGCCGAAGAGCGCGGCGCCCACGCTCTGGCCGACCTGGCGGCAGAAGAGGATGGACGCCGTCGTCGTACCCCGCTCGGCCCAGCCCACCGTCGACTGGACCCCCACGATCAGGGGAAGTTGGAAGAGGCCGAGCGTCGCGCCCAGCAGCAGCATGAGCAGGGCCGGCTGCCAGGCGGATCCGGGGTAGGGCAGCAGCGGGAAGCAGAGCAGGGCCAGCAGGGCCCCGGACATGCCGATGATCGCGGTGCGGCGGAAGCCGATGCGGTTGTAGACCCGGTCGGACAGGGCGGCGGAGACGGGCCAGCTCAGGGTCATCACGGACAGGACGAAGCCGGCCGCTATCGGGCCGAGCCCGAGGACGGACTGGGCGTACGTCGGCAGGAAGACGGTCGGCGCGACCATGAGCAGCCCCATCGCACCGAGGGCGAGGTTGACCGAGGCGATGGTGCGGCGCCGCCAGACCCAGCCGGGTATGACGGGTTCGGCCGCGCGCCGCTCGATGAGGACGGTCAGGACGGCCGTCGCGGCGCTCGCCCCCAGGAGCCCGAGCGAGGGCGGGGAGAGCCATGGCCAGGCGACCCCGCCCTGGACGAGCGCGGTCAGCAGCAGCGCGCCGGTGGCGAAGACCGCGAGGGCGCCCGCCCAGTCGACACGGGGACGGGTGGCGGGGCGCGGACGTGCCGGTTCGTGGAGGTGGCGGACCACCAGCCAGAGGGCGACGGCACCGACCGGCAGGTTGATCAGGAAGATCCAGCGCCAGTCGGCGTAGGCGGCGAGCAGCCCGCCGACCGCGGGGCCGGCCACGGCCGAAGTGGCCCAGACGGTGGAGAGTTTCGCCTGGATCTTCGGCCGTTCCTTGAGCGGGTACAGATCGGCGGCGATGGTCTGCACCGTGCCCTGGAGGGCACCGCCGCCGAGTCCCTGGACGACGCGGAAGGCGATGAGGGCGGCCATGTTCCAGGCGACGGCGCAGAGCAGGGAGCCGGCCAGGAAAAGGATGATGCCGGCGATCAGGACGGGCTTGCGGCCGAAGGTGTCGGAGAGTTTCCCGTACACCGGCAGGGTGACGGTCACGGCGAGCAGGTATCCGGAGAAGAGCCAGGAGAAGACGGAGAAACCGCCGAGGTCGCCGACGATCTGCGGGACGGCGGTCGCGACGATGGTGCCGTCGATGGCGGCGAGGCCCATACCGAGCATGAGGGCCGCCGCGACCGGGCGTCGGGCGCGGGCGGTGTCCTGTGCCGTCTCCGGGGCGACCGCTCCGCGCACCGCTTCCGGACTGTCCGTGCCGCCGATGCCGTCCGTGCCGCCCACAGGGGGTTCCCTTCCCTATGCATCTATTTCCTGGGGGTCACTGTCTCACCGCGCGCGCCAGGACGGGAGTGGCGGACCGGTGGGTGGGACCCCTACGCAGGTCTCGTCCGTGGGTGCCGAACCCCTAGGGGAAGCTACGTACTTCTGCCCAGGGGCCGTTCCTCCCGCCGGAGGACGAGACAGGGGCGCTTCGTTCCTTAGCTTGTTCTTACACCGGGGGTGCGGCCGGCCGGAGGGGACGGGGTGGGGGAAACCCCCTTCGAAGACTGCGCCAGGCACCAGCGCGCCGGAACCCCTTTCCATCTGAGACTCGGAACGTACACAGAGACGTCCGCGCATCGAGCGACATAGGAGAAAAACCGTGACAACGGCTGTAACCATTCCCAGGCACGGGGGCACTGGAGGGCGTACGGCCGTCGCGGCGCGAGCGCGGCAGGTCGTCAAGGCGTACGGCGCGGGGGAGACCCGGGTCGTGGCGCTCGACCATGTCGACGTGGACATCGTCCGCGGGCAGTTCACGGCGATCATGGGCCCGTCCGGGTCCGGCAAGTCGACGCTGATGCACTGCCTGGCGGGGCTGGACACGGTGACCTCGGGGCAGATCCACCTCGCGGACACCGAGATCACCGGGCTCAAGGACAAGAAGCTGACGCAGTTGCGCCGGGACCGGATCGGTTTCATCTTCCAGGCGTTCAACCTGCTTCCGACGCTCAACGCGCTGGAGAACATCACGCTGCCGATGGACATCGCCGGCCGTAAGCCCGACGCCGGCTGGCTTCAGCAGGTCGTGGACACCGTCGGTCTCGCCGAGCGGCTCAGGCACCGGCCCACGCAGCTCTCGGGCGGTCAGCAGCAACGCGTCGCGGTGGCCCGGGCGCTCGCCGCCCGACCGGAGATCATCTTCGGCGACGAGCCCACGGGAAACCTGGACTCCCGGGCCGGTGCCGAGGTGCTGTCCTTCCTGCGCAGGTCCGTCGACGAGCTCGGCCAGACGATCGTCATGGTCACCCACGACCCGGTGGCCGCCTCCTACGCGGACCGGGTCCTCTACCTCGCGGACGGCTCCATCGTCGACGAGATGCAGAACCCGACGGCCGAACAGGTCCTCGACCGGATGAAGGACTTCGACGCGCGCGGGCGGACGTCATGACCGTGTGGAAGACCTCGATGCGCAACTTCCTGGCGCACAAGGGACGCATGGCGCTGTCCGCCGTCGCGGTCCTGCTGTCGGTGGCCTTCGTCTGCGGGACCCTCGTGTTCACCGACACGATGAACACCACCTTCGACAAGCTCTTCGCGGCGTCGTCCGCCGACGTGACCGTGCGCCCGAAGGCGGCCGAGGGCGCCGACGACATCCCGGAGAACGGCAAGCCCGCGTCGCTGCCGGCCTCCGTCCTCGCCCAGGTGGAGAAGGCCGAGGGGGTGAAGGGCGCCGAGGGCGGCGTCATGAGCATGTCCGTCACGGTCGTCGACAGCCGGGACAGGAACATGAGCGCCGAGACCGGCGCCCCGACGATCGCAGGCAACTGGACGCGTAACGACCTGCGGTCCATGGAGATAGCCTCCGGGCACGCCCCACGCGGCCCGACCGAGGTCATGGTCGATTCCGACACCGCCGAGAAACACGGTCTGAAGATCGGTGACGAGCTGCGCACCATCGCGGTCACCGGTGACGTCAGGGCGAGGATCAGCGGCATCGCCGCCTTCACCGTCACCAACCCGGGCGCGGCCGTCGTCTTCCTCGACACGGCCACCGCCCAGCAGAAGCTGCTGGGTGCCCCCGGCCTCTTCACCCACCTGTCGGTCACGGCCGACTCCGGTGTCAGCGACACCCAGTTGAAGAAGAACGTCTCCGCCGCGCTCGGCGACGGCGCCGCGTACAAGCTGCAGACCCAGGACGAGGCAGCTGCCGCCGACAAGGACTCCATGGGGTCCTTCCTGGACGTCCTGAAGTACGCGATGCTCGGCTTCGCGGGGATCGCCCTCCTCGTCGGCATCTTCCTGATCGTCAACACCTTCTCGATGCTGGTCGCCCAGCGCACCCGTGAGATCGGGCTGATGCGGGCCATCGGATCCAGCCGTAAGCAGGTCAACCGGTCGGTGCTGATCGAGGCGGTGCTCCTGGGCGTCGTCGGATCGGTCCTGGGCGTCGTGGCCGGCATCGGTCTGGCGGTCGGGCTGATGAAGGTCATGAGCGCCGTCGGGATGGAGCTGTCCACCGGGGACCTCACCGTCGCGTGGACGACGCCGGTGACCGGGCTGGTGCTCGGCATCGTCGTCACCGTCCTCGCCGCGTACGTCCCGGCCCGCCGGGCCGGCAAGGTCTCCCCGATGGCCGCCCTCCGCGACGCCGGAACCCCGGCGGACACCAGGTCCGGCCGGGTCCGGGCGGCGCTCGGCCTGGTCCTCACCGGGGCCGGGGCCGCCGGCCTGTGGGCGACGACCCGGGCCGACGAGGCGAGCGAGGGCTCGCTCTACCTCGGCCTCGGCGTGGTGCTCACCCTCATCGGGTTCATCGTGATCGGCCCGCTGCTGGCAGGCGTGGTCGTGCGGGTGCTCGGCGCCGTCGTCCTGCGGCTCTTCGGTCCGGTCGGGCGGCTCGCGGAGCGCAACGCGCTGCGCAATCCCCGGCGTACGGGAGCGACGGGCGCGGCCCTGATGATCGGCCTGGCGCTGGTCGCGTGCCTGTCGGTCGTCGGGTCGTCCATGGTCGCCTCGGCGACCGAGGAGCTCGACAAGTCGGTCGGTACGGACTTCATCGTGCAGTCGAACACCGGTCAGCTGATCGTGCCGCAGGCCGCGGACGCCATCGGGAAGGTGCCCGGGATCGAGCACGTCACGAACTACAAGGTGCTCGCCGCGAAGCTGACGAACCCCGACGGCTCGACGGCGGACGAGCAGGTCATCGCCGCCGATGCGACGTACCCGCAGGACCTGCGGCGCAAGACGGTCGCCGGTGACCTGGCGAAGGCGTACGGCGCGGACTCCATGTCGGTCGGGTCGGACTACGCGGCCCTGCACGAGATCGAGGTCGGCGACGAGATGACCGTCGCCTTCAAGGCCGGCGAGACGGCGGAACTGAAGGTCGCCGCGATCACCTCGGACGACACGAACGTCGACCGGGGCGCGATGTACGTCAACGTGACCACCGCCGAGCGGTACTTCGAGGCCGCGGCGATGCCCGCGAACATGATCATGTTCGCGGCGGCGGAGGACGGCAAGGAGAAGGAGGCGTACGCGGCCCTCAAGAGCTCGCTCGCCGCGTACCCGCAGTACAACGTCCAGAATCAGGCCGACTTCAAGCAGGATCTGAAGGACCAGATCGGCCAGCTGCTGAACATCGTCTACGGGCTGCTCGCCCTGGCGATCGTCGTCGCGGTGCTCGGTGTGGTGAACACCCTGGCACTGTCGGTGGTCGAGCGGACCCGTGAGATCGGGCTGATGCGGGCGATCGGCCTCTCCCGCCGCCAGCTGCGGCGCATGATCCGGCTGGAGTCCGTCGTCATCGCCCTGTTCGGGGCGCTGCTGGGACTCGGCCTGGGCATGGGCTGGGGCACCTCGGCACAGAAGCTGCTGGCGCTGGAGGGGCTCGGGGTCCTGGAGATCCCGTGGCCGACCATCCTCACGGTGCTCGTGGCCTCGGCCTTCGTCGGACTGTTCGCCGCGCTGGTCCCGGCCTTCCGGGCGGGCCGCATGAACGTCCTGAACGCGATCGCCACGGACGGGTGACGGAGGTCGCCGCAGGATGACGCGATCCGGCCCCGGGTGCTCCACCGAGCGCCCGGGGCCGGATCACGTCCGCCGCCGTCGTCAGGCGTGCATGACCGGCACGTCGTACTGGGGGATCCACTTGTCGCGGGTGACGACCGTCAGCCCTTCGGTCTGGGCCTGGGCGACGAGGATGCGGTCGAAGGGGTCCCGGTGGAGCGGGGGGAGGCGGCCGGCCTTGACGCCGTGTCCTGCCGTGATCGCGAGGGTCGTCAACTGGCAGTCGCGGACGCGCTCAGCCAGATCGGCAGACCCTGGGAGCTTTCCGGCGGACTGCTTGATCGCGATTTCCCACGGGGTCGCGGCACTGAGATACACCGCAGGCTCCGTGTCGATCAGATCCTTGACCTCTTCGGAAAGCTCGGGAGAGTCATCGAGCCACCACAGGGCGATATGGGTGTCGAGCAGAAGACGCATCAGCGCATCCCGAAGGCTTCGGCGATGTCGTCCGGCAACTCGTCGAAGTCGTCGGGAATATGGATCTGCCCCCGGAGAGACCCCCGACCGGTCCGTCGTACCTTCGGATGAAGGGGCACGACCTTCGCGATGGGCTCGCCCGCCCGGCTGATCACGACCTCCTCGCCCGTCTCGACCTGTTGCAGTATCCGGGAGAAATGGGTCTTGGCCTCGTGCACGTTGTACTGCCGGGCTGCTTCCATGACCGCCTCGCTCGGGTCCGGAGTGGACTAGCTGCCGGACTAA
The DNA here is from genome assembly GCF_040295485.1 of Streptomyces sp. NPDC002793. NCBI lineage: Bacteria > Bacillati > Actinomycetota > Actinomycetes > Kitasatosporales > Streptomycetaceae > Streptomyces > Streptomyces sp. NPDC002793. The sequence continues at coordinate 120,054 of NZ_JBEOVL010000001.1, read as the reverse complement.
GGTTAGCCCCGCTGCCGCCGTCCGGACAACGGCGTTCCCTCGCGCGAGTGACACCCCGGCGTCGTAGGCTGGAGCCCCCGGCCCGTCCCACGTGTCGGGCCCTTCGCGTTGCTCACTCGCCACACCGGACGGAATCCCTACATGAGCCTGCACGGTCTGCTGGATGTCGTCGTCACCGACCCGGCGCTCTCCGAAGCGGTGAAGGCCGCCGCCGACGGGCACCGGTCCCATGTCGACCTGGTCGGGCCGCCCGCCGCGCGCCCCTTCGCCGTGGCCGCGCTGGCCCGGGAAGCGGGGCGTACGGTGCTCGCCGTCACCGCGACCGGCCGGGAGGCCGAGGACCTGGCGGCGGCCCTGCGGACGCTGCTGCCCCCCGACACCGTCGCGGAGTTCCCGTCCTGGGAGACCCTGCCCCATGAGCGGCTCTCGCCCCGCTCCGACACGGTGGGCCGCCGTCTCGCCGTGCTGCGCAGGCTCGCGCACCCCCGGCAGGACGACCCGGAGACCGGCCCGGTCAGCGTGGTCGTCGCGCCGGTCCGCTCCGTGCTCCAGCCGCAGGTCAGAGGGCTGGGCGACCTGGAGCCCGTCGCCCTGAGCAGTGGGCAGACCGCGGATCTGGGTGAGGTCGTGGACGCCCTCGCGGCCGCGGCGTACGCCCGTGTCGAGCTGGTCGAGAAGCGCGGGGAGTTCGCCGTGCGCGGCGGCATCCTGGACGTCTTCCCGCCGACCGAGGAGCACCCGCTCCGGGTGGAGTTCTGGGGCGACGACGTCGAGGAGATCCGCTACTTCAAGATCGCCGACCAGCGGTCCCTGGAGGTCGCCGCGCACGGGCTGTGGGCCCCGCCCTGCCGTGAGCTGCTGCTCACCGAGGACGTACGCACCAGGGCCGCGGCGCTCGCGGAGGCCCACCCGGAGCTGGGCGAACTGCTGGGCAAGATCGCGGAGGGGATCGCCGTCGAGGGCATGGAGTCACTCGCTCCGGTCCTCGTCGACGAGATGGAACTGCTGCTCGACGTGTTGCCGAAGGGCTCGATGGCGCTGGTCTGCGACCCGGAGCGGGTGCGGACCAGGGCGGCGGACCTCGTCGCGACGAGCCAGGAGTTCCTCCAGGCGTCCTGGGCGGCCACAGCCGGCGGCGGCGAGGCTCCGATCGATGTCGGCGCGGCCTCCCTGTGGGGCATCGCCGACGTCCGGGACCGGGCCCGTGAGCTGGGCATGATGTGGTGGTCCACCTCCCCGTTCGCCGCCGACGAGGAACTGGACGGGGACACCCTGAAGCTCGGGATGCACGCCCCGGAGACGTACCGGGGGGACACCGCCCGGGCGCTCGCCGACACCAAGGGCTGGCTCGCCGAGGGCTGGCGCACGGTGTACGTCACCGAGGGACAGGGCCCCGCCTCCCGCACGGTCGAGGTGCTCGGCGGCGAGGGCATCGCGGCCCGCCTCGACCAGGACCTGGCCGAGCTCACTCCGTCGCTCGTCCACGTCTCGTGCGGGGCCATCGAGCACGGATTCGTCGACCCGGCCCTGAAGCTCGCCGTGCTGACCGAGACGGACCTGACCGGGCAGCGCACCGCCAGCAAGGACCTGGGACGCATGCCGGCCCGCCGACGCAAATCCGTGGACCCGCTGACCCTGCAGACGGACGACTACATCGTGCACGAGCAGCACGGTGTCGGCCGCTACATCGAGATGGTCCAGCGCACCGTGCAGGGCGCGACCCGCGAGTACCTCCTCGTCGAGTACGCCCCCGCGAAGCGTGGCCAGCCCGGGGACCGCCTGTACATCCCCACCGACCAGCTGGAACAGGTCACGAAGTACGTCGGCGGCGAGGCGCCGACCCTGCACCGGCTCGGCGGCGCCGACTGGACGAAGACGAAGCAGCGGGCCAAGAAGGCGGTCAAGGAGATCGCCGCCGACCTGATCAAGCTGTACTCGGCGCGGATGGCCGCCCCCGGGCACGCCTTCGGCCCGGACACCCCGTGGCAGCGCGAGCTGGAGGACGCCTTCCCGTACGCGGAGACGCCCGACCAGCTGTCCACGATCGCCGAGGTCAAGGAGGACATGGAGAAGTCCGTCCCGATGGACCGGCTGATCTGCGGTGACGTCGGGTACGGCAAGACGGAGATCGCGGTGCGCGCGGCGTTCAAGGCGGTCCAGGACGGCAAGCAGGTCGCCGTGCTGGTGCCCACGACCCTGCTGGTCCAGCAGCACTTCGGGACGTTCACCGAGCGGTACGCCCAGTTCCCCGTCAACGTACGGGCGTTGAGCCGCTTCCAGTCGGACACCGAGTCGAAGGCGACGCTGGAGGGGCTGAAGGACGGGTCCGTCGACCTGGTCATCGGCACGCACCGGCTGTTCTCGTCGGAGACGAGGTTCAAGGACCTGGGCCTGGTCATCGTCGACGAGGAGCAGCGCTTCGGCGTCGAGCACAAGGAGCAGCTGAAGAAGCTGCGGGCCAACGTGGACGTGCTCACGATGTCGGCGACACCCATCCCCCGTACGCTCGAAATGGCCGTCACGGGCATCCGTGAGATGTCGACGATCACGACGCCCCCCGAGGAGCGGCATCCGGTCCTCACCTTCGTCGGCCCGTACGAGGAGAAGCAGATCGGCGCGGCGGTCCGCCGTGAACTCCTGCGTGAGGGACAGGTGTTCTACATCCACAACCGGGTCGAGTCCATCGACCGGGCGGCGGCGCGGCTGCGGGAGATCGTGCCCGAGGCACGGATCGCGACGGCGCACGGGCAGATGGGGGAGAGCCGGCTGGAGCAGGTCGTCGTCGACTTCTGGGAGAAGCGGTTCGACGTGCTGGTCTCCACGACGATCGTCGAGTCCGGCATCGACATCTCCAACGCGAACACGCTGATCGTGGAGCGGGGCGACAACTTCGGCCTGTCGCAGCTGCACCAGCTGCGCGGCCGTGTCGGCCGTGGCCGGGACCGGGGCTACTCCTACTTCCTGTACCCGCCGGAGAAGCCGCTGACGGAGACCGCGCACGAGCGTCTGGCGACCATCGCCCAGCACACCGAGATGGGTGCGGGCATGTACGTGGCGATGAAGGACCTGGAGATCCGCGGCGCGGGCAATCTGCTCGGTGGTGAGCAGTCCGGACACATCGCGGGTGTCGGCTTCGACCTGTACATCCGGATGGTCGGCGAGGCGGTGGCGGACTACCGGGCGGCGGTGGACGGCGGCGTCGAGGAGGAGCCGCCGCTGGAGGTCAAGATCGAGCTCCCGGTCGACGCGCACGTCCCGCACGACTACGCCCCGGGCGAGCGGCTGCGCCTGCAGGCGTACCGGTCGATCGCCTCCGCGAATTCGGAGGAGGACATCAGGGCGGTCCGCGAGGAGCTCACCGACCGCTACGGCAAGCTGCCGGAGCCGGTGGAGAACCTCCTGCTGGTGGCGGGACTGCGGATGCTGGCCCGGGCCTGCGGGGTGGGCGAGATCGTGCTGCAGGGGCCGAACATCCGCTTCGCGCCGGTGGAGCTGAGGGAGTCGCAGGAGCTGCGGCTGAAGCGGCTGCACCCCAAGACGATCTTCAAGCCGGCCGCTCGGCAGATCCTGGTGCCGCGGCCGACGGCGGGCCGGATCGGCGGGAAGCCGGTGATGGGGCGCGAACTCCTGGCGTGGACCGGGGAGTTCCTCACGACGATCCTGGGGTCGTAGACGGCGGGATCTGTCGCGCGTCGGCCTCGCGGTGTTCACCGGCGGGGCCGACGCGTCTCTCGGAGTCAGGGCTTCTTGAATGTCACCCGGACGGTTTTGCCGACGCCGTGGTGGTCGACCTCGAATTCGGCGGCCAGCTGGGTGACGAGATACAGGCCGCGTCCCGAGCAGCTCTTGTCGTCCGGTTCCCGGGGTGCCGGCAGACCGTCGCCGCTGTCCCGGACCTCCAGCAGCACGAGATCATCTGCGGCGCTCAGCTGCACGGCGAACTCCCTGCCGGGAGGGACCGCGTGTGCGAGGGCGTTGGTCGCGAGTTCGGAGACGCAAAGCCTTATGTCCTCGATCAGGGGCGTCAGCCGCCACTCCGTAAGGACGCCGATGACGAAGTCGCGAGAGGCGCGGACGGACGTCTCCCGCCGGGGGAAACGTCGTTGCTGCGACAGAGACACGGTGGTCACCCCGTTGCTCGTGGGTTGTAACGCGACGACCGTACTGCGTTTCGTGAAAGGTGGCAAGGTATCCTTTCTGGGGTCGCATCGCTTCGCCTACCGTGTGCATCGATACGGTCCATGGTGTCGGTCGGTGGCAAGGAGGAGCCCATGGGTGAGGGAGAACCGGTCAGCACGTCCGCCCGCTATCTGACGCCGCCGGTGTCCGGTGCCGGGGACGCGTGGGCCGCCGAAGCGGCGGCCGGAGGGCGGCGGGGCACGCAGGAGATCCTGGGGGCGGGCGAGGTGGCGGCCCCCGGCCAGGTGGCGGATCTGCTCGGCGTGGAGTGGGGTGCGCCGGTCGTGGAGAGGCGGCGGATCATGTATCTCGACGGTGAACCGTGCGAGCTGACCCACACCTACTACCCGGTGGAGATCGCCCGGGGGACGGCGTTGGCCGTGACTTCCAAGATCAAGGGAGGCGCTGTGCGGCTGCTCGCCGAGCTCGGGCATGTCGGTGTCACGGCCCGCGAAGACGTGGCTGCCCGGCTGCCCACCGAGAGCGAGCGGCGTTCGCTTTCGCTGGGTGCGAGTGAGCCGGTCCTCGAACTGGCCAGGCTCACGTCGGCCGCCGATGGCCGGCCGATCCAGGCGGACGTGATGGTCATGGCTTCGCGCGGCCAGGGTTTGCGATACGAGATCAGGATCGGATGACCGTGCCCGGACGCGAAGAAGGGCCCGTGGACCGTCGTTCGCTCCATGAGCGGATCGCGGCCGATCTGCGGGAACAGATCATGTCGGGGGACCTGGTCCCTGGAGCGAGCCTGCCGTCGACCGCCCAGTTGAAGGAGCGGTTCGACGCCGCGAATGCCACGGTCCAGAAGGCCTTGCAACTCCTGAAACAGGAGAGGCTGGTGGTCGGTCGGCCCGGGGCCTCGGTGACGGTTCGCGACCATCGGCAGCGGACGATGCGGCCTGCCTCGTACATGGCGCCGGCGGCTGAGGGGGAACCGTACCGCTGGCTCACCGAGGCGGCGGGCTCGGGAGCCCGGACGTACAGCACGTTGGTGGACGTCGGTGAGTCGGAGCCCCCGGCGGACGTGGCCGAGGCGTTGAATCTTCGTTCGGGAGATACGGCGATCCTCCGACGTCAGGTGCTGTCGATCGACGACGAGCCCGCCGAACTCGTCGCCTCGTACTACCCGCTGGACATCGCCGAGAAAACCGCGCTCACGGAACGCCGAAGGATCCCTGGCGGTACGCCCACGCTTCTGGCCGCTCTGGGGTACCCGCCCAGGCTCGGTGTCGACCGGGTCTCCGCGCGGGTGGCCACGCAGGAGCAGTACGGTCTGCTGCGGCTCCCCGGTGACCTGCCCGTGCTGCGGACCCTGCGTGTGGTCTTCAGTGACCACGACCGCCCCGTCGAGGCCACGGTGATGGTCAAGGCCGGTCACCTCTACGAGGTGCAGTACGAGTTCACTGCGGACGGTCCGGGGTGCCCTGTCTGAACGTCAGTCCGGCCACGGTCCGGAACGCCTCCTCCGGAGTGCGGCCTTCGAGGGCGTCGGTCAGGTTGCCGCTGAGCAGCAGGGTCGCGAAGCCGTGGGCCAGGGACCAGGCGGCGACGCCGGTGAGGCGGGAGTCCTCGCCCCTGGCCGCGTCGGGCAGGCCGCTGACGCCGGCGCGCAGCGCCTCGGTGGCGCGGGCCTTCGCGGCGAGCAGGGCGGGGTCGTCGGCGCGGTGCAGTTCCGGGCGGAACATCACCTGGAAGTGCGCGGGGTGCGCGGCGGCGAAGCGTACGTAGGCCACGCCCCGTTCCTGGAGGTCGGGGGCGGCGGCCAGGGCGTCGGCGAAGAGCGCGTAGCCCTCGGCGGCGACGGCGGTGAGCAGACCGGTCCGGTCCTTGAAGTGGTGGGCCGGCGCGGCGTGCGAGACGCCGGCCCGGCGGGCCAGGTCGCGCAGGGACAGGGCGTCGGGCCCGTCGGCCGTGATGACGCCGAGCGCGGCCGTCAGGACCGCCCGCCGCAGGTCGCCGTGGTGATAGGTGCGCTCGCTGCTCATGGACCCACGGTACGCGAGATCTAGTCATTGACAAGTTCTGGAGGTGGTCGCATGCTGGGATCTACATCTAGGCGTTGACAAGTTTTGTGACGACGGGAGACCGGGGACATGGCCGACGAGCTGGGGCACGTACGTCAGATGTGGCACTTGCTGGAGCCGCTGCACGCCGTCTTCTACTACGCGCCGCAGGTGACCGAGGAGGCCGCCGCCCTCGGACACTCCACGGACGAGCGCTGGCCCGCCTACTTCGCATGGCGCGCGGCGCCGCTGGGGGCGGTGGACGCGGACCGGGTGACGGCCGTGTTCCACAGCTTCAGCCCGGCCATGGTGGCCAGGTACGTCCCGGCCGGGTGGGACGTGGCGGAGCCGCAGGAGGTGCTCGTGGCGCGTACGAGGGCGGTCGACCGGGCGTACCGGGCGCTGTTCGGTGACCGGGTGGAGGGTGCGGAGTTCGCCGAGGCCGCCGCACTGGCGCGCCGGGCCGCCGAGGCGGCGGACGTCACGGGGCTGCCGCTCGCCGGGGCCAATGCCGCGCTGCCCTGGCCCGAGGAGCCGCACCTGGTGCTGTGGCAGGCCGCCACGGTGCTGCGGGAGCACCGGGGGGACGGGCATGTCGCGGCGCTGGTCGCGGCGGGACTCGATCCGGTGGAGTCCCTGGTGTCGTTCGCGGCGGTCGGCGCCGCCCCGCCCGAGGTGTTCGCCGGTCGGGGCTGGAGCTCGGCCGAGTGGGAGGCCGGCCGGGCGCGGCTGGCCGGCCGGGGTCTGGTGGCGGCGGACGGGTCCGCCACGGAGGCGGGCCGGGCGCTGCGGGCGCGGGTGGAGAGGCGCACGGACGAGGCCGCGGCGGGCCCCTGGGTGGCGCTCGGGGCGGAAGGGCGGGAGCGGCTGGTGGAGTTGCTGGGCCCGCTGTGGGTGGAGGCCATCGGCTCCGGGCTCCTGCCGTCCGAGACGACGCTGGGGATCGGGAAGGTCTGAACGGGCCCTGGGGGGCGGGGGCCTTGCGCCCGACGCCTACGCTGGCCGCCGTGACGCCTCTTCCTTCCGTACGCCGCCCGGCCCGCCCGCACCGCTACCGCCCGGCCACGTTGCTGACGCTGGCCCTGACCGGATCGCTGGCCCTGACGGGCTGCGACGCGCTGACCGATGTGGCGGGCCCCTCGGCGACGCCATCCGCACGGGCCGCCGCCGGTACGGCACTTCAGGCGGTCGAGGGGCTCGTGGTGAAGGGCCGGGCGCCGAAGACGGGGTACGACCGGGACGAGTTCGGGTCCGCCTGGGCGGACACCGACCGCAACGGGTGCGGGACCCGGGACGACGTACTGGCGGAACAGCTGTCCGATGTCGCGCGGGACGCGGACGGTTGCAAGGTGCTCCAGGGGGTCCTCGACCCGGATCCGTACACCGGGACCCGCATCGCGTTCGTGCGGGGCCGCAGCAAGGTGGACATAGACCATCTCGTGGCCCTGTCCGATGCGTGGCAGAAGGGCGCCCAGCAGTGGAGCGCCGGAAAGCGGCGGGCCTTCGCGAACGACTCGCTCAATCTGGTGGCGGCGGACTCGTCCACCAACCGCCGCAAGGGGGAAGGGGACACCGCGACCTGGCTGCCGCCCAACACCTCCTACCGCTGTACGTACGTCGCGGGCCAGGTCTCCGTGAAGAGGAAGTACGGGCTGTGGGTGACCTCCGCCGAACGCGATGCCATGCGCGAGGTGTTGGCGAGCTGCCCCGAGCAGAAGCTGCCCGTGGGCGGCGAGCCGACCGAGGCGCCCGCGCGGTGAGCGCCGAGTGGCGATACTGGGGCCCATGTGGAGATGGCGGCTGACGGCCGTAGGAATGAACCTGTTGCTCGGAGTGCCGGGCATCGTGCCCGTGTGGCTGATGTGGTACTTCCTGTCGAACGGCTGGCTCGCGGACTCCGGCTTCACGCGGCCGGAGCCGACCGAGAACGACGGCATGATGCTGTGGCTGGTCGTCATCGTGCCCGTGGTGGGGGTCTTCGGGATCATCTGGTGGCTCGCCAACGACTGGGTGAGGCGCAGGTCCTCGCTGGCGCCCGGGGCGTACTGGACGGCCGGGGCGCTGCTCACGCTCGTGCCGACGGGGGTGCTCGTCGTCGGCTCGGTCGTGTGAGACGGCCCGGGGGCCGGCCCGTCCCCTGAGGGGTGGCCGGCCCTGTAGGGGCTTCGTGCGGTCCGTCCGTCAGAGCGTCAGCTCCCACTGGCTCGCGTCCCATTCGAAGCCGGGGCTGACCTCGACGGTCAGGTTCTCGGCGTCGGCGGGGGCGTCGAAGGCGTACGTGGCCGTGACCTTCTTGCCCGGCATGACCGTGGTGCCGGTGAACCCCTCGCCGATCTTGTCGTCGAAGATCTGCTCGGCGTTCACACCGTCCTCACCGGCGCGGGCGTCGACGCCGAGGAGCGTCGCGTCGAACTTCTCCTTGCCCTTGTTCTCGATGATCACCGAGACCTCGTAGGCGCTGTTGCCCTTGGTGTGGCCGATCGCGAACTCGGAGGCGGTGTACGGCGCCGGGGCGGCCACCGTGATCTCCAGGCCGTCGTCGTACGCCGCGGCGTCCCCCGCTCTCAGGGTGTCGTCCTCCTTGCCCTCGGCGCCGCCCGCCGCCCCGCCGCCGGCTGCGGGCTTCGCGGAGGCCGACGTGTCGGCGACCGCCTTGTTGAGGTCGGTCACCACGTCGTCCACGGCCTGGAAGGTCAGGACGGCCCCGACGACCGACAGGACCAGCGCGACCAGGCCGAGAATCGCGCCGAACGTCGTCACCCCCTTGTTCGTGGCCTCGCCGCGCTTGGCGCGGCCACGCCCGGCCAGGCCCAGGATCAGGGCGATGAGGCCCAGGATCCCCGCGAGCCAGAAGAAGAAGGGGATCAACCCCGAGACCGTCCCGATGATGCCGAGGACGAGCGCGGAGATACCGAGACCGTTACGGGCGGGACGGGTGCCCGGCGCCTGTGCGGGGGCGTACGGCTGCTGGGGCTGCGGCTGCGTGTACTGGGACATGGCTGTGCCCTTCCGATGAAGACGGGGAGTGTGAGCGGATCACTTCGCCGCATCGGTGTGCGGCGGGTCAATAAGACCAGAGGCTGTGAACCGAGTCAACACGGTATTGGTTGTGAACCGACCGAAGAGCGCTGTCGGTATGCTCGGCTCCACACATCAGGCGACACCGACGTGCGCGGAACGGGAGACAGGCCAGTGCCGGATGACTCGACAGAGGTGACCGCGGCCGGAATCGCCAGGCTCGCGGGCGTGGGGCGCGCGGCCGTCAGCAACTGGCGCCGCAGGCACGCCGACTTCCCGAAGCCGGTCGGGGGCACCGAGTCCAGCCCGTCCTTCGCACTGCCCGAGGTCGAGCGGTGGCTGCGCGAGCAGGGCAAGCTCGCCGAGGTCCCGCTGCGTGAGCGGGTGTGGCAGCAGGTGACGGGCCACCCGGACGGCGCCGTGACCGCGCTGATCCACACGGGGTGCGCACTGCTGCTCGTCCGGGACAGGCCCACCGCCTGGCTGGAGATCACCGCCGTCTCCGACGCCCGGATGGCAGGTGTGCTGCCGGGAGCCATGGACCACGTACTCGCCGACCGCTTCGGAGCGGACCGCTCGGAAGCCGGCCGTTCCGGGGCGGACCGTTCCGGCGCGGGCCGTGCGGTCCCCACCCCCACGGCCTCCGCCCTCCTCCCGTCCGTGCCCCTGCTGCGCGCCGCGGCCGAACTGGCGGCGGAGACCGGCGCCCAGCAGGCATTCGACTTCCTCTTCGGCCGGCAACTCGACGCCAACCCGCGTCAGTACACGCTCACGCCCCCCGGCCTCGCCGAGCTGATGGCCGACCTCGCGCAGCCCAGGGACGCCGCCCGGCGAGGCGGCAAGCGGGCCTCCCGTACCGTCCTGGACCCCGCCGCCGGAACCGGCGCCCTGCTGTGCGCCGCCGACGGGCCCACCGCGCTGTACGCCCAGGAGGCCGATCCCGACCTGGCGGCGCTCACCGCGCTCCGGCTGGCCCTGCACTCCACGGGCGGCGGCGCCGACGGGCCCACGCTCGCCGTGAGTGCGGGCGACACCCTGCGCACCGACGCGTTCCCCCGGCTCACCGTGGACGCGGTGCTCTGCCACCCGCCCTTCAACGAGCGCAACTGGGGCCACGACGACCTGGCCTACGACCCGCGCTGGGAGTACGGCCTCCCCGCCCGCACCGAGTCCGAACTCGCCTGGGTCCAGCACGCCCTCGCCCATCTCCGCGAGGGCGGGACCGCAGTCCTGCTGATGCCACCGGCCGCCGCCTCACGCCGCTCGGGGCGCCGGATCCGCGCCGACCTGCTCCGGCGCGGTGCCCTGCGCGCCGTCATCGCGCTCCCGGCCGGCGCGGCGCCTCCGTACGGCGTCCCCCTCCACATCTGGGTCCTCCGCAAGCCGGGGGCCGAGCAGCCCCAGGCACCCGAACTGCTCCTCGTCGACGCGGCGGAACCCGAGGCCGCCGGTCAGTCCGGCCGTGACCGGCTGGACTGGCCGGCGGTGCGAGGGACGGTGCTCGACGCGTGGACCCCCTTCGAGGTGCCGGGGCGCCGCGATCCCGTCGAGGAACGACCCGGGACCAGCCGGTCCGTCCCCGTCATCGAACTCCTCGACGACGACGTGGACCTGGCTCCCGCCCGCCATCTGCCGCCCCGGGCCGCAGGCGCCGGAGCGGCCGAACTCGTCCGCGTGCGGGAGCGGCTCGACGCCACCCTGAAGCTGACGGCCCGGCTCACCCCGCCGCCCGCCGCCCCCCGCGAACCGGCCAGGCGGCCCTTCACCACGGTCGGTGAGCTCGCCCGCGCGGGCGCCCTGCGCCTGCGGACCGGCACCGGCTCCGGCGGGGGCACGGCGCCCGTCCTCACCGAGCACGACGTCCTCGCCGGTACGGCCCCCAGCGGCACGCCCACCACGCAGACCGCGGCACCGGACGACGACCCGCTCCTCCTGGAACCGGGTGACGTCGTCGTGCCCGTACTCGGCGGGGGCTCGGTCGCCAGGGTCGTCGACGACGAGACCGCGGGTGCCGTCCTCGGCCGCAACCTCCAGCTGCTGCGCCCCGATCCGGCCGCTCTGGACCCCTGGTTCCTCGCCGGTTTCCTGCGCGGCACCGCCAACAACCGGCAGGCCAGCAGCTACGCCTCCACGGCGACACGGCTCGACGCCCGGCGTCTCCAGGTGCCACGTCTGCCGCTGGCCGAACAGCGGACGTACGGCGAGCAGTTCAGCGCCCTCGCCGCGTTCGAGGACGCGCTGCGCACGGCGGGGCGGATCGGCGGGCAGCTGGTGCAGGGGATGTACGACGGGCTGACGGACGGTTCGGTAGCCCCGGAGTGACGTGGGGGCACCCCGCAGTGACGTGAGGGTGCTCCGAGTGACCTGACAGGACCCCGGAGTGACGTGAAGCACAACGGTTGAGCACAACCCGGAACCGGTTGTCCGTGTCGGTGTATACGCTCACTGCACACGTCCGATCAACGCCCTCCCGGGAGCAGCACATGCACGGCTACGGCTATCCGCCGGAGCAGCAGCCGACGCGTCGTCCGTCCTCGGCCACCCTCATCACGCTGCGGGTGCTCTTCATCGCGCTCGCCCTGCTGAGCTGTGGAGTTCTCGCCTGGGCGGCCATGCTGCGACTGGCGGTCGTCACCCGGAGACCGCGCGACTGGTGGCTGTTCGGTCTGGTACTGGTGCTCAACGTCGGACTCATCGCCTACATAGGGGCGTTGCCCTCGGACGAGGACGTGATGACGGACGGGCAGGCGGTCGTCCTGCTGGCGTGGATCCTGGTCGTCTTCGGCGGCACGGTCACGTACTACCTGTACGCGGAGATTCGGCACTACGGCCCGTACGGCGCGTCGCGGGGCGCGCCTCACGCAGGGCCGCACACCGGTCCGCAGGCCGGTCCGCAGGCCGGTCCGCAGGTCGGCCCGTACACCGGCCCGTACGGCGGCTACGCGCCGCAGCGCGTGGGGCCCGCGACGCCCACGCCTCCCCACGGTTACCCGCCGGCCCCGCGGCAGAGCCCCGCGGCGGCCACACCGCCCCCGGCCACTCCTCCGGCGCGGCCCTCCGACGCGCCGAGGACCGCCGCTCCGCAGCGCCTCGACCAGGTGCGCGCCGAGCTCGACGAGCTGAGCGACTACCTCCGCAAGGAGGGCGACAACCGGTGAACGGGCGTGTCATCGCCGGGCGTTACGAGCTGGCGACCATCCTCGGTCAGGGCGGCATGGGCCAGGTCTGGACGGCGTACGACCAGCGCCTCGACCGCAGGGTCGCGGTGAAACTGCTGCGTCCCGACCGGGTCGCGGGCCCCTCGGGCAGCGTGGCCGCCGACGACCTGCGCCGCCGGTTCGTCCGCGAGTGCCGGGTCACCGCGCAGGTCGACCACCCCGGTCTGGTCACCGTCCACGACGCGGGGAGCGACGGCGAGGACCTCTATCTCGTCATGCAGTACGTCGAGGGCGCCGACCTCGCCGACCACCTCGCCGAGCACGCCCCCTATCCGTGGCCCTGGGCCGTGGCGATCGCCGCCCAGCTGTGCGCCGTGCTCTCCGCCGTGCACGCCGTGCCGATCGTCCACCGCGACCTCAAGCCCCGTAACGCGATGGTGAAGCCGGACGGCACCGTCACGGTGCTCGACCTGGGCATCGCCTCGGTCATGGACACCGACACCACCCGCCTGACCCACACCGGTTCACCGATCGGCTCCCCCGCCTACATGGCGCCCGAACAGGCGATGGGCGGGGCCGTCGGCCCGTACACCGACCTGTACGCACTCGGGGTGCTCCTGCACGAACTGCTCAGCGGGGACGTGCCGTTCGCCGGGTCCACCGCCCTGGGTGTCCTGCACCGCCACCTCTACGAGCCGCCGCTCCCGGTCCGCCAACTCCGGCCCGAGGTCCCCGAGGCGCTCGAAGCCCTCGTCCTGCGGCTGCTCTCCAAGGACCCGCAGCACCGTCCGGCCTCGGCCCAGGAGGTCTACGAGTCCCTGCGGCCCCTGCTGCCCACCGGCGGCGCACCGTCCGGACCCCTGGACCCGACCCGGCCCTTCCTCCGTCCGCAGGCCCCCTGGCCCGACCGGACGGCCGTGCCCGCTCCCGCGCCCGTCGTCCCCGTCCCGCAGCCGCCGCCCGCCGCGCCTCAGGAGCCGCCCGCCCGGCCGAACGTGGCGCGCGCCGTCGACGACGTGAAACGGCTGCTCGGCGAGGGCCGCATCACCCAGGCCGTCGACATCCTCGGCGGAATCCTGCCGGCCGCCGCCCAGGAGCACGGCGAGCACTCACCGGTCGTACGGATCCTGCGCAAGCAGTACGCGGCCACGCTCATGGACGACGGCCAGTACCGCCGCGCCCTTCCGGAGCTCCGTCGCCTCGCCGACGACCGCGCGGCGGAAGCGGGCCCCGCCGACTCCCAGACCCTGCACTACCGTTACGACGCCGCGCAGTGCCTGGAGCAGCTCGGCGAGGCCGCCGCCGCGCTCACCGAGTACCGCGCCGTCCTCCCTTATTACGAGAACGGCTACGCGACCTCCTCGGGACCCGGCCGGGCCTTCGACATCCGCCACCGCATCGGGCACCTCCTGCTCGCGGTGGGCGACCACACGGCGGGCCGCGCCCAGTTGCAGGCCCTGCTGTACGACACGGAGCGCGCCTACGGCCCCCACCACCAGCTCCCCACGGAGCTCCGCCGGCAGCTGGTCCACCACCGGGACGTACGCGGTTCCATGTGACCGGGTGCCGACCCCACACGGACCGGTCCGGAAATCGTTGGTCGAAGCAGTGGCCCGAATCACGTCCACTGCCTAACATCGATCACCGCAAGGCTTTGTGCACTGATGCACAAACTCTCCCCGGGAGGCTCCTTTGCACCGCCGACGTCGCACCGCGCTCGCCCTGTCCGCCGCAACGCTCGTCGCGGCGCCGCTCCTGACCGCCTGTGGCAACGAAGCCCATCCGGGCGCCGCGGCGGTGGTGGGCGGCGACCGGATCGACGTGGCCACGGTCCAGCGGCAGGCCTCGGACGTCCGCAGCGCGCAGCAGACGTCGGCACGGTCCGAGGATCTGGTGAAGGAGTCAGGGCAGCTGAATCGCGCCAAGTTGCACGGCCTGATCTTCGCGCGGGTCCTGGACCGTGCCGCGAAGGACGCGGGGGTGAGCGTCAGCCGTAAGGAGATCCAGCAGGTCCGGGCGGCGGCCACCGCCCAGTACGGCGGTGACACGGGCCTGAAGGCGGTGATGCTGGAGCAGCGCTGGGTCGCCGCCGGCCAGATCGAGGACGACCTGCGCAAAGAGGTCCAGCTCCCGAAGCTGGCCCAGGCGCTCGGCGCCGATCTGCAGACCCCGGCGGGACAGCAGGTGGTGGGGAAGGCGCTCACCGAGGCGTCGAAGGCGCTGCACATCGACGTCAACCCGCGCTACGGCAGCTGGGACGATCAGAAGATCCAGCTCAGCACCTACAAGGCCCCGTGGATCAGCCAGGTCACCCCTGTCCAGGGGCAGCCCGAGGCGGGGGCCTGAGCCGAACGGAGGGCCATGCCCGCCCAGGGGTAGGTTCGGGGGCGTGAACGCTGAAGATCCCGGTCGTATCGTCCTGCTCACCGCCAGCCACCGGGTCGCCCCCGGTCTGTTGTCCTGGCCCGCCTGGCAGACCCTGCACGGCGCCGACCGGGTGCTGTGCACCGAGCGGGACCACCCGCAGCTGCCGTACCTGCGCGAGGCGGGGGTCGCCGTCGAGCACGCCGCTCCCTCGGCCGAGGAGTTGGTGGACGACTGCGCGGGTGGCCGGACCGTGGTGGTGCTCGTGGGCGGCGAGGGCAATCAGCCGCTGACCGACGGCCTGGCCCGGCTCGGCGGTTCGGGCCGGGTGCAGATGCCGGACCTGGAGCTGCTGCCCGGTTCGTACGACCTGCCCGGCGCACGGCTGCTCGATCTGGTCCAGGTCATGGACCGGATCCGGCTGGAATGCCCGTGGACCTCGCAGAAGACGCACGAGGGCCTCGCGAAGTACGCCATCGAGGAGGCGTACGAACTGGTCGAGGCCATCGAGGACGGCGACCGCGCGGAACTGCGGGAGGAGCTCGGCGACGTACTGCTCCAGGTCGTCTTCCACGCGCGCATCGCGCAGGAGGACCAGGAGGAGCCGTTCGGTCTCGACGACGTCGCGGCCACGATCGTCGAGAAGCTGATCCACCGGCATCCGCACGTGTTCGGTGACGAGACCGCCGAGACCCCGGAGGACGTCCGAGCGCACTGGATGCGGACGAAGGCGATCGAGAAGCAGCGGGAATCGGTCACCGACGGTGTGCCGCCGGGCCAGCCCGGTCTGGCACTGGCGGCCAAGCTCGGCAGCAGGGTCCGCGCCGCGGGCCTCGACGTGGCGCTCCCCGAAGGCGAGGGGATCGGCTACCGGCTGCTCGCCCTCGCCGTACGGGCCGAACGGGTCGGCACCGACCCGGAGGCCGCCCTCCGGGCCGCCGCCCGCGCCTACCGGGACGCGATCCGGGCGGCGGAGGGGCTCGGGACGCCCGGCACCGCCGCGGACGGCGTCGAGGGATGAACGACGACCCCGGGACGGCCCCCGCGCCCGACGCACATCCCGACGCGACGCCCGCCGTGCCCGACACAGCGCCCGAACTCTTCACCTGGGAGTTCGCCACCGACCCGTACCCGGCCTACGCCTGGCTCCGTGAACACAGCCCCGTGCACCGCACGGCCCTGCCGAGCGGTGTCGAGGCCTGGCTGGTGACCCGGTACGCCGATGCCAAGCAGGCACTCGCCGACACCCGCCTCTCCAAGAACCCGGCCCACCACGCGGGCTCCGCGAACGCCAAGGGCAAGACGGGCATCCCGGGGGAGCGCAAGGCGGAGCTGATGACGCATCTGCTGAACATCGACCCTCCGGACCACACCCGGCTGCGCCGGCTCGTGTCCAAGGCGTTCACCCCGCGCCGGGTCGCGGAGTTCGCGCCCCGGGTTCAGGAACTGACGGACCGCCTCATCGACGACTTCATCGAGAAGGGGGACGCGGACCTCATCCACGACTTCGCCTTCCCGCTCCCGATCTACGCGATCTGCGACCTGCTCGGGGTGCCGCGCGAGGACCAGGACGACTTCCGGGACTGGGCGGGCATGATGATCCGGCACGGCGGCGGGCCGCGGGGCGGGGTGGCCAGGTCGGTCAAGAAGATGCGCGGCTATCTCGCCGAACTCATCCACCGGAAGCGGGAGAACCCCGGCGACGACCTGATCTCCGGGCTGATCCGGGCGAGCGACCACGGCGAGCACCTCACCGAGAACGAGGCCGCAGCCATGGCGTTCATCCTCCTCTTCGCCGGTTTCGAGACAACCGTGAACCTCATCGGCAACGGCACCTACGCCCTGTTGCGCAATCCGGCCCAGCGCGAACGCCTGGAACGCTCGCTGGCCGCCGGGGAGACGGACCTCCTCGACACGGGCTTGGAGGAGCTGCTGCGCTACGACGGTCCGGTGGAGCTCGCGACGTGGCGCTACGCCACCGAACCCGTGACGCTGGGAGGACAGGACATCGCGGCGGGGGACCCCGTTCTCGTGGTGCTGGCCGCAGCCGACCGCGACCCGGAGCGATTTCAGGATGCGGACACCCTGGACCTCGCTCGGAGTGACAATCAGCACCTCGGATACGGGCACGGCATCCACTACTGCCTGGGGGCGCCGCTGGCCCGGCTGGAGGGCCGGGTGGCGCTGGCGACCCTGCTGAGACGCCTCCCCGACCTGCGGCTCGCTGCGGAACCTGCCGATTTGCGCTGGCGTGGAGGGCTGATCATGCGCGGACTACGCACACTTCCCGTCGAGTTCGATCCCGGACATCCGGCCGCAGAAAGTGACAGCCTGTCAACTCTGTGACTTTCACGTGATCTCCGCTGCATCGACTTGTGACACACGTTCGAGTAGGGCTAGGTTCACCGTTCGACCAACCCGTTACACATGTCAGTCACACGGAAGGCAATCCCATGGGCTCCGCGACCGGCAGACACCGTCGCCCACGCCAGGCACCCGCCATCGTCGTCGCCGCAGGCGTCACGGGATCGGCCATCGCCATCCCGCTGCTCGGCGCGGGCAGCGCACAAGCCGCAGACGCGTCGACCTGGGACCGGGTCGCCGAGTGCGAGAGCGGCGGCATGTGGAGTGCCGACCTCGGCAACGGCTACTACGGTGGCCTGCAGCTCTCCGAGGACACCTGGTCGGACTACGGCGGCACGGACTACGCGTCCCGCGCCGACCTCGCGAGCCGCTCGCAGCAGATAGCCGTCGCGGAGAAGGTGCTGGCCGACAAGGGACCCCAGGCGTGGTCCAGTTGCTCGGTGATCTCCGGGCTCGCCGTGGACGAGGGGCTGCCCGGCGTCGACCCGGGCGACGAGCCCTCCGCCGAGCCCTCGGACACCGCGACCCCGTCCGGGACCCCCTCGCCCGAGGCGTCGGACGCGGAGGACGAGACGGCGGGCGCCGAGGACGAGTCGGACGCCTCGGAAGCCCCTGAGGGCTCCGGCGACGCCGAGGGCGGCGCGGACGAGGACACGACCGAGGACTCGACGGACCGGGGCGAGGCCGGCGCCTCGCCGTCCGCGACGCCGTCTCCCGAGGCATCCGGTACGCCCGGCGACTCGAAGGGCGACGGGGCGAACGGCGGGAAGCACCGCGGCACCCCGGCTCCCGAGGCGGACGCCGGTTCCGGTCCGGACGCCGGACGGGACTCCGGGCGCCACGCCTCGCGCGGCGACTCCGGGGCACGTGAGGGCGCCGAGGGGACGTACACCGTCCGCGACGGCGACAACCTCTGGGCGATCGCGGACGCGCAGGAGCTCTCCGGCGGCTGGTCCGCGCTCTACGAGGCCAACAAGGACGAGCTGGGCTCCGACCCGGACCTGATCCTCCCCGGCCAGAGCCTGGACCTCGGACTCGTCGGGGCGAACGCGCCGGGCGACTCGGCGGAGACCACCACCGCCGACTGATCAAAAGCGCAAAAAGGCCCCGAAAACAGGGGCAGTTCAGAGGCCTATGTCCACTTATGCGTAAGTGAGACATGGGTCTCTTTGCGTCAACTGGAGCGCCCCGTCCGCCCGATCCGTCCATATTGGCTCCGACCTGCGAAAACAGCTCGATCCGACTGGCCGTTACGTGCTGATTAGCCGTTATGTCCATCTTTGAATGTAGGGGTTGCGTGTGTTTACGGTCGGAGCCGCTCGCACCGCGGGCACCTTCGACCGTCACGCCGAATCCTGCCGTCGGCCGAAGGGGACCGACGCGTAAAGCGCCGTAGGCAGGAGCGGGGGACCCAGGTAAGTGCCGGACCCGGCCGTCGGAAGACGGGCGGGGTGCGGCTAGGGGTGAAGTCGTCCGCGGGAGCGGGTGACCGGGCAACTCACAGGCCCGAACCCGACAGCTCACCTCGTAGGCGTCGGTGAGGAGAACCATGCTGCTTTCCAGCAAGGGCAAGCACCGTCGCCCGTCCAAGGCCGTCCGTATCGCGACCCTGGCCGGTGTCACCGGTGCCGCCGTCGCCGTCCCGCTCATGGGTGCGACCGGCGCCTCTGCCGCCTCCGTCGAGACCTGGGACGCCGTCGCCCAGTGCGAGTCGGGTGGCAACTGGTCCATCAACACCGGCAACGGCTACTACGGCGGCCTGCAGTTCTCGCAGTCCAGCTGGGCCGCCGCCGGCGGTACCCAGTACGCCGCCCGTGCCGACCTGGCCACCAAGGGCCAGCAGATAGCCGCCGCCGAGAAGCTCCTCGACCTGCAGGGCCCGGGCGCCTGGGCCTGCGCCGGCGCCGGCGGCCTGACGAACGACGGGGTGGATCCGGGCGTCGACACCGGCTCCGGTTCCGAGAAGAACGGCGACACGGCCCCGCAGGCCGCACTGGAGCGCAAGGCCGAGCAGCCCACCACGCGCAGCGAGAAGCGTGAGGCCCCCGCGAAGACCGTCACCACCCCGACCGGCGAGAAGGTCGAGAAGGGTGACGGCGAGTACAAGGTGAAGTCCGGCGACACCCTCAGCAAGATCGCCGACGCGAAGAAGGTCAAGGGCGGCTGGGAGAAGCTCTTCGAGCTGAACGACGACATCGTCGACGACGCCGACCTGATCTTCCCGGGGCAGCAGCTCCACCTGAAGTAGGCACCAGCCGCCCGGGGTCCCCTCCTGCCCCGGTGGCCCGGTGGCCCGGCCCGGCGCGCTGACCCCCCGCGTGCCGGGCCGGGGTCCGTTCGCGGACGCGTCAGGGGATGCGTGTTCACTTCTTGTGGTTACTTGCCAGTAGAATTCTGGAGCTTTGCCCGGAATGAGGGCCCGCGGGTCCTTTTTCGTCCCAGGGGACGGGCGTACGGCCGACGGAGCGGGCCGGGCCGGTTAGGCTCGTGGCGCAAGGCCACAGTGACCCTGCACAACCAGTGTCAGATCCCAGAAGGAGATGCCTCGTGCCGTCCATCGACGTCGTCGTAGCCAGGGAAATCCTCGACTCCCGGGGGAACCCCACGGTCGAGGTCGAGGTCGGCCTCGACGACGGCAGCACGGGACGTGCTGCTGTTCCGTCCGGAGCCTCCACCGGAGCGTTCGAGGCCATCGAGCTTCGCGACGGTGACCCGAACCGTTACCAGGGCAAGGGCGTCGAGAAGGCCGTCCTCGCCGTGATCGAGCAGATCGGCCCGGAGCTCGTCGGTTACGACGCCACCGAGCAGCGCCTCATCGACCAGGCGATGTTCGACCTGGACGCGACCGAGAACAAGGGCTCGCTCGGCGCCAACGCCATCCTCGGTGTCTCGCTGGCCGTGGCGCACGCCGCGTCCGAGGCCTCCGACCTCCCGCTCTTCCGCTACCTCGGCGGCCCGAACGCGCACCTGCTGCCCGTTCCGATGATGAACATCCTGAACGGCGGCTCGCACGCCGACTCCAACGTGGACATCCAGGAGTTCATGATCGCGCCGATCGGCGCCGAGTCCTTCTCCGAGGCCCTTCGCTGGGGCGCGGAGATCTACCACACGCTGAAGAAGGTCCTGAAGACCAAGGGCCTCTCCACCGGTCTCGGTGACGAGGGCGGCTTCGCCCCCAACCTCGAGTCCAACCGCGCCGCCCTCGACCTCATCCTGGAGGCCGTCAAGGAGGCCGGTTACGTCCCGGGCCGCGACATCGCGCTCGCGCTCGACGTCGCCGCGTCCGAGTTCTACAAGGACGGCGTCTACGAGTTCGAGGGCAAGTCCCGCTCGGCCGCCGAGATGACCGAGTACTACGAGGAGCTCGTCTCCGCGTACCCGCTCGTGTCCATCGAGGACCCGCTGTACGAGGACGACTGGGCGGGCTGGAAGGTCATCACCGACAAGCTCGGCTCCAAGGTGCAGATCGTCGGCGACGACCTGTTCGTCACCAACCCCGAGCGCCTCGCCCGCGGCATCGAGGAGGGCTCGGCCAACGCCCTGCTCGTCAAGGTCAACCAGATCGGTTCGCTGACCGAGACCCTGGACGCCGTCGAGCTGGCCCAGCGCAACGGCTTCAAGTGCATGATGTCCCACCGCTCCGGTGAGACCGAGGACGTCACCATCGCCGACCTCGCCGTCGCCGTGAACTGTGGCCAGATCAAGACCGGCGCCCCGGCCCGCTCGGACCGCGTCGCCAAGTACAACCAGCTGCTGCGCATCGAGGAGATCCTCGACGACGCCGCCGTGTACGCCGGCCGTTCGGCGTTCCCGCGGTTCCGCTTCGAGGGCTGACAGCCCGAGCCCGGAGCACCAGCCTCCGTCCGTCCCCGCATCCGGTCCCGTACCGTGTGCGGGGACGGACGTGCGTAACGGGGAGGCGTGAGACATGGCCGGGAAGGACCGCGACCGGTTCTCCACCGCGACCAGGCTGCGACTGCTCGGTGAGCAGACGGCGGCCCGTGTCTACCGGTCCCAGAACCGCCGCCAGGCCCGCCGCTCCCGGCTCACCGGCCGGGCCGCGTTCCTCGCGCTGATCGTGTGCTCGCTGGTGGTGGCCCTCGCGTATCCCATGCGGCAGTACATCTCCCAGCGCGACCAGATCGCGGAGCAGGAGAGGCTTTCGCAGGAGGCCCGCCAGCGGACCGAGGAGCTGCGCGACGAGAAGGCGCGGCTCAAGGACGACGCCTACATCCGCCGTCTCGCGCGCCAGCACCTGCACTACGTGCTGCCCGGTGAGACCGGTTACACGGTGGTCGACCCGGACGCGGCCGAGGTGCGGCGGGGCGAGCCGGGGGCGACGGGGCGGCCGTGGCACGAGAACCTCTGGGACGGCGTGGACAGCGCGGACCGCGAATGACCACCGTCCTCCCCGTGCGTACGTACCGATTCATACAGTCCGACCGATGACATTCAAGGCAGGCATGGACACGCCCCCTCCGCAGACCGAATCCACCACTCCCACCGATGTGGACATCGCCGCGTTCGAGCTCCAGCTCGGTCGGCCGCCGCGTGGGCTGCGCGCCATCGCGCACCGCTGCCCGTGCGGCAACCCGGACGTGGTCGAGACGCAGCCCCGTCTGGAGGACGGCACACCGTTCCCGACGACGTACTACCTGACCTGCCCGCGTGCCGCGTCCGCGATCGGCACGCTGGAGGCCAACGGGGTCATGAAGGAGATGACCGAGCGGCTCGCCACGGACCCCGAGCTGGCCGCCGCCTACCGCGCCGCGCACGAGGACTACCTCGCGCGGCGTGACGCCATCGAGGTGCTGGAGGGCTTCCCGAGCGCGGGCGGCATGCCGGACCGGGTGAAGTGCCTGCACGTGCTGGTCGGCCACTCGCTGGTCGCGGGCCCCGGGGTGAACCCGCTGGGCGACGAGGCGATCGCGATGCTGCCCGAGTGGTGGGCCAAGGGCCCCTGCGTCAAGCCGTGCCCGGCTCCGTCCGAGGGCGAGGGGTGGACCGTCGACGGGGACGAGGACGGCCACTTCGCGTTCAAGCCGCTCGACGGGCCCGGCGAGGGGACGGGCCGGTGACCCGGGTCGCCGCCATCGACTGCGGTACCAACTCCATCCGTCTGCTCGTCGCGGACGTGGACCCCGCCACCGGTGACTTCAACGAGCTCGACCGGAGGATGAGGATCGTCCGGCTCGGCCAGGGTGTGGACCGGACCGGCCGGCTGGCCCCCGAGGCGCTGGAGCGCACGTTCGACGCCTGCCGTGAGTACGCGACCGTGATCAAGGAGCTCGGCGCCGAACGGATCCGGTTCGTCGCCACCTCCGCCTCGCGTGACGCGGAGAACAGCGGCACGTTCGTCCGCGGCGTCCTGGACGTCCTGGGCGTCGAGCCCGAGGTCGTCACCGGGGACCAGGAGGCGCAGCTCTCCTTCGACGGCGCCACGAAGGAACTGGTGGGCGGTGACCACCTGGAGAAGCCGTACCTCGTCGTGGACATCGGCGGCGGTTCCACCGAGTTCGTCGTCGGTGACGACACCGTCCGCGCGGCCCGGTCGGTGGACATCGGCTGTGTACGCATGACCGAACGTCACCTGGTCCTCGACGGGGCCGTGGTGGATCCGCCCACGCCCGACCGGATCGCCGCGATCCGCGCGGACATCGGTGCCGCCCTGGACCTGGCCGAGGAGACCGTGCCGCTCTCCTCGGCTGCGACGCTCGTCGGCCTGGCCGGGACGGTCACCACCGTCGCCGCGATGGCGCTCGGGCTGGAGGAGTACGACTCCGAGGCGATCCACCACTCCCGGGTCTCCGTCGGGCGGGTCCGTGAGATCACCGAGCGGCTGGTGGCCTCGACGCACGAGGAGCGCGCGGCGATCCCCGCGATGCATCCGGGCCGGGTCGACGTGATCGCCTCCGGGGCGCTCGTGCTGCTCGCGGTGATGGAGCGCACCGGTGCCCGCGAGGTCGTCGTCAGCGAGCACGACATCCTCGACGGGATCGCCTGGTCCGTGGCGCTCGGGGAGCGTTAGCCGGGATTCCGGTACATGTCGCGCCGGTTGCCCACCTCGACGACGAGGCGCCCGTGAGGTGAGTGGGACGGGGTGTGCTCACGGGTGTCCTCGAGGAGCGGTGAGATGCCGCTCATACGCATTCCGGCCTGCACCTCTGAGCTCGCCGCGGCCCCCTCCGGGTACCTCCGGAGGGGGCTTTCGCGAGGTCTCGCCACGAGGTTCGTGAACTTCTTCACAAGGAATTCGGCCCCTCTGGGGGAAGTTCTTCCCCCGAGGGGCCGTGCGGGTCGCCGGCGAGGTCGCACAGCAAGGCTGCGCGGAGGTTTCCGGGGTGTGGCAAGGGCGTGTCCGAGGTGGGTGGTTCGCCGTCCCTGGAGGCTCAAGGGCCAGCTCACAAGTGGTGAACAACGTTCGCCACGGCCTCGTGGTTCCCCGCCCGCACCATGACCTGGGTCACGTGGGCGGCGAAGTGTAGCAGAGGGTGGCGCATACCTTGTGAAGGGGCTCACGAGCATGCCCCCCGAGGGGGGTGGATACTCGATGGCATGAGCACCACGGAGCGTCCCAGGATCCTCGTTGTAGGCGGTGGGTACGTAGGCCTGTACGCAGCTCGTCGCATTCTGAAGAAGATGCGGTATGGAGAGGCGACCGTCACGGTCGTCGACCCGCGCTCGTACATGACGTACCAGCCCTTCCTCCCCGAAGCTGCTGCCGGCAGCATCTCGCCTCGGCATGTCGTCGTCCCGCTGCGACGCGTCCTGCCGAAGGCGGAGGTTCTCACCGGCCGTGTCACGACCATCGATCAGGACCGCAAGGTCGCCACGGTCGCGCCGCTCGTCGGCGAGGCCTACGAGCTGCCCTTCGACTACCTGGTCATCGCGATGGGCGCGGTCTCCCGCACCTTCCCGATCCCCGGCCTCGCCGAGCAGGGCATCGGCATGAAGGGCATCGAGGAGTCCATCGGTCTGCGCAACCACGTCCTCGAGCAGCTGGACAAGGCCGACTCGACGACCGATGAGGACGTCCGCCGCAAGGCGCTCACGTTCGTCTTCGTGGGCGGCGGCTTCGCCGGTGCGGAGACCATCGGCGAGGTCGAGGACATGGCCAGGGACGCCGCGAAGTACTACACGAGCGTGAAGCGCGAGGACATGCGCTTCATCCTGGTCGACGCGGCCGACAAGATCCTTCCCGAGGTCGGCCCGAAGCTGGGCGCGTACGGCAAGGAGCACCTGGAGAGCCGTGGTGTCGAGGTCTACCTCTCGACCTCCATGGACTCCTGCGTCGACGGTCACGTGGTGCTGAAGAACGGCCTCGAGGTCGACTCCAGCACGATCGTGTGGACGGCCGGCGTGAAGCCGAACCCGGCGCTGGCCCGCTTCGGTCTGCCGCTCGGCCCGCGTGGTCACGTGGACACCTCCGAGAAGCTCCAGGTGCAGGGCACCGACTACATCTGGGCCGCGGGCGACAACGCCCAGGTCCCGGACCTGGTCGGCCGCCGTGCGGGCAACCCGAACGCCTGGTGCCCGCCGAACGCCCAGCACGCGCTGCGTCAGGCCAAGGTCCTCGGCGACAACGTCATCTCCGGCATGCGGGGCTTCCCGCAGAAGGAGTACAGCCACGCCAACAAGGGTGCGGTGGCCGGTCTCGGCCTGCACAAGGGCGTCGCGATGATCGTCGTCGGCAAGATGAAGATCAAGGTCAAGGGCCGTCTGGCCTGGTACATGCACCGTGGGTACCACGGCATGGCCATGCCGACCTGGAACCGTAAGATCCGGATCTTCGCGGACTGGACGCTGGCGATGTTCCTCAAGCGCGAGGTCGTCTCGCTCGGCGCCATGGAGACTCCGCGCGAGGAGTTCTACGAGGCCGCCAAGCCGAGCCCCCCGCCCGTCGCGGCCAAGGCCGACGGCGACAAGGCCGGCGAGAAGGCCAAGGCTTCCTAGTACGTCACCGAAGGGGTCGTCCGCCATCCGTGGTGCGGACGGCCCCTTCGGTGTTTCCCGGGCTCCCTGGGCGCCCGGGAATAGATGGTGCGTGCAGGTATTTTGCCGTTCCGTTGCCCTGGAAAGGGATGGCGTGAGCACCGGACGGCGTTGACGCCGGTGTACCTCGCCCGGACCCCGAGGTGTCGCGGCCCGGTA
Organism: Streptomyces sp. NPDC002793; assembly: GCF_040295485.1. NCBI lineage: Bacteria > Bacillati > Actinomycetota > Actinomycetes > Kitasatosporales > Streptomycetaceae > Streptomyces > Streptomyces sp. NPDC002793. Next base: position 94,820 of record NZ_JBEOVL010000001.1, on the reverse strand, counting down.
GAGGCGCGTATATGCGAATTTGGGCACGTTCGGAAACACCACCACGGAGGTGTGCACCATGGCCGATGCCGCATCGCGGCTGACCGCTCTCGCCGAAGAGTTGCTGGGAGAACCCCTGCCGGTCCGGATCCGGGCCTGGGACGGCAGCGAATCCGGGCCGCCGGGTGCCCCCACCCTCGTCCTGCGCCATCGCCGCGCCCTGCGCCGGCTGCTCTGGAAACCGGGCGAGCTGGGCCTGGCCCGTGCCTGGGTGGCCGGGGAGATCGACATCGACGGCGATCTGTACGAGACCCTCGACGCCCTGGCCGCGCTGCTCTGGGAGCGCGGTGCCGACGCGAAGGACACCGTCCACCCCGTGCGGGACCCGAAGGTACGGGCGTTCGCCCGTGGCCTCGTCCAACTGGCCGGCCCCTGGCCCCCGCCGCCCCCGCCCGCCGAGGAGATCCGCCGCCGCACCGGCGCGCTCCACACCAAGCGCCGGGACAAGGAGGCCATCAGCCACCACTACGACGTGGGCAACGACTTCTACGCCATGGTCCTCGGCCCGTCCATGGTCTACTCCTGCGCCTACTGGCAGGACGGCGCCACACTCGAGGACGCCCAGCGCGACAAGCTCGACCTCGTCTGCCGCAAGCTCGCGCTCCAGGAGGGCGACCGCCTCCTCGATGTCGGCTGCGGCTGGGGCTCCATGGCGATCCACGCCGCCCGCGAGTACGGTGCCCAGGTCACCGGAGTGACGCTCTCCACCGAGCAGGCGGCGTTCGCCCGCAAGCGGATCGCCGAAGAGGGGCTCACCGACCGGATCGAGATCCGGGTCCAGGACTACCGGGACGTCAGGGACGGCCCGTACGACGCCATCTCCTCGATCGGCATGGCGGAGCACGTGGGCTCGGTCCGCTTCCGGGAGTACGCCGACGACCTCTACGCGCTCCTCAAGCCCGGCGGCCGGCTGCTCAACCACCAGATCGCCCGCCGTCCCGAGAAGGACGAGTCGGCCTACCACGTCGACGAGTTCATCGACGCCTACGTCTTCCCCGACGGCGAACTGGCCCCGGTCGGCCGCACCGTCGCCACCCTGGAGGAGGCCGGCTTCGAGGCCCGGGACGTGGAGGCGATCCGCGAGCACTACGCGCTGACCCTGCGCCGGTGGGTGACCAATCTGGAGGAGCACTGGAAGGAGGCCGTACGGGCCACCTCGCCCGGCCGGGCCAGGGTGTGGCGCCTCTACATGGCAGCCTCGGCGCTCTCCTTCGAGCACAACAAGATCGGTGTCAACCAGATCCTCGCGGTGCGCCCGCGGGAGGGCGGCGCGGCGGGCATGCCGCTGCGGGCCCGTGACTGGAAGGCGTCGGCGAACGGCTGATCCGGGAAACGGGAAGGGGCGGTACCCGCGTGGGTACCGCCCCTGTCCTACGTCCTGGTCACTCGGTCTTGATGGCGGTCAGCATGTTCAGCTTCGCGCCGCTACGGGCCGGCCAGAGGGAGGCCAGGACGCCCACCAGCCCTGCCAGCACCAGGAAGAGCGCGAGCCGGTCCCACGGGATGACCAGGGCGTAGCCCGGGATCGAGGCGGACAGGCTCTTCCCGATGGCCCAGCCGAGGAACGTACCGAGGGCGACTCCGACCACCGCTCCGAAGAGCGAGATGACGACGGCCTCCAGCCGGATCATCCGCTTGACCTTGCGCCGGTCGAGGCCGATCGCCCGCAGCATCCCGATCTCCTGCTGGCGTTCGAAGACCGACATGGCCAGGGTGTTGACGACGCCGAGGACGGCGATGATCAGGGCCATGGCCAGCAGCGCGTACATGATGTTCAGCGCGGTGTTGATGAAGCCGCCGAACATGTCCCGGAAGCCCTGGCGGTCCATGACGCTCATCGCCGGGTTGTCGCCGAGCGCGTCGATCACGGCCTGTTCGTTGGCATCGCTCTGGCCGCCGTCCATGGTCAGCCAGATCTCGCGGATGTCGGAGAGGGTCTCGTGCGGGGCGACGACGTCCTCGGGGATCAGCATCGGGGAGAGGAACTCGTTGCCCTCGTAGAGCGCGCCGACCTTCAGGGTCTCCTTCTTCTCGTCCTGGAACGTGACGGGCAGGCTGTCGCCGGTCTTCCAGCCGTGCGACTTCGCGGTCTCACGGGCGATGGCGATCTCGCCGTCCTTCAGGGAGGACAGCGAGCCGGAGACCGTCTTCAGGTCGAAGACCTTCTCGACGTCGCCCGGGGTGACTCCGGAGGCCGAGACGACGTCCTCACCGACGGAGGGGTAGAGAGCCCGCTGCGGGGACGCCGCCGCGACGCCGTCCGCCTTGCGCAGGGCGGTGAGGGCCGACTCGTCGAGCGGGCCCCCGCTGGCCATCGAGACCATGTAGTCGGCCCGGATGTTGTCCGTCGTCATCTTGTCGATGGCCTGGCCGAGCGTGACACCGAGCACGGAGATACCGGTGACCAGGGTGAGCCCGATCGCCAGGGCGGAGGCGGTGGCTCCGGTACGGCGCGGATTGCGGACCGCGTTCTGGGCCGCCAGCTTGCCGGAGACGCCGAACGTCCCGCGCATCAGCGGACGCACCAGGGCGATCACCGGGCGCGAGAGCAGCGGGATGAGCACGATGACACCGACGAGGGCGAGGAACGCCCCACCGCCGAGGAGCCAGCGGCCGTTCTCGTCGCCCTGGGCGGCACCGCCGACGATCAGGGCGGACCCGATGAGGGTGATCACCGCGCCGAACGAGTTGCGCACGACCAGCGACTTGGTGGTGGCCACCGCGTGCACGCTGCTCATCGCCGCCACCGGCGGGATCTTGGCGGCGCGGCGGGCGGGCAGCCAGGCGGCGAACACGGTGATCAGCACCCCGACGGCGAAGGCGGAGACGACCGCGGTGGGGGAGACGACCAGCGGACCGGCCGGGATCTGTCCGCCGAACGCGCCCATCGCGGAGCGCAGTCCCGTCGCGAGGCCGACGCCGAGGAGGAATCCGATCACCGAGGCGATCAGACCGACGACACCGGCTTCGAGCAGGATGGCCCACTTGACCTGACGGCGGGAGGCGCCGACGGCGCGCATCAGGGCGAGTTCCTTGGTGCGCTGGGCGATCAGCATGGTGAACGTGTTGGCGATCAGGAACACACCGACGAAGAGGGCGATGGCCGCGAAGGCCAGCAGCATCGCGTTGAGGCTCTTGAGACCGGACTCGGTCATCTCGGCCTCCTCGTCCGCGAGTGCCGCGCCCGTCCCGGCCTCGGCGTACTCAGGGAGGAGGGGCTTCACGGCTTCCAGCAGCTGCTGGTCGGACGCGCCGGCCGTGGCGGTGACGGTGACGTCCTTGAACTCGCCCGGCCGCAGGTAGAGCTGCTGGGCGACCTCGGTGTCGAAGAGGACCAGGCTGCCGCCCGCGTTCACGGCGCCGTCCTCGGTGGTGAAGATCCCGGAGAGGGTGTACTCCTTCACCGGCCCGTTGGTGGCGACCCGCACCGGCTCACCCACGCGGTACGCGCCCTTGCTCGCGGTCTCCTTGTCGAGGGCGACCTCGTCGGCCTTCGCCGGTCCCGAGCCGTCGGTGAACGCGTACTGCGCGTCCTTGCCGTCGGCGCCCGGGGAGAAGTTGGAGCCGGTGTTGGACCATCCGTCGCCGATGAGCTTGCCGTCGGTGTCGCCGACGCCGGCGAATCCGGAGACCCGCCCGGTGGCCTCGGCCACGCCGTCGAGGTCCTGGATCTTCCCGAGTGTGGCCTCGTCGATGCCGGGGGTCTCCTCGTCACCGCGTTCGGCCCACGTCGTGACGGCGACGGCGACCTTGTCGTAGTTCTTGGCGGACTGGTTGCGGAAGGCGTTGCCGAGGGTGTCGGTGAAGACCAGCGTGCCGGAGACGAAGGCGACGCCGAGCATCACGGCGAGCACGGTCATCAGCAGCCTGGCCTTGTGCGCAAGCACATTGCGCACGGCGGTACGGAACATGGAGTCGATTCCTGGGGGAGTTCGGAGCGCGGAAAGGGGGGCAGCCTCAGGGGGCGTCAGCTGGTGCGGCCCTTCGCGTCGAACGCCTTCATCCGGTCGAGGACTCCGTCGGCGGTGGGGTGCATCATCTGGTCGACGACCGCGCCGTCCGCGAGGAAGACCACGCGGTCCGCGTAGGCGGCGGCCACCGGGTCGTGGGTGACCATCACCACCGTCTGGCCGAGCTCACGCACCGAGTTGCGCAGGAAGCCGAGGACCTCGGCGCCTGAGCGGGAGTCGAGGTTGCCGGTCGGCTCGTCACCGAAGATGATCTCGGGCTGCGAGGCCAGGGCGCGGGCGACCGCGACGCGCTGCTGCTGGCCGCCGGAGAGCTCCGTGGGGCGGTGCTTCAGCCGCTCGGAGAGGCCCACCATGTCGATGACCTTCTGGAGCCAGGCTGCATCGGGCTTACGGCCGGCGATGTCCATCGGGAGGGTGATGTTCTCCAGGGCGGTCAGGGTGGGCAGCAGGTTGAACGCCTGGAAGATGAAACCGATCTTGTCCCGGCGCAGCTGCGTGAGCTGCTTGTCCTTCAGTGTCCCCAGCTCGGTCTCACCGATGCGCACGGAGCCGCTGCTGAAGCTGTCGAGACCGGCCACGCAGTGCATCAGCGTGGACTTCCCGGAGCCCGACGGGCCCATGATCGCGGTGAACTCCCCCTGCGGGAAGTCCACGGACACGCGGTCGAGGGCGACCACCTGGGTCTCACCCTGGCCGTAGACCTTCGACAGCTCCGTGGCGCGGGCGGCGACCGCGGTGGTGCGGTGAACGGTGGTGGTGGTCACAGGGGTACTCCTGGTTCGACTGTTTCGCGGGGACCCCTCCATCGTCCCCGCCGCATCCCGCCGGGGCGTCAGCCCCCGTGCCCGTTCCCGGGGCCCTCTTGAGTCGCATCCGCCGGCCCCCGGCGTACGTCTGAGGTAGGAGGCCGACCCTGAGCCGGCCGGGCCGTCAGCGGGGTGGGGCGGTCGATCCGCGAGGCACCAGACGGGCGGCCACGTCCTCGAAACCGGGGGCCGAGCCGTCCGCCACCATTGCCAGCAGCGTACGGGCCGCATGGGCGCCGTACGCCGAGATGTCCCTGCTCAGCGCGGTGAGCGGGGGGCGTACGACACGGGAGAGCTGGGAGTCGTCCCAGGCGACCAGGGAGAGGTCGGCGGGCACGTCCAGACCCATCTCCTGGGCGACCGAGAGTCCGGCGACGGCCATGATGTCGTTGTCGTAGATGACGGCGGTGGGCCGCGCGGCCGAGCCGATCAGCCGCCGGGTGGCGTGGGCGCCCTCCTCGCCGGAGTAGTCGGTGTGGACGACGACCGGCTCGTCGAGGCCGAGTCCGGCGCTGATCTCGCGCTGCGCGCGGTCGCGCAGCTGGGTGTGGATCAGCTCGGGCAGCCCGGCGACCCGGGCGACGGAGCGGTGACCGAGCGCGGCCAGATACGTCAGGGTGTCCCGCAGCGCCGCCGAGTCGTCCGACCACACGGGGGTGAGGGCCCCGGCCGCCGAGGGATGGCCGATCACGACGGCGGGCATGCCCAGCTCGGTGATGCCCTCGATGCGCGGATCGGGGGAGCGCACATCGGCGAGGAACACCCCGTCCACCCGGCCCTCGCCCCACCAGCGGCGGTACATCTCCAGTTCCTGCGCCGGTTCGGTGACGACCTGGAGGAGCAAGGCGCAGCCACGGGCCGAGAGTTCGGTCTCGATGCCGCTGATCAGCTCCATGAAGAACGGTTCGACCCCGAGCATCCTGGCCGGCCGGGACAGGGCGAGCCCCACGGTGTCGGCCCGGGCGTGGGTGAGGGCGCGGGCCGCGCTGTTGGGACGCCAGCCGATCTCCTGCGCGATGGCCTTGATGGAGGCACGCGTCGTGGGGGAGACCCCGGGCCTGTCGTTCAGGGCGTACGACACCGCGACCTTCGATACCCCGGCGCGCCGCGCGATGTCGGCGATCGTGGGGCGGTGCTTGGGCATGGGACCTCGCTTAACCGGTTCGTGATTCAAGCGCATCCTAGCCGCAGGTGTCTGACCAGTGTCTTCCCCTCATCGGTCCAGACCACTTCGAGAGCCCTTACAAAAACAGGCATGGGAGCGCTCCCGCTCTCTTGACACCGCTTCGGGCCACCCATACCTTCGCGGCACTTACCCGGTTCAGTAACTCCGCTCGGCAGGGACGGCGCGCGGGGAAAAGGAGGGGCTATGGGTTCGCGTACCCGGCTGCGGGTCACGACCGCGCTCGCCGTGTTCACGTTCGCCGCGACCGCCTGCACGGGAGGCGGCTCGGGGACGGCCGGCACCGGCGGCACGGCCGGCAAGGGCGGAGCACTGCCGCGCAACGAGACGCTCTACACGACCGGCACGCAGTGGGGGCCGCCGGCCAACTACAACCCGCTGCGCAACTGGGACCACGCGACCGGCACCCAGGGCCTGGTGTACGAGACCCTGTTCCACTTCGATCCGAACGAGGGCGAACTGAAGCCCTGGCTCGCGGAGTCGGGCAGCTGGACCGATGACAAGACGTACGAGGTGAAGCTGCGCCAGGGCATCACCTGGGCCGACGGCAAGCCGTTGACCGCCGGGGACGTGGCGTACTCCTACGGGCTGGGCAAGATCGAGGCCTCCTCCTTCCACTCGCTGTGGAGCTGGCTGTCCGACGCGAAGGCGGTGGACGACACCACGGTCCGCTTCACCTTCAAGGAGGCCCGCTACCAGGAGTGGGACTTCACCCTCTACGGCCAGCCGGTCGTCCCCGAGCACGTCTGGGGCTCGCGCTCCGACGAGGACGTCCTCAACGGCGTCAACGACAAGCCGGTCGGCACCGGGGCGTACAAGCTGAAGAACAAGTCCCAGGACCGGGTCGTCTGGGAGCGGCGTGACGACTGGTGGGGCACGGAGGCGCTCGGCATGACGCCTGCCCCCCGCTACATCGTCGACGTCTCCAACCCGAGCAACGAGGTGGTCATCGGCCAGCTCGGCCAGGGCCAGCTGGACCTCAGTAACAACTTCCTGCCCGGCGCCTCCTCGCTGATCAAGAGTAAGAAGGTCGTGTCGTACTACGACAAGGCCCCGTACATGCTCTCGGCCAACACCGCCTGGCTGGTGCCCAACACCACCAGGAAGCCGATGGACGACGCCGCCTTCCGCAGGGCGCTCGCCGCGTCCGTGGACATCGGGAAGATCGTCAAGGGGGTGTACGGCGACCTGGTCAAGCCCGCCTCCCCGACCGGTCTGCTCCCGCAGTGGGAGCAGTTCGAGGACAAGGCGCTCATCGCGGAGAAGGGCTTCACGCACGATGCCGCCGCGGCGAAGAAGGAGCTCGCGGAGGCCGGCTACGAGGACACGAACGGCGACGGCTTCGTCGAGAACAAGGACGGCTCCGCCCTCGCCCTGAAGCTGGCCGTGCCCTCGGGCTGGACCGACTGGATGGAGGCGGCCAAGGTCATCGCGGCCGGGGCCAAGGAAGCGGGCATCAGGATCAGCACCGAGTTCCCCGACCAGAACGCTCTCAACGAGCAGCGCGCCAAGGGCGAATTCGACCTCGTCCTCAACAACGAGCGCCAGCTGTCGAGCACCCCGTGGACGTACTACGAGTACATGTTCAAGATGCCGGTCCAGAAGCAGCAGAACACGGTGAACTTCGGCCGGTACGAGAACGCGGAGGCCTGGAAGCTGGTCCAGGAGCTGGGCGGGGTCAGGACCGACGACACGGCGGGCATGAAAGCCGCCGTCTCGAAGATCCAGGACATCCAGCTCACCGAGATGCCGATCATCCCGCTCTGGTACAACGGCCTCTGGTCGCAGTCCACCACCGGGACCTGGACGAACTGGCCGTCGGACGCCGAGGGAGCTCCCAGGACGGCGCCGGCCCTGTGGCGCAACTGGCTGGAGATGGGCGGCTTCGAGACGCTCACGCAGATCAAGCCCGCCAAGTGACGTCGCCGACTCCATGACCGCCCCGCCGTGCGCGTGCACCTGACCGTGCGCGCACGGCGGGGCTCTCCACCAGGGGAGCCCTCTTGCGCCGCTATTTCGCCCGCAAACTTCTCATCTACGCACTGACGTTCGTCGTCGCCGTCACCGTCAACTGGATGATCCCGCGTTTCATGCCGGGGGACCCGGTCTCCGCCATGGTCGCCCGCGCGCGGGTCTCACAGCCGGAGGCCGCCGAGGCGATGCGCACCTACTACAACAACCTGTTCGGCTTCGACGAGCCGCTGTGGCAGCAGTACCTCCACTTCTGGGGCGCGCTGCTCCAGGGTGACTTCGGGATCTCCGTCTTCGTCTTCCCCACCCCCGTCGGGGACGTCCTGCTCGACGCGCTCCCGTACACGCTCGGCCTGATGATCCCGGCCGTCCTGCTCAGCTGGTTCGTCGGCAACTGGATCGGCGCGCTGTCCGCCCGCCGCAAGGTCCTCGACAACACCGTGCTGCCGGCCGGTTATCTGCTGACCGCCATGCCGTACATGTGGATCGCCGTGATCCTCGCCTGGGCGCTGGGCGCCAAGGCCGGCTGGTTCCCCCTGTCGGGGGGCTACAGCCTGGACATTCAGCCCGGCTGGAGCGCCGCCTTCGCGGCGGACGCGCTGCACCACTGGGTGCTGCCGTTCCTCTCGCTGTTCCTCGTCGCGCTCGGCGGCTGGGCGATCGGCATGCGCAACATGATCATCTACGAGCTGGAGTCCGACTACTCCTCCTACCTGGCGGCCCTCGGCGCCCCCCAGCGGCTCATCCGCCGCTACGCCTTCCGCAACGCCGTCCTGCCCCAGGTCACCGGGCTGGCGCTCCAACTGGGCGTGCTGGTCGCCGGAGCGCTCGTCACCGAGATCGTCTTCGCCTACCCGGGGCTCGGCTCGCTGATCCTCGCCGCGATCCAGAACCAGGACTTCTTCCTGCTCCAGGGCGCGTTCCTGTTCATCGTCATCGGCGTACTGATCGCCAACTTCCTCATCGACATCGTGTACGTCGTCATCGACCCCCGCACCCGTACGGGCATGGCAGGAGGCACGGCATGAGCACACGGCCCGACCCGGCACCCGAGGCCCCCTCCGCACAGGCACCCGTGGCCGGGGCCGGCCGCGAGTCGCTGCACTACGCGGTGCGCAACCCCAAGCTGATCATCGGCGCGGGGGTGGTCGCGGTCCTGCTCGCGATCGGCCTCCTCGGCCCGACGCTGCTCGACAACGGCAGCCCCAACGAATACGTCGGCCCGCAGGCTGCGGCGCCCGACGGCACGTACTGGATGGGCACCACCACCTTCGGTCAGGACGTGTACGCCCAGTTCGTGCACGGGCTGCGCGCCACCTTCCTGGTAGGCGTCGTCGGCGGTGCCATCGCCGCCGTCATCGCCATGCTCGTCGGCTTCCTCGCCGGCTACCGGGGCGGAGTCGTCGACGAGATCCTCAACATGCTCACCAACGTCGTCCTGGTCATCCCCGCCCTCGCCGTCCTGCTGATCATCAACGCCTACCTGGGGGTGCGCAGCGTCGCCGTGCAGGGCCTGTTCATCGGCCTCACCTCCTGGCCCTGGGCGGCCCGCGCCATCCGCGCGCAGACGTTCTCGCTGCGCACCCGGGAGTTCGTCGACCTGGCCCGGCTCAGCGGGAGCGGCACCTGGCGGATCGTGTTCCGCGAGATCGCGCCCAACATGAGCTCGTACCTCTTCATGACGTTCATCCTGCTCTTCGGCGGATCCATCCTCATCGCCTCCTCACTGGACTTCATCGGGCTCGGCCCGACCGAGGGCGTCTCGCTCGGCCTGATGCTGCAGAGCGCCCAGCAGTGGAGCGCGCTCCAACTCGGCATGTGGTGGTGGTTCGTCCCCCCGGGCGCCGGGATCACCGCGATCGTCGGCGCGCTCTACGTCGCCAACGTCGGCCTCGACGAGGTCTTCAACCCGAAGCTGAGGGAGTCGTGAACGCATGACCCTGACCGTCAACGATCTGCGGGTCCACTACCGCACGCTCCGTGGCGAGGTCCGGGCCCTGGACGGAGTCGGCTTCGACCTGGCGGACGGCGAGATCCTGGGACTCGCGGGCGAGTCCGGCTGCGGCAAGACCACCCTGGGCAAGTCCCTCATCCGCCTCGACGGCCGGATGCGGCACGCGGGCGGCACCGTGACGCTGGACGGCGACGAACTGCCGCTCTCCGACGACCGCGCGATGAACGCCTACCGCTTCCACAAGATCTCGCTCGTCCCCCAGTACTCGATGAGCGCGCTCAACCCGACCCGGCGCATCGGCCGCATGATCCGCGAACTCCTCGCCTCGCGCGGCGTCACCGTGGACACCGGCGAACTGCACCGCCGGCTCGCCCTGGTCGGCCTCCAGCCCGAGGTGCTGGAGCGCTATCCGATCGAGCTGTCCGGCGGTATGAAGCAGCGCGCCGTCATGGTGATCTCCACGCTGCTCGACCCGTCCGTCCTCGTCGCCGACGAGGTCACCTCGGCGCTGGACGTCTCCAACCAGCAGGCCGTCGTGGGCGCCCTCACGGGACTCCGTGACAAGGGCCTGGTCAGAAGCATGATCTTCGTGACCCACGACCTCGGACTGACCTCGCACATCGCCGACTCGATCATGGTGATGTACGCGGGCAAGCTCGCCGAGAAGGCCCCCACGAAGGCGCTCACGAACACGCCCCGCCATCCGTACACCAAGATGCTGATCGGCTCGCTGCCCCAGGTCGGAGCCCGCTACACGGACAAGCCGCTCAGCGGCATCGAGGGCTCTCCGCCCTCCCTACTGAACCCTCCCGCGGGCTGCCGCTTCCGCGACCGCTGCCCGATCGCCGACGCCCGGTGCGCCGAGGAGCCGCCGGTCGTCGAGGTGGCCCCCCGTCACTCCGTCGCATGCTGGAAGGCGGCCTGATGCTGACCCTCGACCGTGTCACCAAGACCTTCCGGGCCGGCGCCTTCGGCGGCGGGTCCGTCACCGCCGTCGACCGGGTGTCCTTCGAGGTGGCGCCCGGCGAGCTGGTCTCCCTCATCGGCGAGAGCGGCAGCGGGAAGTCCACCATCGGGCGCATGGTCCTCGGCCTCACCCAGGTCAGCAACGGCAGCCTCAGCCTGGACGGCGAACAGGTCCGCCCCGGCAAGGACTTCTACCGCCGCGTCCAGGGCGTCTTCCAGGACCCCTTCAGCTGTTGCAACCCCGTCTTCAAGGCCGACCGCGTCTTCGCCGTCATCCGCCGCGCCTACCACCCGGGTGTCCAGGACAAGGAGTGGGCCGACCGCGTGGAGAAGGCCGTACGGGACGTACGCCTGGACCCCGGACAGGTCCTCGGCCGCTACCCGCACCAGCTCAGCGGCGGCCAGCTCCAGCGGATGCTCATCGCCCGCGCACTCCTGCTCGACCTGCGCTTCCTGGTCGCCGACGAGATCACCAGCATGCTCGACGCCTCGACCCGCATCGATGTGCTCAACCTCCTCGCCGGCCTCAAGGAGCGCGGACTCGGCGTCCTCTACATCACCCACGACCTCTCGCTCGGCACGTATCTCGCCGAGAAGACGGTGGTGCTGCGGGGCGGCCGTGTCGTCGAACGCGGCGACACCCAGAAGGTCTTCGGCAACCCCCTCCACCCCTACACCCGTACGCTCCTGGCCGCCGTGCCCCGGCTGAACCAGCCGTGGACCTCGGCCGAGCCCGTGGAGGCCTGCGCCTACCACCGGGCCGGCGCACGGGACACCGACCTGTACGAGACCGAGCCGGACCACTTCGTCGCCTGCGCCGGGCTCCCCGACTGCGGAAGGACCTCCGAGTGACCCCCCGCCACCTGCCCCTGCACGACGGCTGGACGCTCGTCGCCGACGGCCCCGTCCCGGTGGGGCTCCCCACCGCCGGCGTCCCCGCGACCGTCCCCGGCTGCGTCCACACCGACCTGCTCGCCGCCGGACTGATCGACGACCCCTACCTCGACGACAACGAGAAGCGGCTCGGCTGGATCGGCCGCACCGACTGGACGTACCGCACCGCCTTCACCTGGTCGGCCGACGCGCACGCGTTCACCGACCTGTGCTTCGACGGCCTCGACACCGTGGCCACGATCCTGGTCAACGGCACCGAGGCCGGATCCACCGCCAACCAGCACCGCGGCTACCGCTTCCCCGTCCGGCAGCTGCTCCGCGAGGGCCGCAACACCCTGGACGTGCGCTTCACCGCCCCGTACACCTACGCCGAAGCGCTGCGCGACGAGCTCGGCGACCTGCCGGGCGCGTACAGCGAGCCCTACGCCTTCATCCGCAAGATGGCCTGCAACTTCGGCTGGGACTGGGGCCCGACGCTGGTCACCTCAGGCATCTGGCGGCCGGTCGCGCTGGAGTCCTGGAGCGGGCCGCGCCTCGCCGAGGTCAAGGTCCTCGGCGACCTCGACGGGGACGGGGTACCGCGCCTGACGGTCACCGTCCACGTCGACCGGGCGGGGGACGAGGAACTGGCGGCCTCGGTCTCGGTGGTGGGCGCGGGCGCAGCCGTCGCCTTCCTCGTCCCTCCGGGCGAGGACCACGCCACGGTCACCTTCGCCGTCCCCGACGCCGAGGTCTGGTGGCCGCACAGCCACGGCGCCCAGCCGCTGTACGACATCGTCGTCACGCTCGGCGACGACGACGCCTGGAACGGCAGGACGGGCTTCAGGGGCGTCGCCCTGGAGCGGGACGCGTTCCGGATCTCCGTCAACGACGAGCCCGTCTTCGTACGCGGGGTGAACTGGATCCCCGACGACTGCTTCCCGGCACGCGTCACCCGGCAGCGAATCTCCGACCGCTTCGACCAGGCGATCGCCATGGGTGTCAACCTGATCCGCGTCTGGGGCGGCGGCGTCTACGAGAGCGACGACTTCTACGAACTGGCCGACGAGAAGGGGCTGCTGGTCTGGCAGGACTTCCCGTTCGCGTGCTCGGCCTACCCGGAGGAGCAGCCGCTGTACGACGAGGTGGCGGCCGAGGCCCGGGAGAATCTCGTGCGGCTCGCCCCGCACCCCTCGCTGGTGCTGTGGTGCGGCAACAACGAGAACCTGGAGGGCCACGCAGACTGGGGCTGGCAGGAGGAGCTGGAGGGCCGCACCTGGGGCCACGCCTACTACCACGAGCTGCTGCCCGCCCTCTGCGCCGAGATCGACCCCACCCGCCCCTACTGGCCGGGCTCGCCCTACTCCGGCTCCCCGGACCTTCCCCCCAACGACCCCGCCCTGGGCACGGTCCACCTGTGGGAGGTGTGGAACCGTGTCGACTACACGCGTTACGCCGACACCGCCCCTCGCTTCGTCGCGGAGTTCGGCTTCCAGGGCCCGCCCGCGTACGCCACCCTGCGCAGGGCCGTCAGCGGCCCGCTGGGCCTGGGTGCCCCGCTGATCGCCCACCACCAGAAGGCGGAGGACGGCGACGCCAAGCTGCTGCGCGGCCTGGGCGACCACCTTCCGCAGCCGACGTCCTTCGACGACTGGCACTGGCTCACCCAGCTGAACCAGGCCCGCGCGGTCGCCTTCGGGATCCGCCACTTCCGCTCCCACAGCCCGTACTGCATGGGGGCGATCGTCTGGCAGCTCAACGACTGCTGGCCGGTGGTGTCCTGGGCGGCGGTGGACGGCGACGGACGCCGCAAGCCGCTCTGGTACGCCCTGCGGTCCGCGTACGCCGACCGTCTGATGGCCGTACGCGACGGGGCCCTGCACCTGGTCAACGACTCGGCCCGGCCGTGGGAGGGCACCCTGCGGCTGACCCGGCGCTCCCTGGACGGCGCGGTGCTGGCCGAGGAGACGGCCGTGGTGGGCACGGCGGCCCGCGCGGTCACCCGGGTGCCCCTGCCCCCGTCGGTCGCCGAGCCGGACGACAGCACCCGCGAGGTACTGGTGGCGGAGCTGGGCGAGCTCCGGGTGGTCGAGTTCTACGAGGAGGACACCCGTCTCGCCCTGCCGCCGGCGCGGTATGACGCCACTGTCACCCAGGGTGACGAATCGGGCATCGGTTACCGGGTCACGGTGACGGCGCGGACGCTGCTGCGGGACCTCGCGCTCTTCCCCGACCGCCTGGATCCGGCGGCCGAGGTGGACGACATGCTCGTCACCCTGCTGCCCGGCGAGAGCGCCGTGTTCCACGTCACGGGCGCGGTGCTGAAGGACCCGGAGGCGCTGGGTGCGCGGCCCGTTATCCGGTGCGTCAACGACACCGCCCGGAGCTGAGGTGGCGGGCCCTGGCGAACGGTGGCGCACCCCATGGCGTGTGGGCCGTACGGGTGCGGCGAGTTTCCGTCATTCCCGTTTGCCAGGGTTCGTACCCATCGACCGGCCCGGGCGTGTGCTGATGCGGTAGGCGGTGTCTGACGGACCCTCACACGATCAATAAAATAAGACAACATCGGGCGCCTGTTCCGCTGTTCGAGGGAAGCCCCCGGATAGTGTCTTGTGGCAAACGCGGAGCAGCGCGCCCACGCCCGGGTGGTGGAATGCAGACACGGCGAGCTTAAACCTCGCTGCCTCCTCGGGGGCGTGCCGGTTCGAGTCCGGCTCCGGGCACCACCCGCACCGCGTGGGCGCCCGACCGCACTCCCCCTGTTCCAGCCGCCGCCTTCTTCCGGCCGCCCTCGGCGGGCGCGCGTTCCCGGGGACGTCGATCACTGTGTGTGCGTCGCCCGGCCCTCTCCGTGGGGGCGCGGGCAGTCGCTCATCGAGGCCGTCCACGGACAGTGCCGACGCGGGTGCTCCTTTTGCGGACAGGCCCGGTGGGCAGGAGGGTATCCGTGCAGCCCGGAGGAGGGGAACGTCAAGTTCCCGCGAAGATCCTCCTCCGGTATTAGGGTCATTGTTTTGCCTACCCATTACTCTTGACGCAAGGCCGCGCAAGGTGGCCATGGAGGAGTGAAATGAGGAGCAGCAACCCGGTCTTCTCGCGACGGGGGTTCAGCCGCGACAACGGCTACGCGGGCTTCAACGCGGCGCCGCAGGCCGGGGCCCCCGCAGCGGGTGCCAACCCGTACGCGCAGGGCACCGCCGCCAACCCGTACGCCACGAACCCCTACGCCCAGCAGGACACCCAGTACGGCGCCCCGCAGGCGCCCGCGCGCTCCGGTGCGATGACGATCGACGACGTCGTCACGCGTACGGCGATGACGCTGGGCACCGTGGTGCTCACCGCCGCGCTCTCCTGGGCCCTGCTGCCGGTCGATCAGGCCAATCTCGGCAAGTCCTACGGCATCGCGATCGGCGCCGCCCTCGTGGCGTTCGTCTTCGCGATCATCCAGTCCTTCAAGCGCAAGGCCTCGCCTGCGCTGATCCTGTCCTACGCGGCCTTCGAGGGTGTCTTCCTCGGGGTGATCTCCAGCACGGTCAGCACCTACATCAGCCCCGGCACGGTGATGCAGGCGGTGATGGGCACCATGTGTGTCTTCGCCGGTGTGCTCATCGCGTACAAGATGCGCTGGATCCGCGTCACGCGCCGCTTCTACGGCTTCGTGATGGCCGCCGCCATGGGCTTCGTGCTCCTGATGATGGTCAACCTGCTGTTCAGCGTCTTCGGCGGCGGTGACGGCCTGGGCTTCCGCAGCGGCGGCCTCGGCATCCTCTTCGGAGTCATCGGCATCATCCTCGGTGCGTGCTTCCTGGCCCTGGACTTCAAGCAGGTCGAGGACGGCATCAACTACGGCGCACCGCGCGAGGAGTCCTGGCTGGCGGCCTTCGGCCTCACCCTGACCCTGGTCTGGATCTACCTGGAGATGCTGCGTCTGCTCTCCATCCTCAACGGGGACGACTGACCCGTAGGTACGACGACGGGACGGCCCGCAAGCGCGATGCGCCTGCGGGCCGTCCCGCGTTTCGCGGGGAGTGCGTTCCCCGGCGGAGCTGAGCGGAGGAGGGAGGGGTCTTCGTCGACGGTGCGGAGCCGGTCCGTGATGTCGCGACCGGTGCTGTTCCTTCCCGGCACCGTGCCCGAGCGTCGGCGCGTTGGCAACCATCGTGCAGGGGCGCGTAGGGTCACGGCGTGCTCGATACGACCCCTCTGATCGCCGCCGTGGACCGATTCGCCGACCGACTCCGGAGCGCCCCGCAGAGCCGCCTCCAGCAGAACCTGGCCGCCGAGGCGCTGGCCACGGCCCGGGAGCTGTCCGCCCGGGCCCAGCGCGCCGAGGCGCCCGACCGGGAGCCGAGGATCATGCCGGACGCCGGGATATTCGCGGTCGGTGACCAGCTCGCCGTCGCGGGCCGGGACCTGGCCGTGGCACTGGAAACGGCCTCGTCCCAGGAGCTGGACGAGGCCGTGCGGTGTGTCGAGGAGGCGGCGGCGCGGGCCTTCGCGCCCGGGCCGCGCTAGAACGAGGCGATGACGCGGTCGGCGAGGATGTAGACGTTCTCCTCGCCGCACGAGAACGTCAGCGCGTAGGCGCCGGAGACTCCGGAACCTCCCAGCAGCACCGGCTGCTCACCGGAGCGCAGCGAGTCGGCGAGCCGCTCGGCGGTCTCCCGGTGGCCCGGTGTCATGCAGAGGGTGGTGCCGTCGGCGAAGACGTACACGTCGAGGGTCCCGAGCGGGCCGGGGCGTACGTCGGTGAGCTCCGTGGCGGTGTCGGCGAGCCGTTCCAGCCTGTTCACGGTACGCTCATGGTCGGTGACGACCGGTGTCTGTACGGGGACGAAGTCCGGGTGCGAGGGGTGGCGGCGGCGGGCCGCGGCGAGCTCGGGTGAGTCCTCGGCGAATTCCGCGTACTCGGCCACCTCGGCCGCTTCCGGGAAGTCGGTGAGCTCGGCCAGTTCCGTGAGCTCGTCCAGGGCGTCCCCGGCCTCCAGGTCCATCGCCTCCAGGCCCGCGAAGTCGGTCTGCCGGGGCATGAAGAACGGGGCGTCGTCGCCGAGGCCGCCCAGCAGTGACGGGGCGTCGGCGGCGTCGCGTGCCTCCTGGGCCGCCCAGAAGGCGCGGGCCTCGGCGAGCTCGCGTTCGCGTTCCTCGGCGAGGGCGTCGGCGACCGCCGCGCGTATCTCCTCGGCGGGCGTGCCGGCGCTGCGGTTCTGCTGTTCGGGCACGGACGCATGAAGGCTCCGTGTCTCCGCCAGCTCCGTGCGCAGAGCGGTGACCTGTCGACGCAGCCCGTGAGCGGCGTGCAGAGCGGCGGCGCCGACGGCCGTGGCAGCGGCGGTGGTCAGCAACAGGGCAAACGGCATGGCGCTCACTGACATACTCCCGGTTTCAATCGACACCCCCGACTTCCTACATCAGCTTGTCCTGTACCGGCGCCCACTGTCAGTGCATTACGTCACGAATTGGACAGGTCTTTGGGCCCGGTGTTCAGCTCTGTGGCCGGTGTGACCTGCGGGAATGCCTCTCCCCCGGGACGCAGATCACATCCTGGGGGAGATTCGGTCACGATCGGAGCTCGGGCCGGTTGAGAACTGCCCCCGTGAGGGAGCGCTGACCTGCTCCTGAGCCGGGTCCGGTGCGGATCGGCCCGCTCGGCTCAGCTCAGTCGCTCGATGACCATGGCCATGCCCTGGCCGCCGCCCACGCACATCGTCTCCAGGCCGAACTGCTTGTCGTGGAACTGCAGGCTGTTGATCAGCGTGCCGGTGATGCGGGCGCCGGTCATGCCGAAGGGGTGGCCCACGGCGATGGCGCCGCCGTTGACGTTGACCTTGTCGAGCGGCAGGCCGAGGTCCCGGTAGGACGGGATGACCTGGGCGGCGAACGCCTCGTTGATCTCGGCCAGGTCGATGTCGTCGACCGTCAGCCCGGCGCGCTTGAGCGCCTGCTTGCTGGCCTCGACCGGTCCGTAGCCCATGATCTCGGGGGAGAGGCCGGAGACTCCGGTCGAGACGATGCGGGCCAGCGGGGTCAGGCCCAGCTCGCGCGCCTTGGTGTCGGACATGATCACGAGGGCGGCGGCGCCGTCGTTCAGCGGGCAGCAGTTGGCCGCGGTGACGAGTCCGTCGGGGCGGAACACCGGCTTCAGGCCCTGCACGCCCTCCAGGGTGACGCCCGCGCGGGGGCCGTCGTCCTTCGAGACGACCGTGCCGTCCGGCGTGGTGACGGGGGTGATCTCGCGCTCCCAGAAGCCGTTCTTGACGGCTTCCTCGGCGAGGTTCTGTGACCGCACGCCGAATTCGTCCATGTCCTGGCGGGTGACGCCCTTGATCCGGGCCAGGTTCTCGGCGGTCTGCCCCATCGCGATGTACGCGTCCGGGACGAGGCCCTCCTCGCGGGGGTCGGTCCAGCTGGTACCGGTCTGCTCCGCCCGGGCGGCGGTGCGGGCCTCGGCGTCGGCGAAGAGCGGGTTGTGGGTGTCCGGCAGGCTGTCGGAGTTGCCCTTCGCGAAGCGGGACACCATCTCGACGCCGGCCGAGATGAAGACGTCGCCCTCGCCGGCCTTGATGGCGTGCAGTGCCATGCGGCTGGTCTGGAGCGAGGACGAGCAGTAACGCGTGACCGTGCAGCCGGGGAGGTGGTCCATCCCCATCTGTACGGCGATGACGCGGCCCAGGTTGTTGCCCTGCTCGCCGCCGGGGAGGCCGCAGCCGAGCATCAGGTCGTCGATGTCCTTCGGGTCCAGCTCGGGGACCTTGGCCAGCGCGGTTTGGATGACGGTCGCGGTCAGGTCGTCCGCGCGCAGGTCCTTGAGGGACCCCTTGAAGGCCCGGCCGATCGGCGAACGGGCGGCAGAGACGATCACGGCTTCGGGCATCACGCGGCTCCATGAGGGCTGGACGGCAGGAAGGCTGGGCTGCCTTGGAAGTTACCCGGACGTATAGCTGAGGTCACCCGACAGGCGATGTGATGCGGACCTCTTTTCTAAGCAACCGCTCAGTCGCCCGCATTGTTCCGTGGCGGGGAGCGGCGTCACGTGTCCTCGTGCGGCACCGGTTCCGTGTGCGCGGGCAGACGCTGCCGCCTGCGGTGCTTGAGCAGGGCCCAGGGCGCCCGGGCCGCCGTGACCTCGGTGCCCGCCTCCCTCGCCGCGCGGGAGGCCGCCTTGGCGACCGGGAGCATGCCCTCACGGCGCGAGCCGTCCAGGTGGTCGGACTCCGGCCACAGGCCGAGGACCGCGCACAGGGTCGGCAGCATCGCCATGGAGGCGGTCGCGTATCCCTCGGCCGAGGGATGGTAGTTGTCCGGGCCGAAGAGCTCCCGGGGGTTCGCCTCGAACTCCGGGCCGAGCAGGTCGCCCAGCGAGACCGTCCGTCCACCCTGTTCCACCGCGCCGATCGTCTGGGCCGCCGCCAGCTGCCGGCTCACCCGCCGGGCCAGCCACCGCAACGGCTGGTAGACGGGCTCGATCGTGCCCAGGTCCGGGCAGGTGCCCACGATCACCTCCGCACCGGCCGTGCGCAGCCTCCGTACCGCGGCGCTCAGACAGCGCACCGACTGCGTCGCGGGCATCCGGTGGGTCACGTCGTTCGCGCCGATCATGATCGCGCACACGTCCGGCAGCCCCGACGGATTTGCCAGCACCAGGGACACCTGCCGCTCCAGGTCGTCCGACCGGGCCCCCGGCAAGGCCACGTTCCGGAAATCGACCGGCCGTTCGGCCACCGCCGCCAGCCCGGACGCCAGGAGCGCCCCCGGGGTCTGGCCGGCCCTGCGCACCCCCTGCCCGGCCGCCGTGGAGTCGCCCAGCAGGGCGAAGCGCAACGGATCGGAGGGGCCGGCGAACGCCACCCCGTACCGTCCGTCCGCACTCGGCGGGACCGGGGCCTTACCCCCTCCCACCAGCCGTTTCGCCAGCTGCACCTCGGCCAGAACCAGGCCCACCGTCGCCGCACCGATCAGACCGACACCGCCGCCCCCGTAAGCCGCACCCGCCGCGATCCGCCGTGCCACCCTCGCTCTCGACACAGTCCGGTCCACCTCCTCCGTGCCGTACAGCCGTACGCAGCACTACCTGCCCCGTGGAGGGCGTAGCTCAATCGCTTCGCCCGATCTCCTGCCCGTACGCATACTCTTGCCTGACCATCACGGAGACCCCGGAGTACACGGTGCAATTCCACGATTCGATGATCAGTCTTGTCGGCAACACCCCGCTGGTCAGGCTGCGCAATGTGTCGGCAGGCATTCAGGCGACGGTCCTGGCCAAGGTCGAGTACTTCAACCCCGGCGGGTCGGTGAAGGACCGCATCGCGCTGCGCATGATCGAGGCCGCCGAGCAGAGCGGAGAGCTTCAGCCGGGCGGCACGATCGTGGAGCCGACCAGCGGCAACACGGGGGTCGGCCTGGCGATCGTCGCCCAGCAGAAGGGCTACAAGTGCATCTTCGTCTGCCCGGACAAGGTGTCCACGGACAAGATCAACGTGCTGCGGGCGTACGGCGCTGAGGTCGTCGTCTGCCCGACGGCGGTCGACCCGGAGCACCCCGACTCGTACTACAACGTGTCCGACCGGCTGGTCCGCGAGACGCCGGGGGCCTGGAAGCCCGACCAGTACTCCAACCCCAACAACCCGCGCTCGCACTACGAGACCACGGGTCCCGAGCTCTGGGAGCAGACGGACGGGCGGATCACCCACTTCGTCGCCGGCGTCGGCACCGGCGGCACGATCACGGGTACGGGCCGCTACCTCAAGGAGGTCAGCGACGACCGTGTGAAGGTCATCGGCGCGGACCCGGAGGGCTCCGTCTACTCCGGCGGCTCCGGACGCCCCTACCTCGTGGAGGGGGTCGGCGAGGACTTCTGGCCGAGCGCCTACGACCGTACGGTCACGGACGAGATCGTCGCGGTCTCCGACAAGGACTCCTTCCGGATGACCCGCCGCCTCGCCAAGGAGGAGGGGCTGCTCGTCGGCGGCTCCTGCGGCATGGCGGTCGTCGCGGCCCTGGAGGTCGCCGAGCGGCTCGGCCCCGAGGACGTGGTGGTCGTCCTGCTGCCGGACAGCGGCCGCGGCTACATGAGCAAGATCTTCAACGACGAGTGGATGGCGGACTACGGATTCCTGGAGGACTCCGGCCCCTCCGCCCGGGTCGGCGCCGTCCTCGACTTCAAGGACGGCCCGCTTCCCTCCCTCGTCCACATGCACCCGGAGGAGACGGTCGGCGAGGCCATCGAGGTGCTCCGTGAGTACGGCGTCTCCCAGATGCCGATCGTGAAGCCCGGTGCGGGCCACCCGGACGTGATGGCCGCCGAGGTCATCGGCTCCGTCGTGGAGCGCCAGCTGCTGGACGCGCTGTTCACCCAGCGGGCCGTGCTCTCCGATCCGCTGGAGAAGCACATGTCGGCCCCGCTGCCGCAGGTCGGTTCGGGAGAGCCGGTCGAGGACCTGATGGCCGTGCTCAGCGGTGCGGACGGTGCCGACGCGGCGATCGTGCTCGTCGAGGGCAGGCCGACGGGCGTCGTGAGCAGGCAGGACCTGCTGGCCTTCCTGGCGAAGGACGCGGGGCCCAAGCACTGACGTCCTCTCCCGTGAGGCCGTGGGGCCACGTGACCGCGAGGCCTGGGGCCGGGTTTCCCGGGTTCGCGAAATCGGTACGAGCGCGACACGTCGCCGCAGCACCGACTTAACACGGCTCCGGCAGAGTGAGGGGTGTCGGCAGGGAAACCCGCCGGCACCCGAGACGGCGACACGGACTACGGAGCGGCTCCCGGACCTCCACCGTCGCCCGGACGCGTCACCCGGCCCTGACCCGGAACCGCGTCCCTCGCGGGGACCGCCGTCGTCCCGCCCCCCGGGCAACCGGGGGTGCGGCGGTCCCCGCGATCACTCATGTGCGGGTCCGCCCGGGCGCCCGATTCTCAGCCGTCCCATTCGGATGCGGGCCGCTGCCTCTTCCGGATCCACGGCCAGGTACGGGCGTGTACGGCGTTCACGCCGAAGATGCCCAGCCAGGCCACGACGAGCCCTTCGATCCCGGCGTTCGCGACACCGATCGCGGACAGGGGGATGGCCAGGACCAGCGAGGCGACACCGAAGCCGAACCGCTCCCCGAACGTCCCGAGCGGCGCGGCGGGCTGTGCACCGCCCCGGGCGGCAGCCATCTGCTGCTCGGCGAGCCGACGCCGCGTCCGCCGGTCGTCCGTGCCGGCGAGCCGCTGCTCGACCTTCTCCAGGAACGAGTCGATGAGCGCGGACTCGTACTCCGGCCCCAGCTCGCGGCGGGCCTGCAGGGTGGCGTCGAGCTCTCGCCTGAGCTCAGGGTCACGGGCTTCCATGCGCCCACGGTACGAATCCCGGGAGCCCCGGTCATTGGGGCTATCCCCCCTGTTCCGGCGGGTCGGCGCACGGGGCGGGCCGTGCCCCGTCGGCGTAGCGTGGTTGACGGAAGACGGGAGGCGCGCCCATGGCCACCACCACAACGTCCGCCCGTGCCGTTCCCCGCACGACCGGGACCAGGGCCCGCCTGGTCAACGAGGCCGAGCTGCGGGCGACGCTCACCACGTACCGTGAGCTCTCCGACGAGGACTGGCGGCGCCCGGCCCCCTGCACCGGCTGGAGCGTCCGGGACATGCTGGCCCACATCGTCGGCCAGTACGAGGAGCTGCCGCGTCCCTGGGTCGCCGTGCGGCGTATCCGGAGGGCCGCGCTGACCCATCCGGGCCTCGGCCGGCTGGACGGGCACAACGAGGCCCAGATCGAGGACCGGCAGGCCGTCCCGGGGCGTGAACTGATCGGCGCACTGGCCCACTTCGCACCGCAGGGCCTCATCGCCCTGCGCCGTGTGCCCGCCCCGGTGCGCCGCAGGGTCCGGCTGAGTCTGCTCTATCCGGAGGCCAGGGCGCTGCCCGACGACTCGATGGACTACCTCGGCAACGTCCTCGTCGCCCGCGACACCTGGATGCACCGGGTGGACCTCGGCGACGCCATCGGGGCCGAGCCGGTCCTCGACGGGCACGACCGGGAGATCGTGGACCAGGCGGTGCTGGACCTGGCCCTCGCCTGGACGGGCCCGGCGGCGGAACTCGACCTCCACGGCCTCGCCGGAGGGCGGTGGCTGCTGGGCATCGGCACCCCGGCGGCCACCCTCCACGCGGACGCGGTCGACTTCGCCCGGCACCTGTCGGGGCGGCCGGTACACGGCGGGCTCGAACTGGAGGGCGAGCCCGGGGTGCGGGCCGCTCTGCTGGCGGCCCGTGTCGTGTTCTGACGTGTTCCGACGTGCGGGCCGGGACTCACGGCGGAGTCACCCGGTCACCCCGCCACTTCGTCATCCCGTCACATCGGCCACCTCGGCGAGGAACGCCTCAGGTGTGACGGCGTACCCCAGGGCGTTGATGACGGGGACGGGACTGCGGTCGATCAGGACCGTGGGGGTGGACCGTACGCCGCTCGTCCCGAAGGCAGCCGACACCTGAGCCGCCCAGGGCAGATAGGTGCGCTCACCGACCTTCTGCCGGAAGCCGTCCGTGTGCAGGGCCTCGACCCCGTCGGCCAGCCGCAGCAAGGTGTCCCGGTCGGCGAAGGCGTCCACCTCCTCGCTGGGCTGATCGGCGTACAGCGCCCGCAGGAAGTGCATGAACGGTTTCTGCCCCTCGTCCGCCGCGGCTCCCAGCGCGGCCAGTGCCTCCAGGGATCCGCTGCCGCCCGCGGCGTCGTCGATGAACGTGCCGAAATGGTGGTCCACCGCGAACCGGCCCTCGTCCGCCGCCCGCTCCATCACGGCTCCGAGGTCGAGCTCCATGCGCTTGCAGTAGGGGCAGCGCAGATCGGCGTAGACGCTCAGCACATGCGCGGCCTCGGGGTCGCCGTAGCGGACGATGACGCCGCCCGGCCCTCTCGTATTGGCTGGGATCATGACCCCAGGTTCGGTAGGGGAGAGCGGGCCCGCAATGCGGGAGCCGGACGGTGAGCACGCCCGGCTGTATATGGACATGCAGACCGTCGGCTGGCTGAATGGATTCCGCGCCGCCGGACCGGTGCGGCGGAACTCTGGAGGGGACAGCATGAGCGGGAGCAGCCCGGCTGCGCGGTTGCAGCGGCTCTTCGAGGAGCGGCGGCTCACGCCCACCCAGCGGCGGATCGCGCACTCCATGGTGCGGCGGGCAGCCGATGCCCCGTTCCTGTCGAGTGTGGAGCTCGCCGAACTGGCCGGGGTCAGCCAGCCGTCCGTCACCCGGTTCGCCGTGGCGCTCGGGTTCGACGGGTACCCGGCGCTGCGCAAGCACCTGCGGGAGGTCACCCCGGAGGGGACGGCCGCCGGGGGCGGGGTGGAGGAGAGCCTCAACGAGTACCAGCAGGCGGTGCTGGCGGAGATCGGGAACCTGCGGCAGCTGGCAGAACTGCTCGCCGATCCGGCCCCCGTGGAGCGGGCGGGGCAGCTGCTCGCCGGGTCGAGGCCGCTGCTCGTGCTCGGGCTGCGGGCCGCTTCCGCGCAGGCCCGGGGGTTCGGGTACTTCGCCGCCAAGGTGCACCCGGACGTACGCGTGCTCGACGAGGGCGGCAGCATGCTGCACGACCGCGTCGACGCGGCCAGGCGGGCCGGTGCGAGCGCGGTGATGTGCTTCGCGCTGCCGCGGCACCCGCGTGAGGTCGTCGACGCGCTGGCGTACGCGCGGGAGCAGGGGCTGACCGTCGTGACCGTGGCCGACTCGGCGTTCGCGCCGGTGGCGGCCCACAGCGATCTGCTGCTTCCGGCCGCCGTGGGGACCGGGCTCGCCTTCGACACCGCCTGTGCGCCGATGCTGCTGGGGCGGGTCCTGCTGGAGGCCATGTGCGACGGGTTGCCCGAGGCGCAGGCCCGGCTGGAGGAGTTCGACGCGAAGGCCGCCGCACGGGGGCTGTTCGTCGACTAAGGGCTGTCGGGACATCCCTTAGGGATTCCTCGTTTTCTCAGACGTCGCTCATCCGTCCGGCTCGGGCGCCGGGAGCGGCGGGACGACGTCCTGTACTGGGTGCGCACCGACTGGGTGGACCGTGGCCGGCCCGCGGGCCGGAGTGTGAAGGGCTACCGGACGACCGGCCCCGTGGCGGGGGACGCCGCACCCGGTGGGGCGCGGCGCCGCCGCCGGTGAGGACGCCGGGTCAGACCTCCAGATCCGCTTCGACCTTCCGGAGCTGGTGGCGGGCCATCGCGAGGTTGGCCCGGCCGGAGTCGAGCACGAGGTAGAGGAACAGGCCGTTGTTGCCACGGGTTTTGAGCAGCCGGATCAGGTGGTACTGGGTGCCGAGGGTGATCAGGATGTCCTCGATCTCGTCCTTGATGCCCAGGTGCTCCATGGTCCGGAGCTTCGCCCGGACGACGTCCGTGTTCCCGGCGGCGGCGACCTCCAGATTGAAGTCCTTGCCCCCGCCGAGGGTGCCCAGTGCCATGCCGCTGGTGTAGTCGACGAGTGCGACACCCAGGGTCCCCTCGATCGACGCCATCGCGTTCTTCAGCGATGCTTCGGTGTTGGCCATAGTGCTCGTTTCCTTTCCCCGGCCGGCCCGGTGGCCGGTCCGTTGCTCGGTGGTGCGCTGTCCGCCGGTGGCGCGTGCGTGACGGGCCGCGGCGGATGTCACGTGGAGTCCGGTGTCGTGGCGCGGCGGGGCAGGGCCCGGGACTGCTGCGGACGCGGAGGCGGCGCGGGGCGGTCGCCGCGTTCCTGTGCGGCGTCGACCATGTCGCCGATGCGCGCTCCGGCGCGGCGGCCTTCGAGGTGGAGGCGGCCGACGTTGATGCGGTCCTCGGCCAGCAGGGTCAGGACGGCGGAGGAGCCCGCCGCGTACGTGGCGACGTAGCCGCGCCCGCCTCGGATCAGCAGTTCGCGGAAGCCGCCGCGACCGGTGGCGTCCGTCATCCGGATCGAGACGCCGAGTGCCGCGGCGGTCAGCGCGGCGACGCCCTCGGCCTCGATGCCCGGGGTGTCGTGGGCGACGACCAGGCCGTCGGTGCTGGCGGCCAGCGCGCCGGTGAGGAGTGGGACCCGGGCGCGTAACCGCTGGAGCTCGGCGAGGACATCCTGCGCTTCGGCCTCGGGCACCATCAGCTGTCTCCTCCCGGCACGCTGTCTCAGCGCGCGTATCACAGGGCCTCCAATGCGTCTCTGAGCCGGCGCAGCAGGGCGACGTCGGGGTCGTTCGTGACCTCGGGCAGCGTGATGCGGCTCCGCCCGGCCGCCGACGCCGCTCCCGGCTCCGCCGCGGCCGGGTGGACCGCTTCGACGAGGCCGGCGGCCGCCAGCCTGCGCAGGTCGACCAGGAGGTGGAAGGCCGAGCGGCCCAGCTCCAAGGCCATGTCCGTGGCGGTGCGTTCGCCGTCCACCAGAGCCAGGACGCGGCGCTGGCGCGGGGGCACCGGGGTGTCGACGGGGTGGGCCGTGCGGGAGAGCGGCGCGGTGTCGGTGCGCGCGTCGGGCCAGATCCGGTCCAGGAGCTCGCGGCGCCGGAGCGTCTCGCGCTGCACGGCGTCCACGGGCACGGGGCGGACCGGGCCGATCCAGTGGGAGATCCCGTAGCGGAAGCGGGCCGGAGCGGTCGTGGGGGCCAGGGCGAAGAAGGCCGCGTCGTACAACGCCCCCAGATGGCAGAGCTCCAGCGCGCCGCCGGGGATCCGGCCGCTGTCCACGAGGTAGCGGCCGACCCGCTGCCGGGCGCCTGCCTGGGCGACCGCGTCCCACCAGCCCTCGGAACGCAGGGCCCCGCCCGTGGTGAGCAGGACGTCGATCCCGGGTGTCGCGGGGCTCTCCGCGTGGACGACCTCGCCGTCGGTGAGGTACAGGGTGCCGCGGTCACGCATCAGCGCGCCGGTCGCGCGCTCCGCCGCGAGCCGTTGCAGCATCGGGGACGGGGCGGCCCGTTCGGGTATGCCGGGTGGGGCGGTGGCGGTGGGTCTCATGCGAGGACCAGCCGCTCCGCTATCTCGCCGAGCCTCATGCGGGCCAGGGCGAGGTTGCCCTCCGAGCGGTCCAGCCAGAGGTGGAGGAAGACGCTGCTGTCGAAGGTCGTCTCGACGAAGCGGAGGATGTGGTAGCCGGGCGCGGTGGTGACGATGACGTCCTCGACGGCGGGGGCCGACGGGCCCGGTAAGCCGGCGACGGGTGTGTCCGGCGGCGCGAAGACCGGCTGCTCGGCGGCCATCCTCGCCACCTCGGCCGTCTCGGCCGCCGTGGCCTCGTGGTCGCCGTTGGGCGACTCGCCGATGGTGCCGAGCGCGAGGCCGCTCGTCCAGTCGACCACCGCCGCACCCCGGGCACCGGGCAGCCTCATGACTTCGATCAGGCACTCGTCGATTCCGGGCAACGCGAACTCCCCTCCCGACGTGGCGTACGGATGTAATGGAGAGGCTACGCAACGTGTGCGCGCGGGGTGGGAGTTCTGGCATTTTCCAGAGGTACATGCGGGGACCGTGTAAGAGCGGCCGGCCTCCCGAGGCGGAGCCGTTCCGCCTCCGCCCGCTGTCAGGCCCTGTCGCGGGCCCGCATCACCGCCCTGTTGAGCACCCAGAGGCCGATCCCGATCAGGAGGAGGATCCCGGCCCGGATGTAGACGTCCCCGGCCCGGTCGGCCAGTGGGCTCGCCAGGATCAGGGAGGTGATCGCCCCCAGCACGGGCAGCGCCGTCGGCGTGCGGAAGTGCCGGTGGTCCACCCGGTCCTTGCGCAGCACCAGTACGGAGATGTTGACGACGGCGAAGACGCAGAGGAGGAGGAAGGACGTGGTGTCGCCGAGGCCCTGGATCTCGCCGGTGGAGACGAGTCCGACGGCGAGCACGGTCACGAAGACGATGCCGGCCCAGGGGGTGCGGCGTCCGGCGAGGACGCGGCCCATCGCGCGGGGCAGGATGCGTTCGTTGGCCATGCCGTAGCAGAGCCGCGAGGCCATCATGATGTTGATGAGTGCCGAGTTGGTGACCGCGAACAGGGCGATGAGCGCGAAGAGTTCGGGCGGGAAGCCGACGCCGCCCGCCTTCACCACCTCGAGGAGCGGGCCGCTGGATCCCTCCAGGGTGCGGGAGTCGACCAGCAGGGACGAGACCAGGGCGACCAGGACGTAGACGGTGCCCGTCACCGCGACGCCGATGAAGATGGCACGTGGAAACGTCCGGGCCGGGTCGTGGGTCTCCTCGGCCATGTTCACCGAGTCCTCGAAGCCGACGAAGGCGAAGAAGCCGAGTGCGGTCGCGCCGAGGACACCGGTGATCAGGGCGTATCCCGTGCCGCCCGTGTCCAGGTCGGTGAGCCGGGAGGGTTCGCCGCCGCCGGTGAACACGGCGTAGGCCCCGATCGAGAGGATCACCGCGAGGCCGCTGAGCTCGACGAGCGTCAGGACGACGTTCGCCTTCACCGACTCGGCGACGCCCCGCAGGCTGATCGCGGCGAGGGCGAGGACGAAGAGGACCGCGACGAGTGTGGGCGGCAGGGCGTCGGTGAACTCGCCGAGGTAGTCACCGCTGAAGGCGCGGGCCGACGCGGCGGCGGAGGACAGGCCCGAGCACATGACCATGAAGGCGACGACGAAGGTCAGGAACGGGACCTTGAACGCCTTCTGGGTGTAGAGCGCGGCGCCCGCCGCCTTGGGGTACTTGCCGACGAGCTCGACGTACGAGGCCGCCGTGAGCAGCGCGACCACGAACCCGATCAGGAAGGGCAGCCAGAGGGCCCCGCCGACCTTGCCCGCGACCTTGCCGGTGGTGGCGTAGATGCCGGTCCCGAGGATGTCGCCGATGACGAACAGGGTGAGGAGCTTGGGGCCGAGGGCACGTCTGAGGGCGGGCTCACCGGTCGATGTCGTGGGCTGCGGTGCGGGCACGGGCGCCTCCCCGGGAGTGTGATGACTTCAGGTCTGCCCGGGGGAGGTGAGTGCCTCACCTGTTGACTAGGACTATTCAGGTAGACAGGATGTGAATAGGAGAGTCACATTCGCGAGGAGGCATCCCCATGTCAGGACCCCGCCCCGTACGGGCACCGCGCGGTACGGAACTGAGCGCCCTGGGATGGCAGCAGGAAGCCGCCCTCCGCATGCTGCAGAACAACCTCGACCCCGAGGTCGCCGAACACCCCGACAAGCTCGTCGTCTACGGCGGCACGGGCAAGGCGGCCCGCGACTGGCGGTCCTTCGACGCCATGGTCCGTACGCTGCGGACGCTGAAGCAGGACGAGACGATGCTGGTCCAGTCCGGGCGGCCGGTCGGTGTCATGCAGACCCACGAATGGGCGCCGCGCGTCCTGATCGCCAACTCCAACCTGGTCGGCGACTGGGCCAACTGGGAGGAGTTCCGCCGGCTGGAGGCCCTCGGGCTCACCATGTACGGGCAGATGACCGCGGGTTCCTGGATCTACATCGGAACCCAGGGAATCCTCCAGGGCACCTACGAGACCTTCGCCGCCGTCGCCGCCAAGCGGTTCGGCGGGACACTGGCGGGGACCATCACACTGACGGCCGGTCTCGGCGGGATGGGCGGGGCCCAGCCCCTGGCCGTCACCATGAACGACGGCGTCGCCCTGTGCATCGACGTCGACCCGCGCGCCATCGAGCGGCGGATCGAGCACCGCTTCCTGGACGTCAGGGCCGACTCGCTCGAACACGCGCTCCAGCTGGCCGTCGAGGCCCGCGACGCGCGGCGCCCGCTCTCCATCGGCCTGCTCGGCAACGCGGCGGAGCTGCTGCCCCGGATGCTCGCCGAGGGCGCGCCCGTCGACATCGTCACCGACCAGACCAGCGCGCACGACCCGCTCGCCTACCTGCCCGTCGGAGTCGACCTCGACGACATGGCCTCCTACGCGGCCGAGAAGCCCGCCGACTTCACCCGGCGCGCGCGTGAGTCGATGGCCACACACGTCGAGGCGATGGTCGGCTTCATGGACGCGGGGGCCGAGGTCTTCGACTACGGCAACTCGATCCGGGGCGAGGCCCAGCTCGCCGGGTACGCCCGCGCGTTCGACTTCCCGGGCTTCGTGCCCGCGTACATCCGGCCGCTCTTCTGCGAGGGCAAGGGGCCCTTCCGATGGGCCGCTCTCTCGGGTGAGGCGTCCGACATCCACAAGACGGACAAGGCGCTCCTGGACCTCTTCCCGGAGAACGAGTCGCTGCACCGGTGGATCAGGATGGCCGGTGAGCGGGTCCACTTCCAGGGCCTCCCGGCGCGCATCTGCTGGCTCGGCCAGGGCGAGCGCGACAAGGCGGGCGACATGTTCAACGACATGGTCGGCAACGGCACCCTCGCCGCTCCGCTCGCGATCGGCCGCGACCACCTGGACTGCGGTTCGGTGGCTTCCCCCTACCGCGAGACGGAAGGCATGCTCGACGGCTCCGACGCGATCGCCGACTGGCCGCTCCTGAACGCCATGGTGAACGTCGCCTCGGGCGCCTCCTGGGTCTCCATCCACCACGGCGGCGGCGTGGGCATGGGCCGTTCCCTCCACGCGGGTCAGGTCTCGGTCGCCGACGGCACGGAGCTGGCCGGCGAGAAGATCCGCCGTGTCCTCACCAACGATCCCGGCATGGGCGTCATCCGGCACGTCGACGCGGGCTACGACATCGCGGAGTCGGTGGCCGACGAGCGCGGTGTGCGCATCCCGATGCGGGAGGAGGGCACCGCGTGAGCGACACCTTCCACGCCATGTGGCGGTCGCTGCGCCCCATCGGCCGCAGCGACGCCTCCGGCGGCTACCGCCGCCACGCCTGGACCGGCGCCGACGCCGAGTGCCGCCTGTGGTTCCAGGCGCAGGCCGAGGCGCGCCGCCTCGACCACGAGGTCGACCGCAACGGCAACCAGTGGGCCTGGCTGGGCGATCCGCTCGCCGGGGATGCCGTGGTCACCGGGTCCCATCTCGACTCCGTGCCCGACGGGGGCGCGTTCGACGGGCCTCTCGGCGTGGTGTCCGCCTTCGCCGCTCTGGACGAACTCCGCCGCAGGGGAGTGGTGTTCACCAGGCCCCTCGCCATCGTGAACTTCGGCGACGAGGAAGGTGCCAGGTTCGGGCTCGCCTGTGTCGGCTCACGGCTCGCGGCAGGGCAGCTGACCGTCGAGAACGCGCACCGGCTGCGCGACGGGGACGGTGTCTCGCTGCCGCAGGCCATGGAGGCCGCCGGGTACGACCCCGACACCCTCGGCCCCGACCCCGAACGCCTCGCCCGGATCGGCGCGTTCGTCGAACTCCACGTGGAGCAGGGGCGCGCCCTCGACCTGACCGGGGACCCGGTCGGGGTCGCCTCGGCCATCTGGCCGCACGGCCGCTGGCGGTACGACTTCCGGGGCGAGGCCAACCACGCGGGCACCACACGGCTCGCCGACCGGCGGGACCCGATGCTCACGTATGCCGAGACCGTGCTCGCTGCCCGGCGCGAGGCGGAGCTCGCCGGAGGCCTCGCGACCTTCGGCAAGATCACCGTCGAGCCGAACGGGGTCAACGCCGTCCCCTCCCTCGTGCGGGGCTGGCTCGACTCGCGCGCCGCCGACCAGGAGACGCTCGACGCCGTCGTCAACGGCATCGAGCGGGCCGCGCGGGAGCACGCCGAGCGGGCCGGGATCGATCTCGACGTCGTACGCGAGTCGTTCACCCCGGTGGTGGACTTCCAGCACGCGCTGCGGGACGAGATCCGCCGGATCCTGGAGAAGCGAGGCGCCGACGGCGCGGGGGGACCCGTGCCCGTGCTCGGTACGGGGGCGGGACACGACGCGGGTATTTTGTCCGCTTCCGTGCCGACCGCCATGCTGTTCGTACGGAACCCCACCGGGATCTCGCACTCACCCGCCGAGCACGCCGCGGAGGACGACTGCGTGGCCGGGGTGCGGGCACTCGCCGACGTACTGGAAGGTCTCGCGTGCCGCTGACTACGCAACCGACGGGCACACCGGTCACCGCGACGTACTGGATGTCGCACGCCTGGCTCGGCACCCACGTCGAGCCGGGCGTCCTCCTGGACGTGTCCGGCGGGCGCATCGCAGGAGTCCGGACGGGCGTCGACGCGCCGCCGCCCGGAGCCACCGCCCTGCACGGGCTGACCGTCCCGGGACTGGCCAACACCCACTCGCACGCCTTCCACCGCGCGCTGCGCGCCACCGCCCAGGTGGGCTCCGGCACCTTCTGGACATGGCGCGAGCTGATGTACCGGACGGCCTCCCGTCTCACCCCCGACACCTACTTCGCCCTGGCCCGTGCCACGTACGCGGAGATGGCGCTGGCCGGGATCACCGCGGTGGGCGAATTCCACTACGTGCACCACGCGCCGGGCGGCACGCCCTACGCGGACCCGAACGCCATGGGCGAGGCGCTCATCGCCGCGGCGGCCGAGGCCGGCATCCGCATCACGCTGCTCGACACCGCCTATCTCGCCGCCGGATTCGGCGAGAAGCCGAACCGCCACCAGCTGCGCTTCTCCGACACCACCGCCGACGCCTGGGCCGAGCGGGCCTCCCTCCTCAAGGGCGACGACGACCTGGTGGTGATCGGCGCCGCGATCCATTCCGTACGCGCGGTCCCGGCCGGGCAGCTGTCCGCCGTCGCCCGGTGGGCCCAGGAGCGGGGAGCCCCGCTGCACGTCCACCTCTCCGAGCAGACGGCGGAGAACGACGCCTGCCTCGCCGCCCACGGGCGCACCCCTGCCCGGCTCCTCGCCGACCACGGGGTCCTCGGACCGCACACCACGGGCATCCACAACACGCACCTCACGGCCGAGGACATCGAACTCCTGGGCTCCTCCCGGACGGGAACCTGCATGTGCCCCACCACCGAACGCGACCTCGCCGACGGCATCGGCCCCGCGACCGCGCTCCAGGGCGCGGGCTCCCCCCTCTCGCTGGGCAGTGACAGCCACGCCGTGATCGACCTCTTCGAGGAGGCCCGCGCGATGGAGCTCAACGAACGCCTGCGCACCCATGTACGCGGCCACTGGACGGCGGCAGCCCTGCTCAGGGCGGCCTCCGCCGAGGGACACGCCGCGCTCGGCCGGCCCGACGCGGGCCTGCTCGAACCGGGCGCTCCCGCCGACCTGGCCACCGTCGCGCTGGACTCCGTCAGGACAGCGGGGCCGCTGCCCCGACTGGCAGCCGAAACAGCCGTATTCGCCGCCACAGCGGCCGACGTACGGCACACCGTGGTGGCGGGCCGGCACATCGTCCGGGACGGCCGTCACACACGGGTCGAGGACGTGCCCGGAGCACTCGCCTCGGCCGTCGCCGCCCTGCACGGCTGAGCGCCGCACCGCGAAGACGCCCCGGGCCCGAGCCGAGAGAAAGCCGTACCAGGATGACGACGACCGCCCTCACCCACATCGCGAACCTGGTCACCAACGACCCCTCCCTCGGAGACGGGACCCCCCTGGGCCTGATCCGGGACGCGGCCGTCGTCATCGACGGCGACCGCATCGTGTGGACCGGTGAATCCAGCAAAGCACCCGCCACTGACAACGCCGTCGACGCGGGCGGCCGTGCCGTGCTCCCCGGCTTCGTGGACTCCCACTCCCACCTGGTGTTCGCGGGTGACCGCACCGCCGAGTTCAACGCCCGTATGTCCGGCCGCCCCTACTCCGCGGGCGGCATCCGCACGACCGTGGCCGCGACCCGCGCCGCCTCCGACGACGCGCTCTCCGCCAATGTCGCGCGCCACCTGGCCGAGGCACTGCGCCAGGGCACCACCACCTTCGAGACCAAGTCCGGCTACGGCCTGACCGTCGAGGACGAGGCACGCGCCCTGCGCATCGCCGCCCGCCACACGGACGAGGTCACCTTCCTCGGCGCCCACATCGTCTCCCCGGACTACGCCGACGACCCGTCCGGTTACGTGGACCTCGTCACCGGGCCGATGCTGGACGCCTGTGCCCCGTACGCCCGTTGGATCGACGTCTTCTGCGAGCGGGGCGCCTTCGACGAGGACCAGGCGCGCACGGTCCTCACCGCGGGGAAGGCCAGGGGCCTGCACCCCCGCGTCCACGCCAACCAGCTCGGCCACGGCCCCGGCGTCCGGCTCGCCGTCGAACTGGACGCGGCGTCCGCCGACCACTGCACCCACCTGGACGACGCCGACCTCGACGCGCTCGGCCAGGGCCGCACCGTCGCGACCCTGCTCCCCGGCGCCGAGTTCTCCACCCGTGCGGCCTGGCCCGACGCCCGCCGCATCCTCGGTGCCGGCGCCACCGTCGCCCTGTCCACGGACTGCAACCCGGGCTCCTCGTTCACCTCCTCCATGGCCTTCTGCATCGCGCTGGCCGTACGAGACATGGGCATGACCCCCGACGAAGCGGTCTGGTCCGCGACCGCCGGAGGCGCCGCCGCACTGCGCCGCACCGACATCGGCCGCATCACCCCCGGAGCCCGCGCCGACCTCCTGCTCCTCGACGCGCCGAGCCACGTCCACCTCGCCTACCGGCCGGGAGTCCCGCTGGCCGCCGCCGTGTGGCGGCGGGGGGAACGGGTCGTGTGACGTCCCGGCTCCGGCGCGGGCGTCGCCCACCGGCCCGTCACAGGACGTCGCGGCCGTCTACCGCCGAGTGACCGCGCCCGGTACCGTTCCCGGCAGCGTGGCTCAGGGGGGTAGGACCGGGGGGTCTTGATGAGCGGCAGGCGCATACGTGTGGTCAGGCCCGGAGACCTGGGCGCGGGGGACATCGAGGACTGGCGGCAGCTGCGGGCGAGGTCCGGTGCCCCGGCACAGCCGTTCATGGAACCGGAGTTCACCCTGGCAGTCGGCCGCGTCCGGCCGCACGCGCGGGTGGCGGTGATCAGCGAGGAGTCCGGGGGAACGGCCGGCTTCCTCCCCTTCGAGCGGGGACGGCTCGGCCACGGACGGGCCATCGGCTTCGGGGTGTCCGACGTCCAGGGCGCCGTGCTGCGCCCCGGCCTCCGGCTGGACACCAGGGAACTGCTGCGGGCCTGCGACCTCTCCGCCTGGGAGTTCGACAACCTGGAGGAGCGCCAGGGCCTCTTCGCACCGGACGCCGCCCGCTCGTACGCCTCGTACGTCATCGATGTCGGCGACGGGTACGAGAGCTACGAGCAGGCGCTGCGTTCCCGGTCGCCGAAGTTCCTCAGGACCACCCTGGCCAAGGAGCGCAAGCTCGGCCGCGCGGCCGGAGAGGTGCGGTTCGTCCTCGACGAGAGGGACCCGGAGGTGCTGCGGACCCTGATGGAGTGGAAGTCCGCCCAGTACCGCAGGACCGGCCGCCGCGACCGCTTCGCCCGACAGTGGATCCGCGGGCTGGTGGAGTTCCTCTTCCACACCCGGGCGCCGGGATGCTCCGGCCTGCTCTCCGTCCTGTACGCGGGGGACCGGCCGGTGGCCGCCCACTTCGGGCCGCGCTCGCGGACGGTGCTCTCGTGCTGGTTCCCGGCGTACGACCCCGCGTTCGCGAAGTTCTCCCCGGGCCTGGTCCTGCACCTGCGGATGGCGCGGGCGGCGGCGGACGACGGCATCGGGCTGCTCGACCTGGGGCGCGGGGCGGCCGAGTACAAGGACGCGCTGAAGACCGGGGAGTTCACGGTCCACGAGGGCGCCTCGGTCCGGCCGGGCGCGGGGGCGGCCCTGCGGTGGCTCGGCCGTGAGCCCTCCCGCCGCGCGCACGCCTTCGTGACGAGACGGCCCCGGCTGGCGGGTCTGGCACAGCGCGGCCTGGAACGGGCAGGCCGGCTGCGCGAACCGAAACGTCCATAGCGCCACGACCCGGGGGGACCGGATGCCGTACGGGAACGGACCGACAGGGAACACGAGGCGGGTGCCGGACACCGGCCGACTCGCCGGCATGGCCGTCGCCGAGCTGGAGCTCGACGCCGCCGACGGGACGGGCGCGCGGCTGAGGCCCGCACCCGGCGGACCGCCCCTGGAGCTGCGGGACGGCGGCGAGCAGCGCGTCTTCGCCCTCGTACGGCTGCGCGGGCGCCCGGTCGGCACGGTCGTCGGGCGCGTCAGGGCGGGCGACGACCCGGCCTCCGTCCTCGCGCGGCAGGCGGCGGACGAGATCGTCGTCCCGGACGCCCCGGAGCGGCCGACGGCCGGGGAGGCCCCCAGGGCCACGGTCGTCGTCGCGACCAGGGAGCGGCCCACGCAGCTCGCCCGGGCCCTCGACTCGCTGCTCGCCCAGGACCATCCCGACCACGAGATCGTGGTCGTCGACAACGCCCCGGTCACCGGAGCCACCCGTGAGCTCGTCACCTCGGCGTACGCGGGCCGGGGCGTGCGCTACGAGGTGGAGCCCGTTCCCGGGCTGGCCGCCGCGCACAACAGGGGGATCCTCGTCGCGGAGGCGGAGGTCGTCGCCTTCACCGACGACGACGTCATCGCCGACCCGCAGTGGCTCGGCGCCCTCACCCGGCCCTTCGGTGAGGACCCCCGGACGGCCTGTGTCACGGGGCTGATCCTTCCGGCCAGGCTCAGCACCCCGGCGCAGGTCCTGCTGGAGAGTCACGGGGGCTTCGCCAAGGGCTTCTCCGCGCGCCTGTACGACCCGGCGCACCCGCCGGCGGACGAGCCGCTCTTCCCGTTCACCGCCGGACGGTTCGGCTCCGGTGCCAACATGGCCTTCCGGCGTGAGGCGCTGAACGCCGTCGGCGGTTTCGACCCCGCCACCGGCACCGGCACCCCCGCCAAGGGGGGCGACGACCTCTACGCCTTCGTGCGGCTCCTCGCCGAGGGGTATCCGCTGCACTACACACCCGACGCGGTCGTCTGGCACCACCACCGGGAGCGCTGGGAGGACCTGTGCGGGCAGGCGTACGGCTACGGCGCCGGGCTCACCGCCTGCCTCACCGCGCTGCTGGTCCGCAGGCCGGCCCTGCTGCCGGCCCTCCTCGCCCGGCTCCCGCGCGGTCTCGCCCATGCCCGCTCGATGACGGCGCCGCGTGACACGGGTGCCGCCGTGCGTACCGGTGTCCCCGGCGCGCACGGCACGTACACCTACCCGTGGCCCCGGCATCTGTCCCGGCTGGAGCGGCGCGGCCTGCTGTACGGCCCCCTCGGGTACGCACGCGCCCGGCTCGCCGTCCGTGGCGCGGCACGCCGCCGGGAGGGGAGATGAGCGCCGTCAGACCCGAGGGGAGTGGCGCGGCAGCACGGATACCCGTCCTGCTCTACCACGCGGTGATGGACGATCCGCCGCGGTGGATCGCCGAGTTCACCGTCACGCCGCGGGAGTTCGCCGCCCAGCTGGACGTGATCGTGGCCTCCGGCCGCACCCCCGTCACGGTCGGCGCGCTCGTCGAGCGTCTCGTGGGAGGGCAGCCGCTGCCGGACCGCCCGGTCGTCCTGACCTTCGACGACGGCTTCGCGGACCTGCCCGGCCCGACCGCCGAGGCGCTCGCCGGCAGGTCGATGCCGGCCACCGCCTATCTCACGACCGGTGCGCTGACCCGCTCAGGTCCGGGCAGTCTGCTGCCGCCCGCGCCGATGATGAGTCTGGGACAGGCGCCGCTGCTGGAGCAGTACGGCATGGAGGTGGGCGGGCACACCGTCACCCACGCGCAGCTGGACACCCTCTCCGGTGCCGCCCTCCGGTCCGAACTCACGGATTCCAAAGCGGCGTTGGAGGACGTCCTGGGGCATGAGGTGGCCCACCTGGCCTATCCGCACGGATACAACAGCGCACGCGTGCGCCGCGCCGCCCGTGCCGCCGGTTACGAGAGCGCGGTGGCCGTCCGGCACGCGCTGAGCTCCGTTCGGGACGAGCCGTACCGGATCGCGCGCCTGATCCTCCGGCGGGGCCACACGGTGCGCGACGTCGAGCGCTGGATGGCGGGCGAGGGCGCACGCGTGGCGCCGTACCGCGACTCCCCGCCGACCGTGGGGTGGCGGTGGTACCGCAGGGCGCGGGCCGCCGTGCGGGGGCCGGTGTTCGCGGGGTGAGGGGGCGGACCCGCGTAAAACGTCGAGAGCGCCACAAAGCCGAAGTACACTCCTATACTTCGCTCCAGGGGACAGCGGCGTGACGGCCGCGACCACATCCGTGGGGGGAGTCGCACCGTGCCACAGCATGTGCCCGCACCCGTCAAGGGGGACACCGCGGGAAGCGCCGAGCCGGTGCTCGCGCCCGGGCAGCCACCCGGGGCCGCCCCCGGCGGGACGGCCCGCGGCCTCCCCCGAGCGCTGAGACCCCGGACCCTGCTCACCTGGCTGCCGTTACTCCTGGCGGCCGGTCTCTGGACCTTCTCGCTGCCGTCCGTCGGATTCCGCTCGATGGGCGAGTACGGCCTCCTCGACCGGCTGCCCGTCACCTATTACCTCTCCCTG
Source organism: Streptomyces sp. NPDC002793 (assembly GCF_040295485.1). Classification (NCBI taxonomy): domain Bacteria; kingdom Bacillati; phylum Actinomycetota; class Actinomycetes; order Kitasatosporales; family Streptomycetaceae; genus Streptomyces; species Streptomyces sp. NPDC002793. The sequence continues at coordinate 56,813 of NZ_JBEOVL010000001.1, read as the reverse complement.
CTCGCCCTGACGGCGGGCTTCCTGGTCAGCCTCCGCCGCGCGGGTACGGCCCCGTGGTGGCCCGCCGCGTACTGCGCCGGCCTGCTGATGGCCCTCAAGGGCGTACCCGCCGTCCTGTACGACTCGGAGCGCTACCCCTGGGCCTCCAAGCACGACGCCGTCATCAACCACCTGCTGGCCAACGGCGAACTGCGGCCGAACGAGGGCCTGTCGGGCAACATGTCGGCCTACGACCAGTGGCCAGGCTTCTTCACGCTCAACGCCGGACTCGTCCGCGCCTTCGGGGCCGAGAGCGCCGCCACCTATCTGAACTGGGCCCCGGTCGTCCTCGGCCTGCTGATGATGCCCGTCCTGATCCTGATCTACCGCACCTTCAGCGAGGACCGGCGCCTCGTGTGGACCGCCGTCTGGATCTTCCAGCTCGCCAACTGGGTGGGCCAGGACTACCTCGCCCCGCAGGGTCTCGCCTTCCTCCTCCACCTCGCCGTCCTCGCCGTCGTCGTACGGCACTTCGTGCGCCCCGGCTCCGCCGGGCGGCTGGGCTCGCGCGCCTGCCCGGACCCCGCAGCCGCACCTGTACCGCCGCCCACCGGCACCCGGCAGCGCGCGGTCGGCGTCATCGTCCTCGCGCCCTTGGTGCTGGCCGTCAACGCGGTGCACCAGCTGACCCCGGTGATGCTCTGCGTCACCCTGCTCGCGCTCAACCTCACGCGTCGCTACCGCAACCTCGGGCTCCTCTCCGTGGCCGTCCTGCTCATGCTCGCCTGGGACCTCACCCTGGGCCGCCCCCTGTTCGTCGAGACCCTGGGCACCCTGCGCGACTCCCTCGGCGACCTCACCCAGAACTCCAGGGCCGGATACGCGGGACAGCTCACCGGGGCCGGTCCTGAGCTCGCGGGGCGGGCCAACGTCCTGATGGTGCTGGCCGTCGCCGTCCTCGCGGGCACGGCCGTCCTGCTGCGACGCCGCCTCGCGCACAGCGCCCTGCCGCTGCTGCTGACCTCCGTCGCCCCCGTACCGCTGTTCGTCGTCAACGACTACGGCGGCGAAATGCTCTTCCGCGTCTACCTGTTCGCTCTCCCTGGCGCCGCCTTCTTCGCCGCGGCGGCGCTCGTACCGGCGGCCGGAGGCACCGGGACGCACCGGGTGCGGCCGGCCGTACGGAGGATCCGCGCAGTCGCGCTCCCGGTGTCACTGGCCGCCCTGCTCACCGGCTTCATGCCGTCGTACTACGGCAAGGAGCAGATGAACTACACCCCGCCCGCCGAGACCGCCCTCGTCACCCGCGCCATCGACCGGGCCCCCGAGGGCGCACTGATCCTGGCCACCACAGGCTCCTTCCCACGGGCGCTGCACCGGTACGACCGGCTGGAGCACTGGTTCTTCGCCGAGCAGGAACTCCCCGCGAACGTCGAGATGCTGAAGGACCCGGCGCGCTACCTCTCGACCCGGCTGCCGTCCGGCACCACGGCATACGTCATCCTCACCCGCACCCAGGACATCTACACCGCCGGTGAGGGGCTGCTGCCCCCGGGCGGCTTCGCCGCGCTGACCGCCGACCTCATTGCCTCGCCGCTCTTCGGCGTGGTGGAGCGGACCCGGCACGGCGTGGTCCTCCGCTACGACAGCCCCTGAGACCCGTCCGCACGGCAGCCCGCATTCCGCACGCAGCCCGAATTCCGTACGGCAGAACCGGATCAGGAAGGCGACCACGTGTCCGAGAACCGGCAACCGGCGTTCCCCACCCGCCGGACCCTGACCAGAGCCGCCCTGGCGCTGTCCGGCTGGGTGGCGCTCGCGGTGACCGCGCTTCCGGCGGGCTCACCCCTGCGCTGGGCGCCCGTACTCCTCTTCGTCTGCTTCGGCCCCGGCCTCGCCCTGCTGTATCCGCTGCCCGGGCCGCTCAGGCCGGGCGCCCGGCTCGAAGCGGCCGCGCTCGCCGCGCCCTTCGGCCTCTGCGTGGCCGCCATCGCGGCCACGGCGCTGTTCCTGGTGGAGGGCTTCTCGGGGACCGCGTTCCTGGTGTCGCTCGCCGCGTTCACCACCCTCGCCTCCGTCCTCCCGGGCCTTCCGCTGCGCGCCGCCGCCACCCCGGACGCGGCCGGACCGGCCCATGTGACACCTGCGAGGCGCGGGTGACCCGCCGTCGCGCACCGGAGGAGCGCAGCCCCCGTACGTACCTCGTGCTCGCCCTGGTCGCCGTCGCGGCACTGCTGGCCGGGCTCCTCGCCTGGAGCGGCACGCGGTCCTCCGCCGAGGGCGACGGCCCGGCCCCGTCCGTCGACGCGCTCCCCGCCGACGCCGCCACCGGCCCGGTGCCCGGCGGGACGTGCGCCCCCACCGCCACCCTCGTGCCGCCGTGCGGGGCGTGGTGGGGCGCCTATGTGCCGTACGCCGAGAACGGCTCGCTCAAGGACGCGGTGTACGCCTTCGAGGAGAAGATCGGCCGGAAGCTCGACCTCCTGTACACCTACCACGACATGTCGAACACCGACCTCGACGGACAGCTGCTGACCCCCGACGAGCAGATCCTCGGCCGGGACAGGCTGCTGATGCTGGCCTGGGAGTCCACCGTGTGGCGCGAGCCCCACCACGCCGACTGGACCGAGGACCAGCTCGGATGGTCGAACATCGCCTCGGGGAAGCACGACCGCGAGATCATCGACCCGCAGGCGCGCCGCATCAAGGCGTACGGGAAGCGGGTGTTCTTCTCCTTCGACCAAGAGGTCGACGCCCGCGTCGGCGACGCGGGCACCCCCGAGGAGTACGTCGCCGCCTACCGCCACATCCACGACCGGTTCGAGGAGCTGGGTGTGGACAACGTGGTGTGGGTGTGGACGGTGTCCGGCTACCTGCCGTCGGGGAAGCTCTTCGAACGGCTCTACCCCGGCGACGACTACGTCGACTGGATCGGCATGGACCAGTACAACTACTTCACCTGCCACGACACCACGGACTGGAAGGACTTCGACCGCAGCCAGCGGCCGACGTACGAGTGGCTGCGCACGCACATCAGTGCCGACAAGCCGCTGATGTTCGCGGAGTTCGCGACGGTGCCCGATCCGGCGGACGCGGACCGTCAGCGTGAGTGGTACGAGGCGATCCCGGAGGTGGCCAGGACCATGCCCGAGGCCAAGGCCCTGGTGCACTGGAACCGTGCGGTCCCGGGCGAGGGGTGTGACCTCACGGTCGACGAGGGCCCGGGCCTGGAGGGGTACCGCACGGCCGGCCAGGACGACTGGTTCAAGCAGCCGGTGCCCGGCCGCTGACCCGCGCGCGGACGCCGTACGTCACCGCCGTGACCGCGAACAGCCCCACGGACACGGGCAGTCCGGCCGCGGCGAAGGCGTCCTGCGCGACCCACCCGGCCACCCCGAGCACCCACACCGCGGCGGCCGTGACCCGCCAGTGCGCCCCCGCGGCCCGCAGCAGGACCGCGGCGAGCGCCAGACAGAGCAGCTGGAGCACGAACGGCAGGGCGCGCAGCACCGCCACCGGGGAGTCCAGCCCCGCGGCTCCGGCGAGGAAGCCGGCGAGCGTGCCGTGCCACTCCCACGAGGCGGCGGCCGGCCGGATGCCGAGGAACAGCGGGGCGGAGTGCAGGGCCGCCACGGTCACCAGCAGGGCCGCGCCCAGCAGCGCGGGCCTGGGGCGGCGCAGGGAGACGGCCGCGCTGTGCACGACGATCATGAGGACCCCGGCGGTCACGGTGACCGGGGGGAGGGCACCCATCAGCTCCGCACCGGTCAGCCGCGTCCGCCCGGCGTGCGCAGCCTGCGACAACGGCACCCAGAACAGTCCGGCCGCGAGTCCCAGCAGTCCCCACAGCAGGAGCGCGTCGGCCGGCCGTCGAGGGGCGGGCCGCGCCGCGAGCCGGGCCCAGTCCGTCCCGTACCCGTCGCGCTCCGGCGCCCGCCGCCGGGGCCGGCCGGCCAGGGCCGAGCGCATGCCCAGGGCGGACACGGCCGCCACCACGCTCATGGCGATCAGCATCGCCCAGCCGGCCCCGGCGATCCCCAGCGGGCCGAGGAGCACGGCCGCGCTGCCCAGGACGAGGACGCACATCGTGCCCTGCAGGGCGGCGAGCGCCCCGGTGCGGCCCTGCACCCGCAGTACGCCGATGTACAGCTCGACCACGACCCGTGGCAGGGCCGCCGCGGCCAGCAGCCGTAGGACCAGGGTGCCGTGGGCCGCGTAGTCCGCGCCGAAGGGGGCGAGGATCCGCGGGGCGAAGAGGACCAGCAGGAGGACGACGGGAACCAGCAGGACCGCCATGCGGCGCAGCGCCCCGCGTACGCCTTCGGCCAGGTGGCCGGGGCTGTGAGAGGCGTGCGCGGTGAGGGAGGAGGCCATGTTGATGGCCATGAACTCCATGGTGCCGCCTACGGTGTAGGCGATGTAGAAGAAGCCGTTGTGCGCGGCGTCGAAGCGCACGGCCACCATCACGGGCAACAGGTTGATCATGGCCAGGCTGAAGAGCGCGCCGACCGAGTCCCCGGCGAGGAACCTGCCGATCTCGCGCATCCGTGGAGGCTCGCGGTCCCGGTCGGCTCCGGCCTGGCGGGGGATCAGTCTGCGGAAGACCAGCCAGCCGAGCGGCAGCACGGACAGGGCGATCGCCGCGGCCCAGGAGACGAAGACGCCGAGCACGGGCAGGGCGGTCGCGAACGCGGCGAGGAGCAGCAGCTTGCCGACGGAGAACACGGCGTTGCCGACGGGCACCCAGACGGCCTTGCGCAGCCCGGTCAGCACCCCGTCCTGGAGCGTGAGGATCGCCCAGGCGACGCAGGACCCGGTGAAGACGAGCCCGGCGGACAGGGTGCCGAGCGGGGCGTAGGAGTCACCCCACAGGTCCAGGGTGAGCAGGAAGACCACGCAGGCCAGGGTGACGACGACCGAGCTGACCAGGTAGGTACGGGCGACCAGGGATCCGGTGGCGCGCCCGGCGCGGGGCACGTAGCGCACGACGGCGCCGATCATCGTGGTCGCGGTGACCGAGGCGAGGAGCCGCATGGCGGCGATCGCGGCGGAGCCCTGGCCGACGGCCTCCTCCGTGTAGTAGCGGGCGGCGACCAGCCAGAAGCCCAGGCCGAGGGCGGCGGAGACCCCGGTGGAGAGCATCAGGGCGTAGGCGTTGCGGAACATCGAGGCGCCGCTCGCGCCGTCCTCCGGCGTGGGTGGGGGCGCCGCGCCGGCCTGCGGCGGCCCGACTCTCGTGGTGTCAGTCACCGTGCGGCTCTCTCGCCGTCCCGGTGCCCGCGGAGGTGAGGATGTCGATGACGGGACCGGCGCGCAGCGGGTCGACGGGCAGGGCGTGACGGGCGAACCAGGCCGCTCGGGCGGGGGCGGGGGACGGGTCGGTGAACGTCTCGCCCGCGTAGGTGTCGAGCGGCGGGTCGTAGAGATAGCCGGTGGTGACGCGGTGGCGGGCAAGTGCGGCGACGGCCGCGTCCCGGTCGGCCACCAGCAACGGCACGCGGAACAGGGGCTGTACGGTGGCGCCGGCCTGGATCCGAGGCGCCCAGCGGGTCGACAGGAGGCGCTCGGTGCCCGCCCGGTGCGCGGTGAGCCGTTCGTCGAGGCGGCCCAGCAGGTGTCCCAGGCGCCGCAGCCTCAACCGGCCCGGTGCGATGCGGTAGTCGTGCATGTCGACGCGGACCCAGGAGTGGAAGGCGGTCGGCGAGGGCGCGGAGTCCAGTGCCTGTCTCAGCTCCGCGGGCCGTAACGGCATCCGGATCGCGTCCCGTTCCTGGAGACCGAGCAGCCGCAGGACCCACCAGGCGGCCGGGGCGAGCCGCAGCCCGCGTACGGCCGACTCCGCGTACGGGCGAACGGCGTAGGCGAGTTCGGCGGTGAGGCGGGCCGGGTCGAGCAGCGCGTCCCGGGCCCGCTCCAACGGGGCGCGCAGGGCGGGGTCGGCGAAGGCGAGGAAGCCCCCGGCCTTCGCGCCGACGTGTTTGGAGAGGCTGAAGGCGGCCGCGTCCCCGTACGAGCCGACAGGCTTTCCGTCCGTGACGCTGCCGATGGCGTGCGCCGCGTCCTCGATCAGCGGGATGCCGAGGCGGTCGCAGCGCTCGCGGAGCGGCCGGGCCGGGTCGGGATGTCCGTACAGATTGGTGGTGAGGACGGCGGAGAGGCCGTTCCACACGGTGTCGGGGACGGCGTCCATGTCGATCGAACCGTCCGTGGCGGACAGCGGGGCCTGGACGGGCCGCAGGCCGGCGGCGAGGACGACGAAGAGGATGACGTCGTCGTTGACCGGGGACATGAGGATCTTCCCGCCGGGTTCGCACCAGTGGCGGAGCGCCAGATAGAGGCCCAGCCGGCAGGAGGGGACGTACAGGCACTCCCGGCCGAGCCGGGCGCCCATCGCCGCTTCCAGCGCTCCGGCTGCTTCCGCCACGGCACGGTCCGCAGGACCGCTCTCCCCAAGAGCCATGTGTGTTCCCCCCAGAACCCTGCCCAATGTCGCCCAGACCGTGGCACTTCGTCAACAATGCGGAAGGACCCGCCCGTCGGCCTGGGCAGGTCCTTCCGCAACGACGTACCGATGGTTCCGGTGACGCCGGGTCACTCCTCCACGGTCAGGCCCTTCCTGAGCTTGACCAGGGTCCGCGAGAGCAGCCGGGACACGTGCATCTGTGAGATGCCGAGCTCTTCGCCGATCTCCGACTGCGTCATGTTGGAGACGAACCGCATGGAGAGGATCGTGCGGTCGCGCAGCGGGAGCGAGGCGATGAGCGGCTTGAGGGACTCGACGTACTCGATCCCCTCGATGCCGTGGTCCTCGTAGCCGAGGCGGTCCGCGAGGGCGTTCTCGTTGCCGCCGTCGACGTGGTCGTCGGGCTTGGCGTCCAGCGAGCTCGCGGTGTAGGCGTTGCTCGCCGCCATGCCCTCGACGACCTCGTCCCTGCTGAGACCGAGGCGGTCGGCGAGTTCGGCGACCGTGGGCGCCCGGTCCAGCTTCTGGGCGAGCTCGTCGCCCGCCTTGGCCAGGTCCAGCCGCAGTTCCTGCAGTCGGCGCGGGACGCGCACGGACCAGCTGGTGTCGCGGAAGAAGCGCTTGATCTCGCCGACGATGGTGGGCATCGCGAACGTCGGGAACTCGACGCCCCGGCTGAGCTCGAAGCGGTCGATCGCCTTGATCAGGCCGATCGTGCCGACCTGGACGATGTCCTCCATGGGTTCGCTGCGGGTGCGGAACCGGGAGGCGGCGAACTTGACCAGGGCCAGGTTGAGTTCGACGAGGGTGTTGCGCACGTACGCGTACTCGTGGGTGCCCTCGGTGAGGGTTTCGAGCCGCGCGAAGAGCGTCTTGGACAGTGCCCTGGCGTCCAGCGCGCCGATCTCGGCGTAGGGCGGGATCTCGGGGAGTCCGTCGAGGCCCTCGCCACCCTCGCTCGCGAGGTGGTCGTCGGCGGTCGTTTCGGTGGTGCTGATGCTGGTACGCGGGCCGGGTACGGCGCTCGCGGCAGCGGAGTCGGAATCGGTCGGTCCCTGAGGACATGCCGACGTCGCGATGTGGGTACGCGATACGTCGAGCCGGGGTGACATGGTTCTCCTCCATCGTTCTCGGCATATGGCTGCCGATGCCCATACGTGTTCCTGCGGTGAAGCGGCGCCTCCGAAGCCGATCGAATTTCCGGTTGTGGTGTCGCTACTACCCTTACCCGGTTCCAGCCGTGAGTTACAAGCGCCAAATGCGCCTATATGTCTGGTTTGTTGAGTTCTTCGACTACCGTGTGGCGAGGGAAACGCGTAATGTTTTACGCACGTCGGGGGCAGCCACGATGAAGCCGCGTACACAAGGACGCGGGCAGTGACGGACGGCGAAGAGGGACGGGCATGGACCGCGGGACGGTCGGCAGTGCGAACCGGGGTCGGCTACAGGTCGAAGTCCGGTCCGAGGGCCGCAGTGAAGTCGTGACACCGGTGGGTGAGCTCGATCACCACACCGCGGATCTGCTGCGGGAGCCTCTGGAGAGTGCGGTCGAGGCAGGGCGCACGCGCCTGGTGGTCGACTGCTCGCGACTCGACTTCTGTGATTCCACCGGGCTCAATGTGCTGCTCGGTGCGCGTCTGAAGGCCGAGGCGGCCGGGGGAGGGGTCCACCTGGCCGGAATGCAGCCCGTGGTGGCTCGTGTCTTCGAGATCACGGGGGCTGAGGCGGTCTTCACCGTTCATGCCTCTCTCGAAGACGCCCTGCGCAGCTGACAGCGGCGTTCTCCATGTCCGTACCCGGCTCCGCCGAGCCACCGCCGTCGCGCGGATCACGCTCCTGGCGTAGCCGAAGTGGGTGTCGTCACCATGCGACCGGGCAGAAGACACCCCGTCGGGGTCTTGGGACCCGCACACTCTGTACCTGATCAGTATCTGTTCGATGGCAACACACGGTGAATCGGTGAGGTGAAGCGCTGATGAGCACCACCCGGCAGCATCCGCCGGGCGGCCTCGGCCGCGAGCCGGACGGCACAGGCCCCGCCTCTGCCGTGCCCGCTGACCGGCAGTGGCGCACGCTCTCGCTGAGACATGCCAGCGGCATCGTGCCGATGGCCCGCGACTTCGCCCGGCAGGCGCTCTACGACTGGGGCTGGCTCCCCGCGTCGGGAGCCGACCGGCGGGCGGCCGCCGAGGACGTCCTGCTGGTCGTCTCCGAGCTCGTCACGAACGCCTGTCTGCACGCGGACGGCCCCGAGGAGCTCCGTATCGCCTGCTCCTCCAAGGTGCTCCGGGTCGAGGTCGTCGACGGCGGTGCGGGACAGCCCGCGCCCCGCACTCCGCACCGCGCGGGGCGGCCCGGTGGACACGGCATGTTCATCGTGCAGCGGCTCTGCCTGGACTGGGGCGTGGCGCGCACACCGGACCAGCCCGGCAAGACCGTCTGGGCGGAGCTCGCGGCACCGCCCGCGTAACCCTCCCGATGCAGTACGCGTCAGGCCCCGCACCGATCGGTGCGGGGCCTGACGCGTACGAGCGTCCGGGTCAGCGGACGTTGCCCATGAGCGCCTTGACCTTGCCGCGGTACATGAAGACCGCCACGCCGGCGACGACCGCGAGCGTGGCCTGGAGGGCCACCACCCCGGTGCCGTTGAGCTCGACCCCCGCGAGGGACAGCAGGCCCGTGGTGCAGTCACCCGCGGTCACGGCCAGGAACCAGACACCCATCATCTGGCTGGCGTACTTGGCCGGGGCCATCTTCGTGGTGACCGAGAGGCCGACCGGGGACAGCGTCAGCTCACCGACGGTCTGCACGAAGTAGATCGCGACCAGCCACATCGCGGCGGCCTTGTGACCGTCACCCGCGATGGTCAGCGGAGCCAGGAAGAGGAAGAACGATGCGCCGACCAGCACCAGACCGGAGCTGAACTTCACGACCGTGCTCGGCTCCTTGCCCCGCCGGTTCAGCGCCAGCCAGAAGGTGGCGAAGACCGGGGCCAGCGCCATGATCAGGACCGGGTTGACCGACTGGTACCAGGAGACCGGGAAGTTCCAGCCGAACACCGAGTTCTCCGCGGAGGACTCGGCGAAGATCGCCATGGTCGAGCCGCCCTGGTCGTAGATCATCCAGAAGATGGCGGCGGCCACGAAGAACCAGATGTAGCCGGACATCTTCGACTGCTCGGCCTGGCTGAGCTCCTTGTCGCGCTTGATGCGCGCCAGGACCATCACCGGGATGACGAGGCCGGCGACCGTGATCGGGACCAGCAGCCAGTTCAGCGTGTAGACGCCGGTGACGACGGTGCCGAGGTAGAAGACGGCCGCGATGCCCAGCCAGATCATCGACTTGCGCAGCGTCGACGCGCGCTCGTCGGCGGAGAGCGGCTTCGGCACGACGAGGCTGCGCTCGTTCAGGTGACGCGTGCCGAGCAGGAACTGGGCGACACCGAGTCCCATGCCGAGCGCGGCCAGGGCGAAGCCCAGGTGCCAGTTGACGTTCTCGCCGACGGTGCCGATCACCAGCGGGGCGACGAAGGCGCCCACGTTGATGCCCATGTAGAAGATCGTGAAGCCACCGTCACGGCGCGGGTCGTCCGGACCGTCGTAGAGGTGGCCGACCATCGTGGAGATGTTGGACTTCAGCAGGCCGGAGCCGATGGCGACGAGGCCGAGACCGGCGAAGAAGGTGCCCTCGGAGGGCAGCGCGAGCGTCAGGTGGCCGAGCATGATGACGCCGCCCGCGATGGCGACGGTCTTGCGGGGACCCCAGACGCGGTCGCCGAACCAGCCGCCGGGCATGGCGAGCAGGTACACCAGCGACAGGTAGACCGAGTAGATCGCCGTGGCCGTGGCGGGGTTCATGTGAAGCCCGTTGGGAGCGATCAGGTAGAGCGGGAGAAGGGCGCGCATGCCGTAGTAGCTGAAACGCTCCCACATCTCCGTCATGAAGAGAGTGGCCAGGCCGCGGGGGTGGCCGAAGAAGGTCTTCTGCGAACCGGAAGTGCTGGCCGAGTCCTTCGTCAGGCTGGACGCCATGGTCGATCCTTGCTGGTCGGGACGCGCCGCCTCGTGAGCGGGACGCGCCCGGTGGGGGGTAGCCGGCACCGGGCGGACAGGCCCCACCCCTGACGCCTCGAGGGGATTCGATCCGGCCATCCGCTCCGCAGGGAGTTCGGGGACGGGGTCGTGGGACAGACCGCTCCGGGATCCACGCCCGGTGCGCGTCCTCGCGCTCCGGGCCCGGCCCACAGGTCATTCACTGGTCGGGGCCGGCGGGAACCGGCCCGTACACAAAAGAGACCCTTGGCGCGAAAAGCTGCCCAAAGGTCCCTCTGCGGTGCAACAGGCGTCGAGCAACCATACGACACGACACGGGTGGATATGAAAGGACCTGAGAGATGGATCACAGGTAGACATGGAACCGCAGTCTCCCATTCAAAGGAGGATGCCCGATTCGTGGCCCTGACCCGCAGGGCCTGACCAGGGCCTCACCCCACCGGGCCTGTGCGGACTACCATCACTGCATGACCCGTGTACTGCTCGCCGAGGACGACGCATCCATCTCGGAGCCACTGGCCCGCGCCCTGCGTCGTGAGGGTTACGAGGTCGAGGTCCGCCAGGACGGTCCGACCGCACTCGACGCCGGCCTCCAGGGAGGCGTCGATCTCGTCGTCCTCGACCTGGGGCTGCCGGGAATGGACGGTCTGGAGGTCGCCAGGCGGCTGCGCGCCGACGGCCACGCCGTACCGATCCTGGTGCTGACCGCCCGGGCCGACGAGGTCGACACGGTGGTCGGTCTGGACGCCGGCGCCGACGACTACGTCACCAAGCCCTTCCGCCTCGCCGAGCTCCTCGCCCGGGTCCGCGCCCTGCTGCGCCGAGGCGCGACCGAGCCCGCCCCGCAGCCCGCCACGCACGGCGTCAGGATCGACGTCGAGTCCCACCGGGCCTGGATGGGTGACGAGGAACTCCAGCTCACCGCAAAGGAGTTCGACCTGCTGCGGGTCCTCGTACGGGACGCCGGCCGGGTCGTCACCCGTGACCAGCTGATGCGTGAGGTCTGGGACACCACCTGGTGGTCCTCCACCAAGACCCTCGACATGCACATCTCCTGGCTCCGCAAGAAACTCGGCGACGACGCGGCCAATCCGCGCTACATCGCCACCGTCCGGGGCGTCGGCTTCCGGTTCGAGAAGAGCTGACGTACAGAACAGTCATGCGCCGCCGACTGATCAACTCCACCCTCGCCGTGGTGCTCGTCGTGATCGCCGTCTTCGGCGTCTCCCTCGTCATCGTCGAGACCCGCACCATCAGCAACAGCGCACAGGAAAGCGTCGACTCCGAGGCATTCCGGCTGATCAGCGTCGTCGAGAGCCGTCTGCTCGGCGCCGAGCGGATCACTCCCCAGGTCCTCGCCGAGCAGGTCGACACCAGCCGCTACGCCCGGGTCGAGATCCCCGGACGCGCCCCCATCGAGGTCGGCGAACGCCCCACCGACAGCAACGTCACCCGCAGCACGGAGACCGGGGAACAGGGCGAGAAGGTCACCGTCGAGGAGTCACGCTCCGCCGTGACCCGTGAGGTCGGCCGGACCCTGCTGATCATCGGGGCGGTGGCGCTGCTGGCCATCATCTCCGCCGTACTCCTCGCCGTACGCCAGGCCGACCGGCTGACCTCCCCGCTCACCGACCTCGCCGAGACCGCCGAACGCCTCGGCTCGGGGGACCCGCGCCCCCGGCACAAGCGGTACGGGGTGACGGAGCTGGACCGGGTCGCCGACGTCCTGGACTCGTCCGCCGAGCGGATCGCCCGGATGCTGACCGCGGAGCGGCGCCTCGCGGCGGACGCCTCGCACCAGCTCCGTACACCCCTGACCGCCCTCTCCATGCGGATCGAGGAGATCTCCGTCACCGACGACCCGGAGACGGTGAAGGAGGAGGCGAACATCGCGCTCACCCAGGTCGAGCGGCTCACGGACGTGGTCCAGCGGCTGCTGACGAATTCACGTGACCCGCGCACCGGCTCCGCCGTCGTCTTCGACCTCGACGAGGTCGTCAAGCAGCAGATCGAGGAGTGGCGCCCCGCCTACCGCAGCGCCGGCCGCGCCGTCGTCTGCTCGGGCAAGCACGGGCTGGAGGCCGTCGGCACCCCGGGCGCCGTCGCCCAGGTGCTCGCCGCGCTGATCGAGAACTCGCTGATGCACGGGGGCGGCACCGTCGCGCTGCGCACCCGCGTCACCGGCAACCAGGTCGTCGTCGAGGTCACGGACGAGGGCCCCGGTGTCCCCGCCGACCTCGGGGCGCGGATCTTCGAGCGCACCATCAGCGGCCGCAACTCCACCGGGATCGGCCTCGCCGTGGCCCGGGACCTCGCCGAGGCGGACGGTGGCCGGCTCGAACTGCTCCAGCAGCAGCCCCCGGTGTTCGCCCTCTTCCTCAGCCGGGCCGTACCGAGTCGCAGGGACTCCGAACGCCCGGTCCGCTGACGCGCGCGGACCGCGCCTCAGCGGGCCACGGGACCGGGTGTCACCTCGTCGGAGGGTCGTCGCTGCTCCAGAAATCGTTCCGCGTCGAGCACGGCCTCCTTGGCGGGCAGCGCCCTGAACACCCAGGTGCGGTAGGACCAGAAGCGGAACAGCGTGGCGATCCCGATGCCGACGATCTTGAAGACGTTGCTCTGCACCGGGCTGTTCCACCCGAAGCCGTACGTCGCCAGATAGAGGACGCCCGTCTCGATCACCGCTCCCACGGCGCTGAACAGCAGGAACAGCATCAGTTCCCGGGTCCGGCCGGTCTTGTCGCGGTCCCGGTAGGTCCAGTAACGGAAGCCGAGGTAGTTGAAGAGGATGGCGACGATGGTCCCCATCAGCCCCGCCCGCACCACCGGGATCTCCGTGGTGCGCCAGATCAGGTTCGACACGACGATGTTGACGACCAGCCCGAGGGCGCCGACGGCGCCGAACTTGGCGACCTCCCGGGCCAGCAGATCAAGCCGGGCCCGCAGTGCGCCCCGTTCGCTCATGGTGATCGCTCAGCCCCGTCCGGTCGGTTTCGTCAACCCGGCCATGCTAACGACCTCCCCCGTGTGATGCCTGTGAGCCGGCCGGCCCCGTGACGAGGCGTCCTTCCCGCAGCGGCGGGGGCCCGGCCGGAGAGCGTGAGGGGAGTCGCCGCCCGCCCGATACCCTGGACGCGTGACGTTCCCTGTAGTCGGCATGGTCGGCGGCGGCCAGCTCGCCCGAATGACCCACGAGGCGGGTATCCCCCTCGGCCTGAAATTCAAGCTCCTCAGTGACACTCCCCAGGAATCGGCCGCCCAGGTGGTCGGCGAGGTCGTCGTCGGCGACTACCGCGACCTGGAGACGCTGCGCGCCTTCGCACGCGGCTGTGACGTGATCACCTTCGACCACGAACACGTGCCGACCGAGCACCTGCGGGCCCTGGAGGCGGACGGCATCCCCGTGCGCCCCGGCCCGGACGCTCTCGTGCACGCCCAGGACAAGGGGGTGATGCGCGCGAAGCTCATGGAGATCGGCGCGCCCTGCCCCCGCCACCGCATCGTCGCGGACCCGGCGGACGCCGCCGCCTTCGCCGACGAGGTGGGAGGCTTCCCGGTCGTCCTCAAGACGGTCCGCGGCGGCTACGACGGCAAGGGTGTCTGGGTCGTCCGCTCCGAGGCGGACGCCGCCGAGCCGTTCCGGGCCGGTGTGCCCGTCCTCGCCGAGGAGAAGGTCGACTTCCGACGGGAGCTGGCGGCCAACATAGTCCGCTCGCCGCACGGCCAGGCCGTCGCCTATCCCGTCGTCGAGTCCATCCAGGTCGACGGGGTCTGCGACACCGTCATCGCCCCGGCGCCCGACCTGGACGAACGCCTCGCGGGAGAGGCCCAGCAGCTCGCCCTGCGGATCGCCTCCGAGCTCGGAGTGGTGGGCCACCTCGCGGTCGAGCTCTTCGAGACCCGCGACGGACACATCCTCGTGAACGAGCTCGCGATGCGCCCGCACAACTCCGGGCACTGGACCCAGGACGGCGCGGTCACCTCGCAGTTCGCCAACCACGTACGGGCCGTCCTGGACCTCCCGCTGGGCGATCCCCGCCCGCGCGCCCCCTGGACGGTCATGTGCAACGTCCTCGGCGGCGACTACCCGGACATGTACCAGGCGTACCTGCACTGCATGGCCCGCGACCCGCAGCTCAAGATCCACATGTACGGCAAGGACGTGAAGCCCGGCCGCAAGGTGGGCCACGTCAACACCTACGGCGACGATCTGGCGGACGTGCGGGAGCGCGCCCGGCACGCGGCCGACTACCTGCGAGGAACGATCACCGAATGACCGCACCAGGTTCCGCCCCCGTCATCGGCATCGTCATGGGCTCGGACTCCGACTGGCCCGTGATGGAAGCGGCCGCCAAGGCCCTCGACGAGTTCGAGATCCCCTACGAGGTCGACGTCGTCTCGGCCCACCGCATGCCGCACGAGATGATCGCGTACGGCGAGAAGGCCGCGGACCGCGGCCTCAAGGCGATCATCGCGGGAGCGGGCGGGGCGGCCCACCTGCCCGGCATGCTGGCCTCCGTCACCCCGCTGCCCGTGATCGGCGTACCGGTCCCGCTGAAGTACCTCGACGGCATGGACAGCCTGCTGTCCATCGTCCAGATGCCGGCCGGTGTCCCCGTCGCCACGGTCTCCGTCGGCGGCGCCCGTAACGCGGGCCTGCTCGCCGCCCGCATCCTCGCCGCCCACGACAGCGCGCTGCTGGAGCGGATGAAGGACTTTCAGCAGGAGCTCAAGGACCAGGCGGTGGAGAAGGGCAAGCGACTGCGCGCCAAGACCCAGGGCGCGGACTCCTTCGGCTTCGGGAAGTAGGCGTACACGATGGACAACTTGGACCGCGCCCGGCTGCTCCTCGCCGACCACCCCGTCGTCGACGGCCACAACGACCTCCCCTGGGCCCTGCGTGAGCAGGTCGGCTACGACCTCGACGTCCGTGACCTCTCCCAGGACCAGACCGGCACCCTGCACACCGACATCCCGCGGCTGCGGGCCGGCGGCGTCGGCGCGCAGTTCTGGTCCGTCTACGTGGCCCCGAGCCTGGCCGGCGACGACGCGGTCAGCGCCACGCTGGAGCAGATCGACGTGGTCGGCGAGATGCTGGCCCGCTACCCGGACGACCTGCGGCGCGCCCTGACCGCGGACGACATGGAGCAGGCCCGCGCCGAAGGGCGCATCGCCTCGCTGATGGGAGCCGAGGGCGGCCACTCCATCAACAACTCCCTGGGTACCCTGCGCGCGCTGCACACCCTCGGTGTCCGCTACATGACGCTCACGCACAACGACAACACCGACTGGGCGGACTCGGCGACCGACTCCCCGCGCGTCGGCGGTCTGTCGGAGTTCGGCCGTGAGGTCGTACGCGAGATGAACCGCATCGGCATGCTGGTCGACCTGTCCCATGTGGCGGCCACCACGATGCGCGACGCGCTCGCCACCTCCGTGGCGCCGGTGATCTTCTCGCACTCCTCCGCCCGTGCGGTCTGCGAACACCCGCGCAACGTCCCCGACGACGTGCTGCGGATGCTCGCGGCCAACGGCGGACTGGCCATGGCGACCTTCGTACCGAAGTTCGTCCTGCCCGCCGCCGTCGAGTGGACGCTGGCCGCCGACCGCAACATGCGGGAGCACGGCCTGCACCACCTGGACACCACCCCGGCCGCCATGCGGATCCACGCGGACTTCGAGGCGCTCAACCCGCGCCCGATGGCCACCGTGACCACGGTCGCCGACCATCTCGACCACATGCGCGAGGTCGCCGGGATCGACCACATCGGCATCGGCGGCGACTACGACGGCACGCCGTTCCTCCCGCTGGAGCTGGAGGACGTGTCCGGCTACCCGCACCTGATCGCGGAGCTGCTCACGCGCGGCTGGTCGGACGCCGACGTGGCCAAGCTGACGTGGCAGAACGCCGTACGGGTCCTGCGCGACGCGGAGGCGGTCTCCCGGGACCTGAGCATCCGGGTCGGCCCGTCCCACGCGACGATCGAGGAGCTGGACGGCCCGGTGCGCTGAGCGGTACGGAAACGGCAGGAGGCGGCCCCCGGGGCCGCCTCCTGTTCGTGTCAGGCCTTCGGGCGGCCCATCGCCCGGTAGGTCCATCCGGCCGCGCGCCACACCGCCGGGTCCAGGGCGTTGCGTCCGTCCAGGATGATCCGACGCCCCGCGACCTCGCCCAGCGCCGCCACGTCCAGCTCGCGGAATTCGCGCCACTCCGTCAGGTGCAGCACCACGTCCGCACCGCGCACCGCGTCCAGCGCCGTGTCCGCGTAGCCGAGGGTCGGGAAGAGCCGCCGGGCGTTGTCCATGCCCTTGGGGTCGAAGACCGTCACCTGGCCGCCCTGCAGATGGATCTGCCCGGCCACGTTCAGGGCCGGCGAGTCGCGTACGTCGTCGGAGTCCGGCTTGAAGGTGGCGCCCAGCACGGCGACGCGCGTGCCCAGGAACGACGTCCCACCCACGGCCTCGCGGGCCAGCTCGACCATGTGCCCCCGGCGGCGCATGTTGATCGAGTCGACCTCCCGCAGGAAGGTCAGCGCCTGGTCGGCGCCCAGCTCACCGGCGCGCGCCATGAAGGCCCGGATGTCCTTGGGCAGACAGCCCCCGCCGAAGCCGATGCCGGCCCGCAGGAACTTCTTCCCGATGCGCTCGTCGTGGCCGATCGCCTCGGCGAGCTTCACCACGTCACCGTCGGCGGCTTCGCAGACCTCGGCCATGGCGTTGATGAACGAGATCTTGGTCGCCAGGAAGGAGTTGGCGGAGGTCTTGACGAGCTCGGCGGTCGGGAAGTCCGTCACCACGAAGGGCGAGCCCTCGGCGATCGGTCCCGCGTACACCTCGCGGAGCCGCTTCTCGGCCCGCTCGCTCTCGACGCCGACGACGATCCGGTCCGGGTGCAGCGTGTCCTGGACCGCGAAGCCCTCGCGCAGGAACTCCGGGTTCCAGGCGAGCTCCGCGTCCGTACCCACCGGCGCCAGCTCGGCGAGGAGCGCGGCCAGCCGGGCGGCGGAGCCCACCGGGACGGTGGA
Organism: Streptomyces sp. NPDC002793; assembly: GCF_040295485.1. Classification (NCBI taxonomy): domain Bacteria; kingdom Bacillati; phylum Actinomycetota; class Actinomycetes; order Kitasatosporales; family Streptomycetaceae; genus Streptomyces; species Streptomyces sp. NPDC002793. The sequence continues at coordinate 39,294 of NZ_JBEOVL010000001.1, read as the reverse complement.
CTTGCCCACGACCAGCGCGGGCCGGGTCAGCTGCGGGGCCAGCGACTCGAAGGCGCTGTCCACATAGCTCATGTCGCAGGCGTACTCGCCGTGCTTCTGGGGAGTGTTCACGCAGACGAAGTGCACATCGCCGAACGCGCCGATCTCCTCCCAGGAGGTGGTGAACCTCAGCCGCCCGGTGGAACCGGGGATGCCCGCGACATGCCTCTGCAGGATCTCCTCGAGCCCTGGCTCGTACATCGGCACCTTGCCCGCCGAGAGCATCTCGATCTTCTCCGGCACGACATCCAGCCCGAGGACTTCGAAGCCCAGCTCCGCCATGGCCGCGGCATGGGTGGCGCCGAGGTAGCCGGTGCCGATCACAGTGATCCTGAGGGCCATGGGTGCTCCTGAACGATGCGGACAGACGTGCGGAGCCGAGCATAACCGTGCGTGCGGAGACCTCGTTTTGCGGTTGTCGGCAAGCTCACGTGCCCCGCCCGTATGCCTCCGCTCGGCAGGGCCACTAAAATCAGGTTACTTAACGGTAGTTAGCATTCTTGGGGAGTGAGCGTCTTGGCGGGTTCGACCGATTTCGACCTGTACCGTCCGGCCGAGGAGCACGACATGCTCCGCGAGACGATCCGTTCGCTCGCCGAGGCGAAGATCGCCCCGCATGCCGCCGCGGTGGACGAGGAGGCGCGCTTCCCGCACGAGGCGCTGAAGGCCCTGGTCGCCTCCGACCTGCACGCGGTCCACGTCCCGGAGGAGTACGGCGGCGCGGGCGCCGACGCGCTCGCCACGGTCATCGTGATCGAGGAGGTGGCCCGCGTCTGCGCGTCCTCCTCCCTCATCCCGGCCGTGAACAAGCTGGGCTCGCTCCCGGTGATCCTCTCCGGTTCCGAGGCCCTGAAGAAGAAGTACCTGGGCCCGCTGGCCAAGGGCGACGCGATGTTCTCGTACGCCCTCTCGGAGCCGGACGCCGGCTCGGACGCGGCGGGCATGAAGACCAAGGCCGAGCGCGACGGTGACTTCTGGGTCCTCAACGGCGTGAAGCGCTGGATCACCAACGCGGGCGAGTCCGAGTACTACACGGTGATGGCCGTCACCGACCCGACGAAGCGCTCCAAGGGCATCTCGGCGTTCGTCGTGGAGAAGTCCGACGAGGGCGTCTCCTTCGGCGCCCCGGAGAAGAAGCTCGGCATCAAGGGCTCCCCGACGCGCGAGGTCTACCTCGACAACGTCCGCATCCCCGCCGACCGCATGATCGGCGAGGAGGGCACCGGCTTCGCCACGGCGATGAAGACCCTGGACCACACCCGCATCACGATCGCGGCCCAGGCCCTCGGCATCGCCCAGGGTGCCCTTGACTACGCCAAGGGCTACGTCCAGGAGCGCAAGCAGTTCGGCAAGCCGATCGGCGACTTCCAGGGCATCCAGTTCATGCTCGCCGACATGGCCATGAAGCTGGAGGCGGCCCGTCAGCTCACCTACTCCGCCGCCGCCAAGTCCGAGCGCCTCGACGGCGACCTGACCTTCTTCGGCGCCGCGGCCAAGTGCTTCGCCTCCGACGTCGCCATGGAGGTCACCACGGACGCGGTGCAACTCCTCGGCGGCTACGGCTACACGCGCGACTACCCGGTGGAGCGGATGATGCGCGACGCCAAGATCACCCAGATCTACGAGGGCACGAACCAGGTCCAGCGCATCGTCATGGCCCGCAACCTGCCGTAGCGGCGGCGCTGCCCCGGTCCACGCGGAAGGCCCCCGACGCCGGGGGCCTTCCGTGCGTGCGCGGGGTCCCTCCTCGGTGAGGACGTCCTCGGCGGTGGTGGCGCGGCTGAACTACTCGAGGTCGAGTTCGGCCCAGACGGTCTTGCGGGGAGCGGGCCCGAGGGCGACGCCCCAGCGGTCGGCGAGTGCCTCGACGATCAGCAGGCCGCGCCCGTGAGCCGCGTCGTCGGCCGGGGCGGGCATGGCGCCGGGTGCGGGCGGCAGCCGCTCGGCCCTCGTGTCGGTCACCTCGATCCGTAGGAGGGTGTCGGGGCGGACGATGAGGCTCAGCCGGAAGTCACGTCCCGGTACGCGGCCATGGACGGTGGCGTTCGCTGCCAGCTCGGCGACGATGTGCGCGGCTGACTCCGTGGGAAGCCCCCAGTCACCCAGATGCGCGGTGGTGAGCAGGCGGGCGAGCCTCGCACCTCGGCGGGTGGGGGAGAGCAGCACGGTGAACTGCCGCGCGGGAGCGGAATGTTCGGTTCGGGTGATTTCTTGGGTCACGTCACTCAGCGTGGCCGCGCTTGCGTACGGTGAAAAGCGACGGAGCCGTTACGTACGGTGACTGTCCCGTCCTTGTCCGGTGCTGTCCCGGCTGTCCGGAGTGACGCGCCGGGGACAGCGCAGGTTGAGCGAGAACGGCATGCACACCGGAGGTGGAGTACGGATGAGCGTGGATGGGGCGGGTGCGGAGCGCAGGGGCGACGAAGCGGACGAGCCCGGCTGGGACGTCGACCCGGACGACGAGTCGGGGGCGGCGGTGGTTGCCGCGGTGGGGCGGCAGATCAAGGCCTGGCGGGAGTCCGCGGGAATGCGGGCCTGCGAGTTCGGGGCCGCGATCGGGTACGGGGAAGACCTCGTCTACAAGGTGGAGGGCGGCAGGCGTATCCCCCGCCCGGAGTTCCTGGACAAGTCGGACGAAGTGCTGGGCGCGGGCGGGAAGATCGCCATGATGAAGGGGGATGTGGCGGAGGTCCGGTACCCGAAGAAGGTGCGGGACCTGGCGAAGCTGGAGGCCAAGGCGGTCGAGCTGCTGTCGTACGGGAGCCATGCTCTGCACGGTCTGCTGCAGACGGCGGCCCATGCTCGTGCGCTCCTGGGGACGCGGCGACCTGCTTATTCAGCTGATGAACTGGAACGCATGTTGGCGGCGCGGATGGCTCGGCAGTCCATTCTCGACCGGCCGGCCGCTTTGGATCTCAGCTTCGTCCTGGAAGAGGCGACACTCCGCCGTCCGACCGGCGGCACAATGGTGCAACGCCAGCAGCTCGAACGCTTGTTGGAAGTAGGGGGGAGGCGGAACATCGAGATTCAGGTGATGCCGATGAGCCGCTGGGACCACCCGGGCACGGGTGGAAGGATTCAGGTACTCAAGTTCGGGGACGGCTCAGCAATGGGCCGAACCGACGACGAGTACGGAGGACGCCCCATTTCCGACCCGAGACAACTCCGAGTGCTTGAGCTGCGGTACGGCATTATCAGGGCTCAGGCTCTCCCGCCGGGAGAGTCCCTGGCCCTCATCGATGAAGTGCTGGGAGAGACATGATCCGCAAGAAAACTGCCGAGGATTCCGGCTCGCTCGTCTGGGTCAAGAGCAGCTACAGCGACACCAGCAATGGCAACGACTGTGTCGAGGTCGCGGCAGCATCGGGTGCGGTGCGCGTGCGCGACTCCAAGAACGTACCGGGCCCCCACGTCGGTTTCGGGCCGGCCGCATGGGCGGACTTCGTGGCGTACGCGGCCGGCGGCTGAGCGAGAAACGGAAAGGTCCGGACGGTTCGCCGTCCGGACCTTTCCTCGGTGCACGCGGGTCAGCTGCCCTTGACCGTGACCTTCTCGTCGTTCTTCAGCTGTTCCACGAGCTTCTTGACCTCGTCCTTGTCCCAGACCAGGTTGCCGTTCACGCTCTGGCCGGAGAGCGGGATGTTCATCGACGTGCCCTCGCCGCCGGTGACGCCCTTCATGGCGAAGAACATGTTGCCCAGCGACCAGAGCGACATGTCCTTGTCGACGATCAGCGTGTCCAGGCCCGCGCCCATCGTCGGGTAGAGCTTGAACGGGTTGAGGATCGTCGACGGGGTCGCCGTCTGGGAGGCGAGGGCCGCGAGGAACTTCTGCTGGTTCTTCGTGCGGTCCAGGTCGCTGCCCGCGAAGGCGTACCGGGTGCGGACGAAGGCGAGGGACTGCTCGCCGTTCAGCGTCTGCTTGCCGGCCTGGAAGTCGGCGCCGGACTTCTTGTCCTTGAACGCCTTGGGGATGTCCATCTCGACGCCCCCGATGGCGTCAACGATGCCGGCGAAGCCGCCGAAGCCGATCTCGACGTAGTGGTCGATGTGCAGGCCGGTGTTGAACTCGACCGTGCGGACCAGCAGTTCCGGGCCGTCCTCGGCGTAGGCGGCGTTCAGCTTCACCTGGCGGCCCGTGCCCGCGAACTTCTTGCCGGACTCGGAGCCGACGAACGAGGGGATCTCGACGTTGGAGTCACGGGGCAGCGAGATCAGCGTCGGGCCGTTGGAGCCGTCGTGGAGGATCATCATCGAGTCGGTCCGCTTGCCCTCGGCGGAGCCGGTGTGCAGCTTCTTCTTGTCCTCGGCCGTCATGCCCTCGCGGCTGTCGGAGCCCACGATCAGGTAGTTCGTGCCGTCACCCTCGCCCGGCCGCTCGATGACCTTGGAGAGGTCGACCTCGCGCTTGAGCTTGCCGTCGGCCCAGAAGTACGTGCCGATGGAGACGGCGAGCAGCACCACGACCAGGGTCAGCGCGCCGACCTTGATCCGCCGGCCCCAGTCGGGCGCCGCGCGGGGCTGCACGTAACCGCTGTCGCCGCCGCGGCCTCCGCCGCGCTGGCCGCCCTGTCCGCCGCCGTAGACCTGGCCCGTGTTGTAGCCGCTGTCGTAGCCGGGGGTCTCGCCGTAGCCGTCCGGGCCCTGGCCCTGCTGCGGCGGGATCCGGGGCGGGGACTGCGGCGGCGCGGGGCGCCGCCTGACGTGCGGCATGGCGCGGGCACTCTCGGGCTGAGAGCCGGCGCTGCCCCGCCCGTACTGCTCGCCGGGTCCGCCGTTCCGTCCTTCGGGCCAATCGCTCATGCGGACCAGTGTGCCGTCTCGACCTGTGCCTCTTACAGGGTGTACCGGGGATCGGGGCACGGCTGTTGCGAAGCTGATGCAATGCAACCCGGCGCAAGCCCCCGCATAAGGTGGACGGCATGACAGATCAGCCCCACTCGCCGGAGAGCGACATTCCGGCGAAGCCGACCTCGGCCTCCCGGACCACCCTCAGCCACATCATGACCGGCAACGACACCAACCTCCTCGGCACGGTGCACGGCGGCGTGATCATGAAGCTGGTCGACGACGCGGCGGGGGCGGTCGCTGGCCGGCACTCCGGAGGGCCGGCCGTGACGGCCTCGATGGACGAGATGGTCTTCCTGGAACCCGTCCGTGTGGGTGACCTCGTTCACGTCCGAGCTCAGGTGAACTGGACCGGCCGCTCCTCGATGGAGGTCGGCGTACGCGTCATGGCCGAGCGGTGGAACGAGTCGACCCCCGCCCAGCAGGTCGGCAGCGCCTATCTGGTGTTCGCGGCGGTTGACGAGGACGGCAAGCCGCGCCGCGTACCGCAGGTCGCCCCGGAGACGGAGCGTGACAAGCGGCGCTACCAGGAGGCCCAGATCCGCCGTACGCACCGGCTCGCCCGGCGTCGCGCGATCAAGGAGCTGCGCGAACAGCGGGCCGCCGAAGGCATCGACGACTGACCGCCCTCCCGCCGGGCTCGGGTCGTCATAGGGAAAAGACGGTCAGGTAAAAGGTGGTAAAACGGGCGCTCGGCTGTCGGTACCTTCCCTATGACCGGCCAGGGGCCAAGGGCCCCGGGCCCGGGCCGGGGTCACGGGCAGACCACCTCGTCGCCCGTCACCGTGCCGAATTCGCCACGCTGCGTGTCCTCCGCCTTCACCCGCTGCACCTCGGTGAAGTCCGAGCCCGCCGTGACCTTCATCGTCGCGCCCTGCCCCTTCACCGCCTTGAGCTCGCACCCGGGCAGCGCGGTGGCCAGGGACTTCGCCGACCGGTCCCAGCGCGGGTCGTAGGTGACCAGGGTCCGCCGCAGGTCCTGCGGTCCGCCGTTGAGCGGGGCGCGGGTGGTGTCGAAGCCGGTGCCGCGCAGTGCCGCGTCGACCTTCTGGCCGAGCCCGTCCTTCGGTGTCCCGTTGTAGACCTGCACGCGGATCTGTTCCGGGGCCACGCCGACGGGCGTCGCCCGGGGCCGCTTCGGCAGGTGCGGGGCGAGCGGCTGGTCCTCGCGCAGCGACTGGAACATCTTCTTCGACTTCTCGGCGTCCCACTTCACGGTGGAGCCGATGCCCTTGACCTGGTAGCTCTCGTCCTCGACGGGGACGGAGGCGAATTCGGAGGAGGCCGGGGTGAAGCCGCGCATGGCCTTGCCGAGCTCCAGCATCTGGTCCGTGCCGAACCCCTTGTCGGCGCGGACCGATTCGAGCATCGTCGAGGCGACCCGCTGGAATTTCATGGGGTTCATCAGCACACCGCTGCTGGTCGTCTGCTCGATCAGCGCGGCCATGAACTTCTGCTGGCGCTGCATCCGGCCCAGGTCGGCCGCGCCGTCGAGATGCCGGGAGCGTACGTACTGGAGTGCCTGGCCGCCGTCGAGTTCGTGGGTGCCCGCGGCGAGGTCCAGGCCGGTGTAGGAGTCCTTGAGCGGCTTGGCGGTGCAGATCTCCACCCCGCCGAGGGTGTCCACCGTCTTCATGAAGCTGGTGAAGTCGATCTCCAGATAGTGGTCGATCTTGACCCCCGTCATCTGCTCGACGGTCCGCACCGTCAGATGGGGGCCGCCCTCCGCGTAGGCGGCGTTCAGCTTCACCGGATGGGAGGCGTGCTCCTTGCCGGTGGTGCCGTCGGTGTGGGCCGGGAGCTCGGCGTAACTGTCGCGCGGGAGGCTGACGACGCTGGCCCGCTGCTTGTCGGCGGAGACATGGACGAGCATCAGGGTGTCGGTGCAGTGGCAGGGTGCGCCGCCCAGCTTGTACTTCTCCTTCTCGGCCGCGCTGATCCGGTCGCGGCCGTCGGTGCCGACGAGCAGGAAGTTCATGCCGTGGCCGCCCTGGGGGCGGTTCTTCATGTCCTTGAACGGGTCGACCCGGCCGATCCCCGTCTCCAGACCGCTGACCACGGCATGGCCGATCCCGCCGGCGCCGAGCACCAGCACGGACAGCCCGGTGACGACCCGCATGCCCCACCGGGGCGGCGGCTTACGCCCGCCGGCCCGGCTCCGACCGGCGGCGCGGCCGCGGGTTCCGGGCCGCCGTGACGGACCGCGCTGCGGGGGAGCGGTCCGGGGGTGCGGTGGACGGGGCGATCGGTGCGGCGTGGGCACGAGGGACACCTCCGCGGTACGAGTGGGACTTTCGCACCGTAGGCCCATACGATCTACAGACTGGGAGGCGCGCGCCGCCGTCCCCCGTTCGCGGTAACGTGGCGGCCGAGTCACGCCGCCTCCTGGGGTGCGAGAACCCCCGGAACCCTGGCACCCCCGAGGACCCCCCGAGGACCACATGTCTGCCGCGCAGTACCCCGCCGTCTCCGTGATCATGCCGGTGCTCAACGAGGAACGCCATCTCAGGAACTCGGTCCGGCACATCCTGGAGCAGGAGTACGCCGGTGAGATGGAGGTGGTGATCGCCCTCGGCCCGTCGAACGACCGTACGGACGAGATCGCCGCCGAGCTGGTCCGGGAGGACTCCCGGGTCCACACCGTCCCCAACCCGACCGGCCGGACCCCGGCCGCGCTCAACGCCGCGATCAAGGCGTCACATCACCCGATCGTGGTACGGGTCGACGGCCACGGCATGCTCTCGCCGAACTACATCGCGACGGCGGTCCGGCTCCTGGAGGAGACGGGCGCGCAGAACGTCGGCGGCATCATGCACGCCGAGGGCGAGAACGCCTGGGAGGACGCCGTCGCCGCCGCGATGACCTCGAAGATCGGTGTCGGCAACGCGGCCTTCCACACCGGGGGCAAGGCGGGCCCGGCCGAGACCGTGTATCTGGGGGTCTTCCGCCGCGAGGCCCTGGAACGCGCCGACGGCTACAACGTGGAGTTCATCCGCGCCCAGGACTGGGAGCTGAACTTCCGGATCCGTGAGGCGGGCGGCCTGATCTGGTTCTCCCCCGAGCTGAAGGTGCAGTACCGCCCGCGGCCCAGCGTCCGCGCCCTCTCCAAGCAGTACAAGGAGTACGGCCGCTGGCGTCACGTCGTGGCCCGCTACCACCCCGGTTCGATCAACCTGCGCTACCTGGCCCCGCCGACCGCCGTCTGTGCCATCGCTGCGGGCATCGTCGTGGGCGCAGCCGTCACCCCGTGGGCGTTCGTCGTGCCGGCCGGGTACGTCGCGGCCGTGGTCGCGGGGTCGCTGCCCGCCGGGAAGGGGCTGTCGCTGAAGGCACGGGCACAGATCCCGGTGGCGCTGGCCACCATGCACATGTCCTGGGGATACGGCTTCCTGACCAGCCCCCGCTCGCTGGCGAAGAAGGTCATCGCCAGCCGCCGCCCGTCCCTGCGGGAGCAGCCGGCCTGATCGCCGTACCCACGTGAAGGGAGAAGGGCCCCGCCGTCGCCGGTGGGGCCCTTCCTCATGTCGAAGCCGTCACCAGGTGAAACTCGGGTTGACCTGCATGCAGGCCTGCTCGTCCGCCCCGTTGAGGGGGTTCGCCGAGTCCGGCGTCTTCTCCTCGGCGGCCTTCGCGGGGTACGCCCCGTCCTCGCGCCAGTCGGCGCCCACGGCCAGGACGATGCCCGAGACATCGGTCGACTTCTTCACCTGCGACACCGGGATCCCGAGAGCCTTGGCGACCGCCTGGGCGTCGCCCTCCATGTCCGCGCTGGGGTACAGGAGCCCGGTCGTGGCAGCCGCTTCGACGTTCTGCGAGTCGACCGTCGTCTTGGCGAAGCCCGCCTCCGTGAGCAGCCCCTGGACCGCGCTCGCACGGCCCTGGACGGTGCCGAGGGTGTCCGTGGAGGTCGCGTTGCGCACACTGACCGCGATCTCGGCGGCCGGTGCGGCCTCGTCCTTCACCACGGGCGTCTTGCGCTTAGACGCCTTGCCGTCCAGCGGGACGTCCTCGCGGATCATGCGGAACACCTGCTCGGCCTCGTCGGGCTTCGGATACACCCGGCCCGCGAAGTTGCCCGTGCCGTAGACGTTCGGCATGGTCGTCATGGTGATGCGGTCGGTCGGGGCCTTCTTGAGCTCCTCGGCCAGGTCGTACAGCTTCTTGACGGTGTCGAGGCCCTTGTCCACCGTCAGCGCGCTGGTGGCCGCCTCGGCGAGGTCCATCAGCTTCACGGGGTCGGTGAGCTTGGTGCCCTTGCGGAGCTCACGGACCATCGAGTTCAGGTACTGGTGCTGGGCCTTGGTCCGGCCGAGGTCCGTGTTGTCCTCGAAGCCGTACCGCGTGCGCAGCCACTGGAGGGCCTGCTTGCCCTTGACGGAGGTGGTGCCCTTCTCCAGCTTCAGCCCCGAACCCTTGCCGTCGCTGGTGTGCGAGTACACGTTGGCGTCGACACAGACCGGGACGCCGCCGACCGCGTCGGCCATCGAGACCACACCCGCGAAGTCGATCATCATGAAGTGGTCGATGGTGATGCCGGTGAGCTCGTACCAGGCGGCCACCGTGCACCCCGGGCCGCCGCGGCCCAGGCTCTGGTTGGTCTGGACGTCGACGGTGCTCGCCGGGTAGACCTTGCCGGACTCGGGGTCGGTGCACTTGGGCATCTTCAGCATGGTGTCGCGCGGCATGCTGATGACCGAGATGTTGCTGCGGTCCGCGGAGAGGTGGAGCAGCATCTGCACGTCGGCGAGCGGGGTACCGCCGAAGGTCTCCTTCGCGCCGCCCAGCTTCTGGTTGGCCGTGGAGTCCCGGGCGTCGGATCCGATGAGCAGGATGTTCAGAGGTGTCTGCCCGGCGGCGTTGGCCTTGTGGTCGGCCATCTGCTTGTCGCCGAGGGTCAGGTCCTCTTTCTTGATGTTGCCGTTGAGGTGCTTGTAGTACACGTAACCGGCGCCGCCGGTGCCGAGTATGAGCAGGGCGAGAACGGATGACGCCCAGCGCAGCACCCGTCGTCTACCGCCTTTGGCGGCCCGCCGCGCACTGCGGTCGTTCTCCGCCGCCCCCTGTCCGGGCACCGGCGGAGCCGCGTCGTCCCCGCCGTCGCCCGGCGGCTCGTCGTGCCGGCCGCGCGGCCGTGTCTCCTCCCCGCGCATGCTGCTCCGTCCCACCAGGACCCCCCTGTTCCTCAGAATTCCGTTGTGGCGCGAGGACCCGTTGTCACTTCGCGCTTTCCGCCTCGTCGGCGCTTTCCTCTGTATGTCTTCCGGCGTGTACGCCGAGGTGGTCCTGTCGGTCCGTGTCGTGTCGTGGGGAGTCGCGGACAGGCCCCCGCGACCGGGGCGATGCGGTGTACGGGAAAGACCGGGTCGATTTCCTTCGCCCGCCCACGGCCGTGCGCTGCCTGATGGCCGCGTCCGCCGGATCGCGTCACACTATCCGGCGGAATCGACCACGGGGGATGCGCGTGACCCCCTCCACGCCCTTTGAACCCGGGCATTCCGCCTATTCCGCTCCGATTGCCGTCCATGACGTGCGAATTGTTTTACGAGCCGCACAGGTCATCCGCGGCATTCGACCCTGAATAGGTGGGTGCGGGGGTCGGGCCGGCCTCCGATTCTGCGGGCTTCCGACCGGACGCCTCCTTGTCGGAGCTGTGATCTGCCTGTGAATCCCCGGAATTGATATCGGTGCCCGGGACCACGGTGACGGGCTGGTCCTTGCGCAGCTGCGTGAACAGCCGGTCCGCGTCCGGCTGCACGAGTTCGTCGCGGTTCGCGTTGGCGTGGTACGCCCTCCGGGGCACGGTCAGGAACTGCACCTTCTCCGTCGGCACGTTCCGCATCCCGCGCACCAGGTCGTAGAGGTCCCTCAGGGAGTCGAGGCCCGGGTCCGTGGTGAGTGACTTGGTCGCCGCGTCCAGCACCGGATAGAGCCGCGTCGGGTTCAGCAGCACCCCGTTGCTCTGCATCTTGTTGACGAGGGCACCCAGGAACTTCTGCTGACGGTCCATGCGCTCGGTGTCGCTGCCGTCGCCGATCGACTTGCGGGCCCGTACGTATCCCAGGGCCTCCTCGCCTTCGAGTGTCTGGCGGCCGGCGGGGAGCCGGAGGTGGGCGTCGGCGTCGTCGACCGGTTCCTTGAGGCAGACCTCGACACCGTCCACGGCGTCGACCATGTCCTTGAAGCCGTTGAAGTCGATGACCATGTGGTGGTCGACGCGAATGCCCGTCATCTTCTCGACCGTACGGATCGTGCAGGCCGTGCCACCCAGCTCGAAGGCTGAGTTGAACTGGGCGAACCGCGCCCCCGTGGCCTTGTCGTCGGTCGTGTGGCAGCTGGGGATCTCGGCCATCAGATCGCGCGGGATCGACACCGCCGTCGCACTCCCGCGGTCGGCCGCGAGGTGCAGCAGGATCGTGGTGTCCGACCGCTGACTGCCGCCGTCGTCCCGCCCGTACGCGCTGTTGTCGCCGGAGCGGGTGTCGGAGCCGATGAGGAGGATGTTCTGGGCGTCCCGCGCGATGGGCAGCGGGCGCTCCTTCTCGTACGCCTTGAGCTCGGCGGCGGCGCTCGTGTCGGTCGTGATGTTGCCGTCGAGCTTCTTGTACAGCCACCACCCGGCCCCGGCCGCGACCAGCACCAGGAGCGAGGCCCCGAGGGCGGTCCACCGGAGCCAGTGGCGCCTGGGGGGCCGCGGTCCGCGCTCGGGCCGCCGTCCCCAGGTCCCGGCGGCCCCGGTGGTCGTGGCGGCGTCCCGCGACCCGTCCTCCGGTGCGTCCCCGGCCGGGTCGTCCGGGCGGTCCTGTTCGGCCGGGGTACCGGGGCTGTCGCTCACGTCTGCGTCCATCCTTCACGTTCGGCGGCACGAGGGGCCGCCGGTCGCAGGAGTAGACGGCTGAACCTCACGCTTGGTTGTGCATGTCAGGTGGCGTTCCCGGCGGTGCTTCGTACCGCCCGATCATGTACCGCCGTCGATGCCCAGGCCCGGGGGCTCGGCCCGACCTGGGCCGGACGAGTGGCCCTCAGGAGGTTTGTCATACCGCGCACCTGTCATGCGGCCCGTCCGCCGGGCCCCGTGTCCGTCAGACCGCGGTCCCGGTGACCCGTTCGCTCTCGACGCGCTTGGCCAGTCCGTCCTCGTCCAGCCGGTCGAGGTGACGGCACAGGACCACGGAGGCGCCTGCGGCCAGCGGCGCGAAGAGCCCGGCGGACAGCCCCTCCCAGGTGTCGTACGTACGCCCCGTCAGCAGCCTGGATCCCGGGCCCAGTCCCAGCTCCGCGGCGTCCTCGCGGGCCCGCGCGACCAGCTGGTCCGCCGTCAGGACGGAGCCGCCGACGGTCAGCGCGGGGGCCGCCGGGTCCACCGGTGCGTACGGGGCGAAGCGGTCGCCCTGGCCCGGCACCTCCACGGCGTAGTCCCCGAACCCCTCGGGAGGCTGCGGGAATCGGCCGCCCAGCGGGCGCAGGGCCAGCGCGATCCGCTCGCCGCGGCAGGCGCGGGCCCGGTCGAGCGTGTCAGGTCCGCTGACGACGAGGTCGGCGGACGCCGGGTCGCCCTGTACCTCGGCGACGACGCCCACCGAGGAGCAGGCGAGCAGCCAGACGGCCGACTGCCAGTGGGCGGGGAGCAGCAGAGCGAGCCGGTCGCCCGGCTCGGCGGCCAGGTCGCCCTGGAGCAGATTGGCGGTCTTGGCCACCCAATTGGCGAACGTGGCCACCGACAGTTCGACGCGCTCTCCGGTTGCGTCGTCGTAGAAGGTGACGAGGGGGCGGGCCGGGTCCGCGGCGAGCGCGGATCGCAGCAGGTCGGCGGGGGTGCGATCACTGGCGTTCATCCGCGCAAGGGTACGCGGCGGCGCCGGGCCGGCAGGGCGTGACGGGTACCCGGTACACCGGTTCGGCAGACGGTGCGTCAGGTGGGGGCGCCCTTACTCCAGTAGCCGGAAATGCCTGACTCTGACAAGGATTTCCTGTATGCGTGCACTTCTTGCAACCTCGATCGGCGTCACCTGCGCGACGGCACTCACCCTCCCGCTCGCCGCGCCCGCACCCGCCGCCCCCGTCCAGGCCCCGGTCGCACAAGCGCCCGCGGCCGCACCCGCCGAGCCCGCGGGCTCGACCCAGTCCCTGCCCCTGCGGCCGCTCACCGACGCGACGCCGCGGGCCTCCGGCCGGCCCACCGGATCCATGGACCCCACGGCGCCGCAAGGGCTGCTCCGGCGGGACTCGCACCGCTTCTCGCTCGTCGGCGTGGTCTGGGACGACGCCGACACCGAACTGCACGGCACCGTCCAGGTCCGTACCCGAGCGACCGGCACCACCACCTGGTCCGGCTGGCAGTCGCTGGAGACCCACAACACCGACCACGCAGCCGACGCGGGCAGCCCGGAGCGTGAATCGGGCACGGTGCGCGGCTCCACCGCCCCCCTCTGGGTCGGCGACTCGGACGGTGTGGAGGTACGCGTACGGTCCGGGAACACCGGGCCGAGAGGCGCCGCCGCACCCCTGCCCTCGGGCCTCCAGGTGGAACTCGTCGACCCGGGTGAGGACCCGGAGCAGCCGCGCGCCGACGGCACCCCGGCCCCCGGCACACCGTCGGCCGTCGCACCCTCGCCGGGTACCGCGACGCCCGCCACGGCCATCCAGCCCGGAGCCCTCCCGGAGTCCGCGGGTCTCATCCTGGCCGCGGCGGAGAGCTCCGCGGTCAACGCCGACCTCGCCCCGCTGGGCGCCTCCGAGATCGCCCCGCTGAGCAAGGCCGAGTCGGAGGAGCAGGCGGTCGTCGCGGCCGGTGCCAAGCCGTACGTGGGGCCGCGCCCGGGCATCGTCACCCGTAAGGGCTGGGGCGCCGACGAGAGCCTGCGCGAACGGAACTTCGCCTACACCTCGACAGTCAAGGCCGCGTTCGTCCACCACAGCGCCACCGGCAACAACTACACCTGCGCCCAGGCACCGTCCGTCCTGCGCAGCATCTACCGCTACCACGTCAAGAGCAGCGGCTGGCGGGACTTCGGCTACAACTTCGCCATCGACAAGTGCGGCAAGATCTACGAGGGACGCGCCGGGGGCGTGTCGAGAGCGGTCCTCGGGGCCCACACCCTCGGTTTCAACACGAACAGCATGGGCATCGCCGTACTCGGGACCTACAGCTCGAAGAATCCGCCCGCCGCCGCGGTCACCGCGGTCGCCAAACTCACCGCGTGGAAGCTCGGTCTGTTCGGCCGCAACCCCAGGGGCAAGGTGACGCTCGTCTCCGGGGGCAGCGGCAAGTACAAGAAGGGCGCGAAGGCCAATCTGCACGTCATCTCCGGGCACCGCGACGGGTTCGCAACCGAATGCCCCGGAATTCGTCTCTACAAGAAGCTCGGCACGGCCCGGACCACTTCGGCGAAGCTGCAGGGCCGCTGACCGGGAGGGCTCCGAACGGTCTGCATACACTGGCCAGCCGAACGAGGCCCGGCCCCAGCAGGAAGCAGAGACGGTGCTGTGACAGAGGCAAAAGAAGCGATCCTCCTGGTCGGTGGCAAGGGCACCCGGCTGCGTCCGCTCACGGTGCACACCCCGAAGCCCATGGTGCCCGCGGCGGGCGTGCCGTTCCTCACGCACCAGCTGGCGCGCGCCAGGGCTGCCGGGGTGGAGCACATCGTGCTCGCGACGTCCTACCTCGCGGAGGTTTTCGAACCGTACTTCGGTGACGGTTCGTCGCTCGGCCTCTCCATCGAGTACGTCACCGAGGACGAACCCCTCGGTACCGGCGGAGCCATCCGCAACGTGGCGTCGCGGCTGGCCTCGGGCCCGGACGAACCCGTCATCGTGTTCAACGGGGACATCCTCACCGGCCTCGACATCCGGGCCTTGGTCGCCGCGCACGCCACCTCGGGGGCGGACGTCTCCCTGCACCTCACGAGGGTGGAGGACCCGCGCGCCTTCGGTCTCGTACCGACGGACGGCACCGGCAGGGTGACGGCCTTCCTGGAGAAGCCGCAGACACCCGAGGAGATAGTCACCGACCAGATCAACGCGGGGGCGTACGTCTTCCGCAGGTCGGTCATCGACACCGTCCCGGCGGGGCGGCCGGTCTCCGTGGAGCGCGAGACCTTCCCCGGCCTGCTGGCCGACGGCGCCCATCTGCAGGGCATGGTGGACTCCACGTACTGGCTGGACCTCGGCACCCCGCAGGCGTTCGTACGCGGCTCGGCCGACCTGGTCCTCGGCCGCGCGCCGTCGCCCGCGATCCCCGGCCGCTGCGGCGACCGTCTCGTCCTGCCCACCGCCTCCGTGGCCGCCGACGCCAAGCTCACCGGCGGTACGGTCATCGGCGAGGGCGCGCTGATCGGCGCGGGCGCCAGGATCTCGGGCTCCACCGTGCTGGAAGGCGCCGTCGTGGAACCGGGCGCGGTGATCACCGACTCGCTGGTCGGAGCAGGCGCCCGCATCGGCAGCCGCTCGGTCCTCACGGGCGCGGTGATCGGCGACGGCGCCCAGGTCGGCGCGGACAACGAGCTGCGCGACGGCATCCGCGTCTGGTGCGGCGCGGTCCTCCCGGCCGGCGCGGTCCGCTTCTCGTCCGACCAGTGAACGGTCCCGGCGCCGGGACCGCCGCCGCAGGTGAGGCCGTACCCTCGACAGGTACCCCCTGACGACCGAGGACCTCACCCGTGGCAGGACGCTTCGTACCCCGCACCACCGCCGTGCCCCGACAGGAGCCGGCGTCGGCGGAGGACTGCGCACCGCCGCGGACCCGGACCTGGACCCCGCCGGGGCCGCTCGACCTCCGGCTGGTCCTGAGCCCCCTGCGGCGCGGCCCGGCGGACCCCGCCTACCGGGCGCTGCCCGACGGAACGTTCTGGCGTGCCACCCGCACGCCCGCCGGTCCCGGCACCCTGCGCGTCTCGGCGTCCCGCGACGGCGTGATCCACGCGGCGGCCTGGGGCCAGGGCTCACAGTGGCTCCTGGACGGGCTCCCGGCACTGCTCGGCGCGGACGACACCCCGGAAGCCTTCCGCCCCCGCCACCGGCTGCTCGCGCTGACCCAGCGCGGCAGGCCCGGTCTGCGTCTGCTGCGCACCGGGCTGGTCATGGAGTCGCTGATCCCCTCGGTCCTGGAACAGAAGGTCACCACCGACGAGGCCTACCGCGCCTGGCGGCTGCTGGTCCGCACCTACGGCACCCCCGCCCCCGGCCCCGCGGACCAGGCGTTCGGCACGTACGGCCTGTACGTCATGCCGGACGCCAGGGCCTGGTCGCTGATCCCGTCCTGGGAGTGGCACCGCGCGGGTGTGGACGCCAAGCGCTCCGCCACGATCCTGCGCGCGGTCCGGGTGGCCCGGCGCATGGAGGAGGCGGCCGCGATGGAGCTCCCGGAGGCGATGGCCCGGCTGCAGCTGATCCCGGGCATCGGCCCCTGGACGGCGGCGGAGACCCTGCAGCGCTCGAACGGCGCGGCCGACGCGGTGACGGTCGGCGACCTCCACCTGCCGGGCATCGTGGGCCACGCGCTCGCGGACAACAGGAACGCCGACGACGAGGAGATGCTGGCGCTCCTCGCCCCGTACGAGGGCCAGCGCCACCGCGCGACCCGCCTGATCATGCTCTCGGGCCGCACCCCGGCCCGCCGGGCCCCCCGGATGACACCGCGTGACATCGCCCGGCTGTGACCGGCGGGCCCGGGGCCGGTGTCAGCGCACCGTGATGAAGGTTTCCACGTCCCGGGCGGCCCGCGCCGGGGGCGTTCCCAGCGGGTGGCCCACGGCCACCGCGCCCAGCGGGTCCCAGGATTCCGGCAGGTCCAGCACCTCACGCACCACGGACCGGCAGAACATCGTCGAGGACACCCACGCCGACCCGAGCCGTTCACCCGCGAGCGCCACCAGGAAGTTCTGCACGCCCGCGCCGGCCGAGACCACGAACATCTCGCGTTCCGCGGCGTCCCGGCGCTCGTCCCCGTAGGTGTGCGAGCCGTCCATCACGAGGCACGGGACCGCCAGGTACGGCGCGTTGCGCAGGACGTCGCCCCGACGCACCCGCTTGGCGATCGACTCCTCGCTCCTCCCGTCCCGCCGCAGATCCGCGATCCACGCGTCCCGCATGGCGTCGAGCAGCCGGTGACGCGACGTCGCCGACTCCAGCAGGACGAACCGCCACGGTGTCGTGTGGTGCGGCGCCGGAGCCGTCACCGCCGCCGCCACCGCGCGCCGTACGGCCCCGGGGTCGACCGGCTCGTCGGCGAACTCCCGCACCGTGCGCCGGAGGTGCAGCGCTTCCCGCACCGCCTCGGACGTCCCCAGCCGGAACATGTCGTCGGCCGCGACCCGCACCAACGCGCGGGCACCCCCGTCCGCCTCACCGGCGTCGGCCACGACGTGCGGGAGTCCGCGCACCACCGCCACGGGCAGCCCGGTGGCCTTGCCCTTCACCAGGTCACCGGCCGAGGCGAGTTCGTCGGCCGTGGCCACGACGGTGGCGCTCAGCGGGTTGCCGTATCCGTCGGTGCCGCCCCGCAGGTCGTCGAGGACCCTGACCCCCGCCGCTCCGATCGCGACGTCCGTCAGGCCGCTGCGCCACGGGCGTCCGAAGGTGTCCGTGACGACGACCCCGACCTCGATCCCGAGCGTGTCCCGCAGACCGTCCCGGATCAGCCGGGCCGACGCGTCGGGGTCCTCGGGCAGCAGCAGCACCGTGCCGGCCGGGGTGTTCGAGGCGTCGACCCCGGCGGCCGCCATGACGAGCCCCTGCCGGTTCTCCACGATCCTGAGCGTCCCGCGCCGGGCGACCACCCGGACGGTCTCGGCGTCGATCGCCGCCTCCCGGTCCGTGGCCTCGACGATCCGGCCCTCGGCCTTGGAGACGATCTTCGAGGTGACCAGCAGGACATCACCGTCCACGAGGCCCGGCTCGGTGCCGGCGATCAGCTTCGCGAGGTCGTCGCCCTCCTGTACCTCGGGGATCCCGGGCAGGGCCCACACCCGGTAGGAGGGAGCCCCGTCGGCCGGTCCGCCGCTCATACCCGTACCTCCTCGGCCAGCGCCAGGGCCTGCCGGGCCATCTCGGCGGTGGCGTCGACGTCCGTCATCATCAGCGGGACGGCGCGGCAGCGGATCCCCGCCGACTCGACCTCGTCGACCACTCCGGCGTCCACGCTGTCGACGAGCCACCCGTCGAGCAGCCCCGAACCGTAGTGCCGGGCGACGGCCGCCGCGGTGGACTCGACACCCACCGCGGCCAGCACCTTGTCGGCCATGCCGCGCACGGGTGCGTCGCCGACGATGGGGGAGAGCCCGACGACGGGGACCCCGGCCTCGGCGATCGCCTCCCGGATACCGGGCACGGCGAGGATGGTGCCCACCGACACGACGGGGTTGGACGGCGGGAAGACGATGACGTCGGACTCGGCGATGGCCTCCAGGACGCCCGGCGCGGGCGTGGCCTGCTCCGCGCCCACCGGCACGACGGCCTGCGCGGGCACGGACGCGCGCATCTTCACCCAGTACTCCTGGAAGTGGACGGCCTTGCTCTCGCCGTCGACGTCCACCGCCACATGCGTCTCGACACGGTCGTCGGACATCGGGATCAGCCGGACCCCCGGCTTCCACCGTGCGCAGAGCGCCTCGGTGACCGCGCTCAGCGGATAGCCCGCGCCGAGCATCTGCGTACGGACGATGTGGGTCGCGAAGTCACGGTCGCCGAGGCCGAACCACTCGGGCCCCACGCCGTACGCCGCGAGTTCCTCCTTGACCTGGAAGCTCTCGTCGGTACGCCCCCAGCCCTGGTCCTCGTTGATGCCACCGCCGAGGGTGTACATCACGGTGTCGAGGTCGGGGCAGACCTTCAGCCCGAACAGATGGATGTCGTCGCCGGTGTTGCCGATCACCGTGATGTCCGCGTCGGGCGCGGCCTGTTTGAGGCCACGCAGGAAACGAGCACCACCGATACCGCCGGCCAGAACCACAATGCGCATGCGGAACAGTGTGGCAGGCGGGGCCTGGCCCCAGGGCGCGGGCTCAGGCCCGTACGACGTCCTCGGCCGCCGGGGAGCACCGTGCCGTGTGCATCGGCATGTCGGTCAGGCCGGGGAAGTAGACGTGCAGGCTGACGGCGGGTTCGAGGGAGTCGTTGACGACCTCGTGGACGTATCCCGGGGCGAGGACGCGCTGCGCACCGCCGTGCAGGGAGTGCGCGCCGCGCGCCGTGTGCTCGGTCAACTCGCCCTTCAGGACCGTGAGTACGCCGGAGGAGAGGCCGTGGTCGTGGCGGCCGCTGCCCTGGCCGGGGACCCAGCTGAGCAGCCACACCTCGTAGCCGGGCCCGGCTTCCAGCCGGTGGTACCAGCGGGTCGTGGTGTCGTACCGGACGAGCGGGGCCCACCGGGCGCGGTCGGCGGCGACGGAGCGGGCCAGTCCGACGAAGCCGGCCACGGTGGAGGGATGGGGGGCGGCCGGACGGAGGAGGTGCTGGACCTCGAGGATGTCGCCGGCGATGGAGAGGTCGCTGTCGCTGTTCATGGATGCGGTGGTTCCTCGGCATGTGGGTGCGCGTGCAGGGGGTGTCGCGGAGACCGGAATGCGGTGGGAGTGAGCTGGATCAGAGCTGGAGCGTCAGGGCTTCAACAGCTGTGACAGCTGGAACAGCAACAGCGGGCCTGGACAGCCGTACGGAACCCACGGGTGCGGGTCGTGTACGTGGCTGCGGTCGCTGGCATGAAGTCAAGAAGACCGGCTCGATCCGCCCTCTGTCAACCCGATGCCCGATTTGGCGGCAATGTTTCACTCCATCCGGTTGTCGAGGATGGAGAAAGGTTTTGGCAGCCGCAGGAGAGGCAAGGTGGCGCATCAGTCGGGGCCGTAAACGCGCCCGAAGCTTCGTGACCTTACTGTGATCTTGGTCGCTCCGGTGATCAAATCGAAACATCAGGGCGATTTCGTTCGTCCCACCCGGTGGGTGAGTGGTGGCGGATCGCGCCCATGGCATATGTCAGGTTTTTGGTGATTTGAACACTTTCTGCATACGCTTGGTTCCGCAGAGTGAATACCGAGGCCAATAGCAGATCTTCGCTTGACTGGCCCAGAGCTACACACTTGTAATTTCACTCGTGTCGTTCGGCCGCATCGATAACGGCCGCATCACGGGGACGCAAGAGACAGACGAGGGGCGCACATGACCGAGCTGTTCCAGCAACTGCTGGTCGAGGACGCGGACGAAGAGCTCGGCTGGCAGGAGCGCGCGTTGTGCGCCCAGACCGACCCCGAGTCCTTCTTCCCTGAGAAGGGCGGCTCCACCCGCGAGGCCAAGAAGGTCTGTCTCGCCTGCGAAGTCCGTTCCGAATGCCTTGAGTACGCCCTCAACAACGACGAACGGTTCGGGATCTGGGGCGGCCTCTCCGAGCGTGAGCGGCGACGCCTGAAGAAGGCGGCCGTCTGACGAGCCGTACCCGCACGCCCCGGACACCGGGACCACGGTGGCCCGGGCCCACCCTGTACGCAGGGCGGGCCCGGGCCATCGGCATGTCCGGCCATGTCCGGCCATCTCCGGCCGCCCCCGGTTCCCGCCGGTCAACCGCTCGGCGCGGGGCGGACATCCGTACCGTTAGTGTGGGGCCCCGTCCGAGAGACGCGCCAACGCCCCGCCGCGGCGCGCGTGTACACCGATGCAGCCCCCGGGGGGACCCCCTCCGGACCCGGCCGGAGGGCCCGTACCCCGATGTCCGTGCACAGCCACACGGCGGCGCCGAACGAGGCCGCCGCCGCCCCAGAGTTCCCCCGGCACGTCGTCACCGCCGTGCTCGTCTCGCACGACGGAGCACGCTGGCTGCCCCGCGTGCTCGGCGGACTGCTCGGGCAGGAACGCCCCGTGCAGAACGTCGTCGCCGCCGACACCGGCAGCGCCGACGACTCCGCCCGCCTGGTCACCGAGGCGCTCGGCGATGACCGGGTCCTCCACCTGGCGCGGCGTACGAGCTTCGGCACCGCCGTCGAGGAGGCGATCCGCACGGCGGGCGTCCTCACCCCCGACGAGCTGCCCTACCTGAAGCGGCCGAGCGGCTGGGACCCGGTCACCCGGAGCTGGCGCGACGACGCGTACGACCTGCCGGAGCTTCCGCACGGCGAACCCGTCCAGTGGCTCTGGCTGCTGCACGACGACAGCGCCCCCGAACCGGACGCGCTCGCCGAGATGCTGCGCGTCGTCGACGACGACAAGCACGCCGCGATCGTCGGCCCCAAGCTGCGCGGCTGGTACGACCGCAAGCAGCTCCTCGAGGTCGGCGTCTCCATCGCCAACAGCGGGCGCCGCTGGACCGGACTGGACCGCCGCGAACAGGACCAGGGCCAGCACGACCAGGTCCGTACGGTGCTCTCCGTCTCCTCCGCGGGCATGCTGGTGCGCCGCGACGTCTGGGAGGAGCTCGGCGGCTTCGACCGCAGGCTCCCGCTGATGCGCGACGACGTCGACCTCTGCTGGCGCGCCCACATGGCCGGCCACCGGGTGCTCGTCGCCCCCGACGCCGTCCTGCGGCACGCCGAGGCCTCCGCCAGGGAACGCCGTCCCATCGACTGCGCCGGACGCTCCGTCACCAGCCCGCACCGCGTCGACAAGGCGGGCGCCGTCTACACGATGCTCGTCAACGCCCGTGGCAAACAGCTGCCGTGGGCCCTGGTCCGCCTCGTCGTCGGCACCCTGCTCCGCACCCTCGCCTACCTCGTCGGCAAGGTGCCAGGACAGGCACTCGACGAGGTCGCAGGCCTCTTCGGCACCCTGCTTCGCCCCGGGCGGATCATCGCCGCACGCCGTGCGCGCGGCAAGGGAACGGTCGACCCGGCCGAGCTGCGCTCGCTCTTCCCGCCGGCCGGCGCCACGGTCCGCGCGACCGTCGAACAGGTCGCGGGCAACTTCGGCGACCGCACCGACTCCGACTCAGGCGGTTCACGGCACGGAGCGGTCGAATCCGGGCCCGGCGGTGACGACGCCGACTTCCTGGAGATCGAACAGTTCGCGCGGCTCAAAAAGCTCGGCCGCAAGCCCGGCCCCGTGCTCTTCGCGCTCCTCCTCCTCGTCTCGCTGGTGGCCTGCCGGGGCCTCCTCAGCGGCGGCGCCCTCGCGGGCGGCGCGCTGCTGCCCGCCCCCGCCGACGTCTCCGACCTCTGGGGCCGCTACGCGGACGCCTGGCATCCGGTCGGAACCGGCGGAACCCAGGTGGCACCGCCCTACCTCGGCGTGATCGCCGCCCTGTCGGCGCTGTTCCTCGGCTCCACGGGCCTCGCGCTCACCGTCCTGCTCGTCTGCTCCGTCCCACTCGCCGGAGTCACCGCGTACTTCGCCTCCAGGCCCCTGCTCGAGTCCCGGCTCCTGCGGGCCTGGGCGAGCGTCGCCTACGCCTTCCTCCCCGCCGCCACCGGAGCGCTGGCCACCGGGCGTCTCGGCACAGCGGTCCTGGCCGTCCTGCTCCCGCTGATCGCCCGCGCGGCCGTCGCCGCGCACGGGCTGCGGGGCGACGGCTCCGGCGCACGCGGCAGCTGGCGCGCCACCTGGGCGTACACCCTGCTGCTCACCGTCGCGACGGCCTTCACCCCGATCGTCTGGCCGCTCGCCGTGGTCCTCGGCATCGGCGTGCTCGTGCTGCGCCGGGGCGACATCGCCGCGTACGGGCTGCGCTTCCTGGCGACCGTCGGCACCCCGATGCTGATCCTCGCGCCCTGGTCGCTGTCCCTCCTGACCAGCCCGTCCGGCTTCCTGAAGGAGGCCGGGCTCGACATCGGTGCGGGTACGGCTTCCGCCCTCGACCTGCTCGGCATCAGCCCCGGCGGCCCCAAGGCCGCCGGCGGTGTCCTGCTCCTCGGTATCGTGCTGGCGGCGCTGGCCGCCCTGCTGCGTGGGGAACGGCAGTTCGCGATCCGTTCCGCGTGGGTCGTCGTGCTCGTCTCCCTGGTCTTCGCGGGGATCTCCAACGGCTCCACCTGGGCGGGACCCGCCACCCTTGTCTACGGCATCGCGCTGCTCGCCGCCGCGCTGCTCGGCGCGGACGGCGCCCGGATCCGGGTCGCCGCACTGAGCTTCGGCTGGCGTCAGCCGGTCGCCGCGCTGATCGCCCTGGCCGCCGGGCTCGCCCCGGTCCTGGCCGCCGCCGGCTGGATGATCGGCGGCGCGGCCGGTCCGGTGGAGCGCCGCGACCCCGTGCAGGTGCCCGCCTTCGTCGCGGAGGAGAGCAGTACCCGCGACCAGGCGCGCACCCTGGTGCTCGGCGGCACGTCACCGTCCGCCGTCTCCTACAGCCTGGTCCGCGGTTCGGGCGCCCGGCTGGGCGACGCGGAGCTCACCGAGGCGGGCGGCGGCAACACCCACCTCGACAAGGTCGTGGCCAACCTGGTCGCGGGCTCCGGCGCCGACCAGGGCAGCCAGCTCGGCGGTTTCGCGATCCGTTACGTCCTCGTACGGGACGGAGCGCCCCGGCAGATGAGCCGGGTGCTGGACTCGACCCCGGGGCTGAGCCGGCTCAGCCAGCTGGACGGCAGCTCCCTGTGGCGGGTCGACCGTCAGGTCTCCCGGCTCGCGATCGTCCCCGCCGGGGACGACGGGGGCGAGCACGTCCCGGTCGGTTCGCTGGCCGTCGAGGCGCACACCGAGATCCCCGAGGGCGACTCCGGCCGGGTGCTGCGCGTCGCCGACGCGGCGGCCCCGGGCTGGCAGGCCACGCTGAACGGCCGGGCGCTGACCCCGAAGACCCTGGACGGATGGGCGCAGGGCTTCGAGCTGCCCGCCGAGGGCGGCACGCTGGACCTGACGTACGACGCGCCCGTCACGCACACCGTCTGGGTCTGGGCGCAGGTGGCGCTCGGCGTCGTCCTGGTGGTGCTGGCCCTGCCGGGCCGCCGCCGGGAGATCGACGACGACCTGCCCGAGGAGACCGAGGCGGTCACGGCCGAGCCGGTCGCCGGAGAGGGGCGCCGCGCCCGCAGGCTGCGCGCGGCGGCCCGGACGGAAGCGGCGCCCGTGGACGACGACGCCACCCCGACGGCGGCGTACGCGAAGGAGGGCACCGTGCCCGGATACGTCGAGGCGGCCCCCGAGGCGCCGGAGCAGTACGTCCCCGCCCAGCAGGACACCGATGCGTACACGGCGGTCCCGGGTGACCAGGACTCCACGGGGACGTACGCGGCGGTCCCGCAGCAGAACTACGGCGAGTGGGAGGCGCAGCAGTACCAGGGCGCCGACCCCGGCCAGTACCAGGCCGGGCAGGACACCGGCCAGTACTACCAGGCCGCCCCCTATCAGCAGGACCCGTACCAGCAGGACCCGTACCAGCAGCAGGGCGCCTACGATCCGTACGGCTACGCCCAGCAGCAGCCCTACGCCACGGGGACGGGCGAAGCCGCCCCGTACGGCGGGCAGGACGGGCACGACGAGAACACGGCCCCGGGCCAGGACCCGTGGCCGAACGGCAACGGCAACGGTCACGGCAACGCATCGCGAGGCGAGTCCGAGTGAAGTCCACCCCCCTGTCCCTCATCGCGGGCCTAGTCGCCCTCGCCGCCGTCACCGGTTTCGCCGCGGTCACCGCCCCAGGTGACGAGGGCGTGACGGAGACGAAGGCCGCGGCCCGGCTTCCCGTCGAACGCTCCAGCCTGCTCTGCCCGGCGCCGAGCACGTCCGAAGTGGCGGAGACGACGTACACGTCCTTCACCCCGTCGGGGGAGAGCGGTGGGGAGACCGGTGCCGCGGAGCTGAAACCGGCCGAGCCCCTCCCGGCGGACGAGGAGGCGCCGGCGGGCGAGGACGAGGAGAAGGAAGAGGAGAAGGAGGAGAAGCCGGCGGACGACAAGCCCGTCGCCTCCCTGAAGGACCTCGGCAAGCCGGCCACGGCCGACACCTCCGCGCCCGGCGCCCCCGCACTCGTCGGCACCGCGACCGGGAAGTTCGCCCCTGGCTGGACCGCCCAGCAGACCACCACGGCCGCCGCCGGTGGCGCCCGTGGCCTGCTCGGTGTCAGTTGTACCGCCCCCGACACGGACTTCTGGTTCCCGGGCGCGAGCACGGGCGCGGACCGTCAGGACTACGTCCACCTGACCAATCCCGACGACACCGCCGCCGTCGCCGACATCGAGCTGTACGGCGCCGAGGGCCCCCTCGATTCCGGTGTGGGGGAGGGCATCACGGTCCCGGCGAGGTCGAGCGTCCCGATGCTGATCTCGACCCTGACCGGCGAGGCCGCCGAGAACGTCACCGTCCATGTCACCACCCGCTCGGGACGCGTCGGCGCGGTCGTGAGCGCCGCCGAGGACGGGGTGGGCAGCGACTGGCTGCCCGCCTCCGCCGATCCGGCCGGCACCCAGGTCCTGCCCGGCATCCCGGCCGACGCCACCTCCGTACGCCTGGTGGCGTTCGCACCGGGGGAGGACGACGCCGATGTGAAGGTCCAGCTCGTGGGCAAGAGCGCGACGTTCTCACCGGCGGGCAACGCCACCCTGCACATCAAGTCGCGGATGACCGCGAGCGTCGACCTCAAGGACGTCACGCGGGGCGAGCCCGGTTCGCTCCGGCTGACTCCGGTCGACGGCAGCGGGACTCCGGTGGTCGCCGCGCTGCGCGTGGTGCGCGGTACCGGAGCCAAGCAGGAGGTCGCGTTCATCCCCGCTACCGCCCCCGTGGGTGAACGGGCGAGCGTCGTCGACAACCGGGCGAAGGGCTCGGAGCTCTCCCTGACCGCCCCGGGTGAGACGGCCGAGGTCAAGGTCACGGCGTCGGCCGGCAGCGAGAGCGGCGAGGCGACCGTCAAGACGTACACGGTCAAGGGCGGGACGACGCTCGCGGTCACGCCCGAGACGCCGTCCGGCCTCAAGGGCGGCTACGCCCTGACGGTGGAGACGGAGTCGGGGGGCCCGGTGTACGCCGCCCGCACACTGAGGATCGCGGAAGGCGGCGTCGACATGTTCACCGTGCAGGCGATGCCGGACGACGGGGGCACCGTCGAGGTGCCCTCGGTGGAGCAGGATCTGTCGGTCCTGGACGACTGAGGGGCGCGCGCTGCGGGTTCCTCAGTCCTGCCCGTAGCGCGGGTCGACCGACTCGGGTGAGAGACCGAGCAGCTCCGCGACCTGCTCCACGACGACTTCGTGCACCAGCAGGGCCCGCTCGTCCCGGCTCTTGGTACGGATCTCGACGGGGCGCCGGTAGACGACGATCTGGGCGGGCTGCCCCTTCGCGGCGGGCAGCGCGCGCCCCAGTGGCACCGTCTCCTCGATCGACCCCGGTACATCGAGGACCAGGAAGTCGACATCGGTCAGCTGCGGCCAGCGCCGCTCCAGCCGTTCCACCGAATCCTGGACGAGGTCGCGGAAACTCTCGCCCCTGCTGACGGACAGCGGTACCTGGGGTGGGGCGACCGGTCCGCGCATGCCGCGGCCATGGCGGTCGCGGCGGCGGGGCCGGGGCTCGGGCGGGTGGGGCGGTACGGGGCTGTCCATCACCGACGCAGCGTAACTCTCCTCGGGCCGGGGCGATCACGGCTTCTCCAAGGGTCCGCCGGATGTCCCGGCGGATGCCCCCGGATGAATATTCCAGCCAGGATTGGGTGCGGTTTTGCGCCGTGCTCCGATCGCGGACCCTCCGGGGAACGACCGCTCCGTCGCTCCCCGGCGACCGTGGTTCCGCCCGTGCGCACCGGCTGCCGCGCAGGTCGGAGGGGTTGTGCCGGAGCCGCCTGCGGCCCGGCTTCCGGGGCGACACGAGGGGGTGAGCCGGGGGACGGTCGTCGCAGCCCGCTCAAGAGTGCGGTACCGTCCAACATCGTGAGCCCTGTACGTCGCTGTTCGCGAACCGCGTGCGGCCGTCCCGCCGTCGCGACACTGACGTACGTCTATGCCGACTCGACCGCGGTCCTCGGCCCGCTCGCCACCTATGCCGAGCCCCACTGCTACGACCTCTGCGCCGAGCACGGTGAGCGGCTGACCGCGCCGCGCGGCTGGGAAGTCGTCCGGCTCTCCGACCCCTCGGCCCCCGCCCGCCCGAGCGGTGACGATCTCGAAGCGCTCGCCAACGCCGTGCGCGAGGCGGCGAGGCCCCAGGACCGGCAGCAACAGGGCGGCAGGGGACCGCGCGCCGCGGACCCGGTGGAGGTCGCGCGCCGGGGACATCTCCGGGTGCTGCGCTCGCCGGACTCCTGACGCGTCCCGCCCGCATCTCCCGCCCCGCCCGTCATCTCTCCGTCCGGTCTCCGGTCCGACAGGACTTTCCCCGGACGGGGCATTGACGGCGGCTTGTCGCGGACACGACCATTCCCCCACCCGTGAGAGATCGCTTCCGCATCACGGAATCCGGGGAGGTCTGTGTGTTTGTCCAGCAACTCGAACCCGTAGCCGATTCGCTCGCCCTGTCCGCTCTCGCCGCTTCCCTGCCACTGGTGACCGTCCTGGTGCTGCTCGGCGCAGTCCGCATGAAGGCCCACCGCGCCGGACTCATCGGACTCGCCGTCGCCGTGCTCGTCGGATGGCTGGCGTTCGGCATGCCCGTCGGACAGACGCTGTCCGCAGGGGCGCAAGGCGTCCTCTTCGGGCTGTTCCCCATCATGTGGATCGTCGTCAACGCCCTCTGGGTGTACCGGATGACCGTCCGCACCCAGCACTTCGACATCCTGCGGCGCTCCTTCGGCCGGGTCTCCGACGACCCCCGCATCCAGGCACTGGTCATCGCCTTCTGCTTCGGCGCGCTCCTGGAGGCACTGGCCGGCTTCGGCGCCCCCGTCGCGATCTGCTCGGTCATGCTCGTCGCCCTCGGCTTCGACCCCGTGAAGGCCGCCGTCGTCTCACTGGTCGCCAACACCGCGCCGGTCGCCTTCGGCGCCATGGGCACGCCCGTGGTGACACTCGCCCAGGTCACCGGACTGCCGCTCGACGACGTCGCCACGGTCGTCGGCCGCCAGACGCCGCTGCTCGCGCTCGTCGTCCCGCTGATCCTGGTCTTCCTGGTCGACGGCAGGCGAGGACTGCGGGAGACCTGGATGCCCGCGCTCGTCTGCGGAGTGGCCTTCGCCGTCGCGCAGTTCGCCGCGTCCAACTACGTCTCCGCGCAACTCGCCGACATCGCGGCGGCGCTGGCGGGCGCGGGCGCGCTGATCGCGGTCCCCGGCGCCCGCAGGCCCGCCGACGAACCCGTACGCGCGGCCGTGCTGACCGGCGCGCGCAGCGATGACCTGGACCAGGAGGACCCACGCCGCGAGGTGCTGCGCGCCTACGCCCCGTACGCACTGATCGTCGCGGTCTTCTCCGTCGCCCAGATCCCGCCCGTCAAGCGCCTGCTCGCCGAGGCGACACAGGTCTTCGACTGGCCGTTCCTCGATGTGGCGGGGCCAGGCGGCGAGCCGGTCGGCGCCAACGTGTTCTCCCTCCCGCTCCTCGGTACCGGCGGCACCCTCGTCCTGCTCGCGGGACTGATCACCGCCGGCGTCCTCGGCGTACGGGCCGGCAGCGCGGCGCGGGAGTGGGCGGCCACCGTGCACGAACTGCGCTACGCGATCCTCACCGTGACCTCCGTGCTCGCCCTCGCCTACGTCATGAACCTGTCGGGTCAGGCCGCCACCATCGGACAGTCCGTCGCGGCGGCGGGCGCGGGACTCGCCTTCCTCTCCCCGGTGCTCGGCTGGTTCGGCGTCGCCGTCTCCGGCTCGGACACCTCGGCCAACGCGCTCTTCGGCGCCCTCCAGGTGTCCGCCGCACGGGAGTCCGGCCTCTCGCCGGAACTCCTGGCCGCCGCCAACAGCTCCGGCGGGGTGCTGGGAAAGATGATCTCCCCGCAGAACCTGACGATCGCCTGCGCGGCCGTCGGCCTCGCCGGGCGCGAGGGCGATCTGCTGCGCAGGGTCCTGCCGTGGAGCCTGGGTCTGCTCCTCGTGATGTGCCTGGTCGTCATGGCGCAGAGCACGGCGGTACTGGGCTGGATGCTCCCCTGACCTGGACTTCGTCCGCGCCGGGTAGTTTGGGCGCTCCGCAATACCCCCAGGAGGACCGGCCGTGGTTGCTGACCTGTCGCAGCTCGTGAAGGCGTACGACGTGCGCGGAGTCGTGCCCGACCAGTGGGACGAGCCGCTCGCCGAACTGTTCGGCGCCGCCTTCGTCCACGTCACCGAAGCGGACGCGATCGTGATCGGCCACGACATGCGGCCGTCCTCACCCGGCCTGGCCGCGGCCTTCGCCCGCGGTGCCACGGCCCGCGGCGTCGACGTGACCCTCATCGGGCTCTGCTCGACGGACCAGCTGTACTACGCCTCCGGGGCGCTGGACCTGCCCGGAGCGATGTTCACCGCCTCGCACAACCCGGCGCGGTACAACGGCATCAAGCTGTGCCGCGCCGGCGCCGCGCCCGTGGGTCAGGACACCGGGCTGACCGAGATCCGCACGCTCGTCGAGCAGTGGTCGGAGCACGGCCTCCCCGCCACGGCCGTCACCGCCCCGGGCACGGTCACCGAGCGCGACACCCTCACCGACTACGCCGCGCACCTGCTGGGCCTCGTCGGGCTCTCCGGGATCCGGCCGCTCAAGGTCGTCGTGGACGCGGGCAACGGCATGGGCGGCCACACCGTCCCCACCGTCTTCGCGGGCCTGCCCCTCGACCTCGTACCCATGTACTTCGAGCTCGACGGAACCTTCCCGAACCACGAGGCCAACCCCCTCGACCCGAAGAACATCGTCGACCTCCAGGC
This sequence comes from Streptomyces sp. NPDC002793, assembly GCF_040295485.1. Classification (NCBI taxonomy): domain Bacteria; kingdom Bacillati; phylum Actinomycetota; class Actinomycetes; order Kitasatosporales; family Streptomycetaceae; genus Streptomyces; species Streptomyces sp. NPDC002793. Next base: position 9,729 of record NZ_JBEOVL010000001.1, on the reverse strand, counting down.
CCGCGTCCTGGCCGAAGGAGCCGACCTCGGCCTCGCCTTCGACGGCGACGCCGACCGCTGCTTCGTCGTCGACGAACGGGGCGAAGGCGTGTCCCCGTCCGCGATCACCGCCCTGGTCGCCGCCCGCGAGCTGGCCCGCAACGGCGGCAAGGGCACCGTCATCCACAACCTGATCACCTCCTGGTCGGTCCCCGAAGTCGTGCGCGAGAACGGCGGCACCCCCGTCCGTACCCGCGTCGGCCACTCCTTCATCAAGGCCGAGATGGCCGAACACGGCGCGATCTTCGGCGGCGAGCACTCCGCGCACTACTACTTCCGCGACTTCTGGAACGCTGACACGGGCATGCTCGCCGCCCTCCACGTCCTGGCCGCGCTCGGCGGCCAGGAGGGCCCACTCTCCGGACTCCTCGACCGGTACGACCGCTACACGGGCTCCGGCGAGATCAACTCCACCGTGGCCGACCAGGCAGGCAGCCTGGCCGCGATCAGGGCGGCGTACGACGGCCGCGACGACGTGCGGTTCGACGAGCTCGACGGACTCACGGTGACCGGCGACGACTGGTGGTTCAACCTCCGCGCGTCCAACACCGAGCCGCTGCTGCGCCTGAACGTCGAGGCGCGGGACGGGAGGACGATGACGGCGGTACGGGACGAGGTCCTCGCCCTCGTCCGTGCGTGACCGGTGCGCGCCGCGCGGCCGGTGCGTGGGTGATGTGGAGCGTGGGAGCGGGTGTGCGGTGCGTGCCCGCGGGTGCGTGACACGGTGTGCCGCGGGGGCATGTGGCGCGGCGTGTACGGGCCGCCCGACGCATGCCCCGTCGGGCGGGGCCCGCCGGGCCGCGACCCTCCCGGCCCGGCGGTAGGCTGACCACGCCCCAAGCTCCGCCGACCCGAACCGGGTCCGGACCGGATCCGCACCGCACGCCCGAAGGGACCCACCCCATGCCGCTCGAAGCCGGCCTCCTGGAGATCCTCGCCTGCCCGGCCTGCCACGCCGGGCTCGACGACAGGTCCGCGGCCGAAAGCCCCGAGCTGGTCTGCACCGGCGCGGACTGCGGCCTCGCCTACCCCGTCCGGGACGGCATCCCGGTGCTCCTCGTCGACGAGGCCCGCCGCCCCGCGTAACCCGCACCCTGATCAGCACGGTGATCGGAGGCCCACCACCATGCTCGACGAGTCGCTGCTCGACGCACCGGAAGCCCTGGCCCGAGCCGACAGGCGAGGCCTGCTGCGCGGTGCCGCCGAGGCCGGAGCCCGCGTCCGCACCGCCACCCGGCACGCCGCCGACGCGGGAATCGGCGCCCTGGCCCCCGAGGGGCGGCCCCGAGCCGTTCTCGTCGCGGGCCCCGGCACCGCCGCTTCCGGCGTCGCCGACCTGATCGGAGCCCTCGCGGGCGCCTCGGCGCCCGTCACCGCGATCCGTCCCACCGGGGTCGCGGCAGCCGCCGGAGCACTGCGCTGGACCCTGCCCGGCTGGGCCGGATCCGTGGACCTGCTGCTCATCGCCACGGCCGACGGCTCGGAACCCGGCCTGGCCCTGCTGGCCGAGCAGGCGTACCGCCGCGGCTGCACCGTCGTCGCCGTCGCCCCCGTCCGGTCCCCGCTGCGCGAGGCCGTCGACGGGGCCCACGGGCTCGTCGTACCCATGGCGACCGCCCCGTACGGCGAGTACGACGCGGAGACCTCGGCGGCGGGCCCCGGCACGCTCTGGGCCCTGCTCACCCCGCTGCTCGCGCTGCTGGACCGGGTGGGCCTGATCGACGCGTCCCCGGAGACGCTGCAGAAGGTCGCCGACCGCCTCGACCGCACCGCCGAGCGCTGCGGTCCTGCCATCGCCACGTACAGCAACCCGGCCAAGACCCTCGCCGCGGAACTCGCCGACAGCCTGCCCCTCATTTGGACGGAGGGCGAGGCCGCCGGACCTGTCGGGCGGCGGTTCGCCGCCGTCCTGGCCGAGCTCGCCGGCCGCCCCGCGCTCGTCGCCGAACTGCCGCAGGCGCTGCCCTCCCACGGGGGCCTGCTCGCCGGAGCCTTCGCCGCCGGGGGAGACCCCGACGACTTCTTCCGGGACCGGGTGGACGAACCCGAAGCGATGCGCGCCCGAGTCGTCCTGCTCCGCGACCGTCCCACCGGCGGTCTGACCGCGAGCCCGGCCGCCCGTGAGCTCGCCCTGAGCCACGACACGGCCATCAGCGAACTCGAACCGGAGGAGGGCAGCGAGCTCGAAGCCCTCGCCGAGCTCCTCGCGGTCACCGACTTCGCCGCCGTCTACGCCTCCCTGGCCTCCCACGGCCAGGCCTGACCGCCACCTCTCCGCCCCGGGCACCCAAGCCCCCGCGCATCCCACGAGGACACCTCTCCATGGACCGGCTCTCCAACACCGTGCGCCCCTACGCCTGGGGGTCCACCACCGCCATTCCCGAACTGCTCGGCACGGTCCCTACCGGCGAGCCCCAGGCCGAGATGTGGATGGGGGCCCACCCGGGCGCCCCCTCCCGGCTCCGACGCCCTTCCGCTTCCGCCGTCTCGGGGCCGGTCTCGGACCCGGACCCGGACCCGGTCTCGGTCTCGGACGAGGTGTCCCTCACGGACGTCATCGCGGCCGACCCCGAACGCGAACTCGGTCCCGCGGCCGTCCGCGCCTTCGGCCCCCGCCTCCCCTTCCTGCTCAAGCTGCTCGCGGCCGGAGCGCCGCTGTCCCTCCAGGTCCACCCCGACCTCGCGCAGGCACAGCAGGGCCACGCGGACGAGGAGCGCCGGGGCGTCCCGGTGAACGCTCCCCACCGCACCTACAAGGACGCCAACCACAAGCCCGAGCTGATCTGCGCACTCACCCCCTTCGACGGCCTGTGCGGCTTCCGCAGGCCCGCCGAGGCCGCCGATCTGATAGCCGCCCTCGAAGTCGACCCGCTCAAGCCCTATGTTGACCTGCTCCGCGCCCAGCCCGAGGAGGAGGCCCTGCGCGAGGTCCTCACGGCGATCCTCACCGCGGACCCCGTCGCGATGGCACACACCGTCGCCGACGCGGCCGAGGCGGCGGAACGACTCGGCGGAGCCCATGCGCCGTACGCCCAGATCGCCCACCACTACCCCGGCGACCCGGGCGTCATCGCGGCCATGCTGCTGAACTACGTACAACTCCAGCCCGGCGAGGCCATGTTCCTCGGAGCGGGAGTACCGCACGCCTACCTCGGCGGCCTCGGCGTCGAGATCATGGCCAACTCGGACAACGTGCTGCGCTGCGGCCTCACCCCGAAGCACATCGATGTCCCCGAGCTGCTGCGCATCGTCCGCTTCGAAGCCACCGAGCCCGGCATCCTGCGTCCCGAGGCATCGTCCACCGGCGAGGAGCTCTACGAGACGCCGGTGGACGAATTCAGGCTGTCGCGTTACGTCCTGCCCGGCGGCGGCGCCCCCGTCGACCTCACGGCGGCCACCCCGCAGATCCTGCTCTGCACGGCGGGCGCCCCGCGAGCCGGGGGGACCGGCGCGGGGGCCGGCGAAGGGATCGGCCTCGCACCCGGCGAGTCCGTCTTCGTCCCGGCGGGCGAAACGGTCGAAGTGTCCGGTACGGGCACGCTCTTCCGCGCGACCGTGGTGGTCTGACGTACCGTCCGCACCAACGGCTGCAACAATGTCCGGCCGTAACGCGGCGCCCGTGCCGCAGCACCGAGGAAGGGACACCAGGCACCCATGAGCGCGTCAGGCGGAACCAAGGCGATCGTGGCGGCACTTGCCGCCAACCTCGCGATCGCAGTCGCCAAATTCGTGGCGTTCCTCTTCAGTGGCTCGTCATCGATGCTGGCGGAGAGCGTCCACTCACTGGCGGACTCGGGCAACCAGGGACTCCTGTTGCTCGGAGGGAAGAAGGCCCAACGGGAGGCGACTCCCCAGCACCCCTTCGGCTACGGCCGGGAGCGCTACATCTACGCCTTCCTCGTGTCCATCGTGCTGTTCTCGGTCGGTGGAATGTTCGCGATCTACGAGGGCTACGAGAAGATCAAGCACCCGCACGAGATCGAGGCCTGGTACTGGCCGGTCGGCGTGCTGGTCTTCGCGATCATCGCCGAGAGCTTCTCCTTCCGTACGGCCATCCAGGAGTCCAACCAGACCCGCGGCAAGCTGACCTGGACCCAGTTCGTCCGCCGCGCCAAGGCGCCCGAGCTCCCCGTCGTCCTCCTCGAGGACCTCGGCGCCCTCGTCGGCCTGATCCTGGCCCTCGCCGGCGTCGGCCTGGCACTGGGCACCGGCAACGGCGTGTGGGACGGCATCGGCACCCTGTGCATCGGCATCCTGCTGATCGTCATCGCCGTCGTCCTCGCCGCGGAGACGAAGTCGCTGCTGCTCGGTGAGGCGGCCGGCACGGAGGACGTGGAGAAGATCCAGGCCTCCGTGGTCGACGGCGACACCGTCACCCGGGTCATCCACATGCGCACGCTCCACCTCGGTCCGGAGGAGCTCCTCGTGGCGGCCAAGATCGCGGTGCGGGCCGAGGAGTCCGCCGCCGAGGTCGCCGAAGCGATCAACGCCGCCGAGAACCGGATCCGTGCGGCCGTCCCGATCGCGCGGGTCATCTACCTCGAGCCGGACATCTACGACGAGGCGGCCGCCGCGTCCGGCACCAACCCGGGCAAGACCCCGGTGGACCCCGCGTCGCCGGGGGACGCACCGGCTGGATCCGGACACTGACCTGCCGCGGATCAGCCCCGAACGGCCCTGTGACCCTTCCCGCCACCCAGGCGGGCTGGGGCTCGCTGGGCCGTTCGGTGTAGATTCGGGGAAGTACCAGACGTCGCTGCTGATGGCGGTCGATCGGTCCGCGCGAGCGGGCCGGCCGAGGGAGAGAGGGCCTCCGACGGACTGCACTGCGGATCGCCCGGGCATTCGTGTGCCCGTGGCCGCCGCAGAGCCAGCCAGTCCACCCTCGACCCACTACGAGGAGCAGCCCGTTATGACGACGGCCGCCAATCGCCAGGACTTCAAGGTCGCAGACCTCTCCCTCGCCGCCTTCGGGCGCAAGGAGATCACCCTCGCCGAGCACGAGATGCCCGGCCTGATGTCGATCCGCAAGGAGTACACCGCCGCCCAGCCGTTGGCCGGTGCCCGGATCACCGGCTCCCTGCACATGACCGTGCAGACCGCGGTGCTCATCGAGACCCTGGTCGCCCTGGGCGCCGAGGTCCGCTGGGCCTCCTGCAACATCTACTCGACCCAGGACCACGCCGCCGCGGCGATCGCGGTCGGTCCGAACGGCACCCCGGACGCCCCCGCGGGCGTCCCGGTCTTCGCCTGGAAGGGCGAGACCCTGGAGGAGTACTGGTGGTGCACGGAACAGGCGCTGACCTGGCCGAACACCCCCACCGGCGGCCCGAACATGATCCTCGACGACGGTGGTGACGCCACCCTCCTCGTCCACAAGGGCGTCGAGTTCGAGAAGGCCGGCGAGGCCCCGGACCCGTCGACGGCGGACAGCGAGGAGTACGCCTACATCCTCACCCTGCTGAACCGCACCCTCGGCGAGGCGCCGCAGAAGTGGACCCAGCTGGCGTCCGAGATCCGCGGCGTGACCGAGGAGACCACGACGGGTGTGCACCGGCTGTACGAGATGCACCGAGACGGCACCCTCCTTTTCCCGGCGATCAACGTCAACGACGCGGTCACCAAGTCGAAGTTCGACAACAAGTACGGTTGCCGTCACTCGCTGATCGACGGCATCAACCGTGCCACCGACGTTCTGATCGGTGGCAAGACCGCCGTCGTCTGCGGTTACGGCGACGTGGGCAAGGGCTGCGCGGAGTCCCTCCGTGGCCAGGGTGCCCGGGTGATCATCACGGAGATCGACCCGATCTGCGCGCTGCAGGCGGCGATGGACGGTTACCAGGTCACGACGCTGGACGACGTGGTGGAGACCGCGGACATCTTCGTCACGACGACGGGCAACAAGGACATCATCATGGCCTCGGACATGGCCCGGATGAAGCACCAGGCCATCGTCGGCAACATCGGCCACTTCGACAACGAGATCGACATGGCCGGCCTGGCGAAGATCGACGGCATCGTCAAGGACGAGGTCAAGCCGCAGGTCCACACCTGGAAGTTCCCCGACGGCAAGGTCCTGATCGTGCTGTCCGAGGGCCGCCTGCTGAACCTCGGCAACGCCACCGGTCACCCCTCGTTCGTCATGTCCAACTCGTTCGCGGACCAGACCCTGGCCCAGATCGAGCTGTTCACGAAGCCCGAGGCGTACCCGACCGATGTCTACGTGCTGCCGAAGCACCTGGACGAGAAGGTCGCCAGGCTCCACCTCGACGCGCTGGGCGTGAGGCTCACGACCCTGCGCCAGGAGCAGGCCGACTACATCGGTGTCCCGGTCGAAGGACCGTACAAGTCCGACCTCTACCGCTACTGAGCCGGCCGTCGGCCGACGGCCGGCACAGCTCTCAGCAGCAGGTCCGAGCGCAGGCCCCCGCACCCCCGTGTCGGGGGCCTGCCCCGTACCGCACCCGCACAGCCCGAGGAACCCGAAGGACCCCATGCCCCGCGGCCGTTATTCGCTCCACGATGTCCACGACCACACCCCCCTCGGCGAAGAACACTTCCACTGCGCGCCCGGCCCTTCCGGCTGGCGCTACGTCTCCCAGACCACGGCCCCCTCGGGCGCCCACCTGGGTTCCGTCGATCTGGCCCTGGACGAGCTCGGCCGCCCCATCCGCCTCGAACTGCATGCCGCGAGCTGGCAGATCCGGGGCGCCGCCCTCGACGGGGTCACCTGGGTACGGAACGATCCCACCGGCGCCCATGCCACCGAAGGCAACGTCCGGGCCCACACTTTTTCCGGCACATCCCCCGCTTTCCTCGTCGCCACCGCTCGGCTTCTGCGCCTCACCCCCGATTCCCCCACGACCCGCGTCCGTCTGGTCACCTTCACGGACCCGGTTCTCGCCCCCCGTACCGTCGACCAGTCCTGGTCTCTGCTGAACAGTGAAGCGCACGCCACTGACAACGGTCCCCTGATCGTGGACGAGTACCAGGTCAACGCACTGGACACCGGTGATCAGCACGCCGTGCACATCGCGGGTGACGTGGTGCTGGCGGCGCCGGGCATCGAGCTGGAGCACCTCGAATCCCCGCCCTCGGCGAAGCCCGGCCCGGAGGGCGGGGCTTGAGGACGTGAGCGGGCTCGGGCCCGCCTTCAGGCGGGCGGCGCGAACCCGGTCGTGGGCGGCGGGACGGGCCCGTTCGTGTCCTCGCCGTCCACGTGAGGTGCCGAGGAGGTGCCCGCGACCTCCGGTCGGCCCCGGGTGTCCTCCCGGTACATGGGCAGGGGCTCCGGCACAGGTGCCCCCGGGGCCGGGCTACGACGACGGACCGCCCCGGTCACCCGCCGGGCGTCCCTCGTCTGCCGCTCGTTCACCACGGCCGTGAGGTAAGCAGCGGCCGGTACGCCCTGCGGTACCGGAGCGCCCGTGCACACGGCGAGATCCGTGGACAGCCGCTGGGCCAGGGACTCGCGTACCGCCCCGTCGAGCTGGTTCATCCGCGTCAGGTACTGCCGGATCGCCAGCCACAGACCGTCCGGCACGCCCGAGAGGTCCAGCTGCGTGAAACGCCCCACGAGCCAGGGAGGAGGCGGCGGCACGGCGAGAGCCCGCCCCGCCGGCACCCGCTCACGTACGACGAGTGTTCCCGCGAAGACATCGCCGAGCCGGCGGCCACGGGCGGACACCAGGGAGGCGATACAGCCCACGACTCCGAACGTTCCCAGGATCTCGACGACTCCCATCGCCCCCCGCACGAGGGCGTGGCGGAACCGGATCGGCCCACCGTCGTCCCGCACCACGCGAAGTCCGCAGGCAAGCTTCCCGAGCGAGCGACCGTGGGTGAGCGTCTCGACCGCGACCGGCCCACCCACCAGGACGAGAAGAAACGAGGCGACGCCTGTCGCGGCGGTTGCGGCGTCGTCGAGCGTCGCGGTCGCCACGGCCAGCACGAGGGACAGCAGCACGAAAACGGTCAGAAGTACCGCAAGATCAATCGCGATCGCCAACGCCCGGCTGGGCAGCCTCGCCGGCCGCACCCCCAGTACGACCGCGTCCCCGGTCACGAGCTCATTCATCGCCACCCACCCCTCGCCGCCCTTACCTGCCCCTAGGGACCACAGTCTGCCAAGCTGACCCGCAGCGCGCCGCCGTAGTACGGACCCGTACGCCCCCATGCCTGGAGCAGCAGCCGACCATGGATCTCGACGTCTTCGTGACCACCCACCGCATCGAGTGGGACCGCCTGGACCATCTTCTGCACCGAGGGCGCAGCCTGACAGGTGAGGAGGCGGACGAACTCGTCGCCCTGTACCAGCGCACAGCGACCCATCTCTCCTTGATCCAGTCCAGCGCCCCGGATCCCCTGCTGACCGCCCGCCTCACCCAGCTCGTGGCGCGCGCCCGTTCCACCGTGACGGGGACCCGACGCGCTTCGTGGCGTGACGCCGCACGTTTCCTGACCGCCGGCTTCCCCGCGGCTGTCTATCGCTCACGGCACTGGTGGATTCCCACGGCGGTGCTCTCCGCGCTGCTGGCGGCAGTGATCGGCTGGTGGATCGGCACGCACCCGGAGGTCCAGGCGTCGATCGCGGCTCCGGAGGACCTGCGCGCTCTGACCCGGCCCGGCGGCGAGTACGAGACCTACTACTCGAGCCACCCGGCCGCTTCGTTCGCCGCCCAGGTCTGGACGAACAACGCCCAGGCGGCAGCCATGTGCCTGGTGCTGGGGGCGTTCCTCTGCATACCCGTGATCTGGATCCTCTTCGTCAACGTGCTCAACCTCGCCGTCGGCATCGGCCTGATGTCCTCGGCCGGCCGTCTGGACACGTTCCTCGGGCTGGTCCTGCCCCACGGCCTCCTCGAGCTCACTGCCGTCTTCGTCGCAGCGGGCACAGGACTCCGCCTCGGCTGGACGGTCATCGACCCGGGCCCACGCACCAGGCGCGAGGCACTGGCCCAACAGGGCCGCGCCGCGATCGGCATGGCGATCGGTCTGGCGCTGGTCCTGTTCGTCTCCGGCGTCATCGAAGGCTTCGTCACCCCGTCGGGCCTCCCCACCTGGGCACGCATCACCATCGGCGTCGTGGCTGAGCTGGCCTTTCTCGCTTATGTCCATGTCCTCGGAGGCAGGGCCGCCCGTGCCGGCGACACCGGAGACCTCGAAGCCGGGGAGCGAAGCGCGGAGCTCCCGACCGCCGCCTGAGGCCGATGTGCGTGGGGAAGCGCTGAGCTGCTAGTCTTCTGGTCGCCCACAAAAACTGTTGACACGGTTGGTGTGGAGAGGTAGATTTTAACGGTTCGAGCGAGCTGGACAGCCTGCTCGAGAACGTCTAAAGTTCATCTCGCTCGTGCGGAGGACATGGTCCTCGCGGAGCCGATCGATTCTTCTCTTTCAAGCAGACGCCGGATTCGCTTCGGCTGAATTGCTTCTGATAAAGTCGGATCAGCCGAAAGGTAAAGACCACTCCATGGGTCGCCGGAATCAAATTCGGACCGGAAACGGAACGAAAAAGAGTCTGGTAAAGTTGGAACCGCCGGAAAGGGAAACGCGAAAGCGAAGAACTGGAAAGCGAAACAGCAAGAACCCGCTTCGACCGGGAATCGGACACGAAAGAGTCTGATAGAGTCGGAAACGCAAGAACGAAGGGAAGCGCCCGGAGGGCCCCGGTGAAACGGGACCGAAGGAAGC